>NZ_JBFEFH010000011.1:0-188489 GCF_040717455.1 Tautonia sp. JC769
TCGATCGAGTCTCGGGCCGCCCGGTTTCGCGTTAAGCGAGAGCCGTGATCGCCGGGTGATCGGATCAATGGCCCGCGCGGTGGGCGCCATGGCCCTGCCCGGAGGTGACCCCTTCCATCCTGCCGAAGATCATGCGGCCGGCGCTGGTCTGCAAGACGCTCGTGACGGTGATCCGGACCATCTCGCCGAGGTGGCCCGAGCCCTGCTCGGCGACGACCATCGTGCCGTCGTCGAGGTAGCCGACCCCCTGCCCCGCCTCCTCGCCGCGCTTGATCAGCTTCACGGCCAGCGATTCTCCCGGCAAGACGACCGGCTTCAGGGCGTTGGCCAGGTCGTTGAGGTTGATGACGTCGACCCCCTGGAGCCGGGCGATCTTATTGAGGTTGTAGTCGTTCGTGACCACCTTGCCGTCGAGATGCTTGGCCAGGACGACCAGGCGCTGATCGACCTCCCGGATGCCGGCCAGTTCGGGAAGCTCGGTGTCGAAGATCCGGATCTCGACCTCGGGCGATTTCTGGAGCCGGTTGAGGATGTCCAGCCCGCGACGCCCCCGGTTGCGCCGCAGCTTGTCCGAGCTGTCGGCGATCCCCTGCAGCTCCTGGAGCACGAACTGAGGGACCACGAGCGGCTGATCGAGGACCCTCGCCTCGGCCACGTCGGCGATCCGGCCGTCGATGATGACGGAGGTATCGAGCACCAAGGGGCAGGCCCCCTTCACCTCCTTCGAGAATTCCATGTAGGGAATCACGAATCGGAAGTCGTCCTTCGTCTGCAACAAGGTGCTCACGCAGATGTAGCAGATGCCCACGGTCCCGAGCGCGAAGACGACCTGGACGATCTCGGTCGCCAGGCCGCCGCCGAACATGTCAATCGTCGGTTGCAGGGCCAGTTGCAGGAAGTAGCTCAGGATCAGCCCGACGATCAGGCCGAAGTACACGGCCGAGATCGTCTGGATCCGCTTGCGAGGGGTGAGGACGTCGATCACCACCACGAGCGCCGCGGCGCCCATGACGAGGGGAAAGAGGACGGCGGGGGCCCAGGGGGGGCCGCTCGCGAGCGTGGCCAGCCGCGCCGCCAGGCCGCCGGCCACCAGGATGAAGACCGCTCGAATCGCCACCAACATCATGATCCGATTTCTCCGAGGCAATCAGTTCCCCGACGCCCGTGAATTCCGTCGTTGCCTCTCGCGTCATCATCCAGCGTCGTCATCAGGCAGGCGGTCGGCCCGACCCGGACCGGCGGCCCCGTCAATCATGCCGTCTCGGGCCAGCTCCGCGACCAGGCGATCGTACAACTCGGCGAGCCCCTGGATGATAACCTTGGCCTGACCCAGGACGGGCATGAAGTTCGTGTCGCCATCCCATCGCGGGACGATGTGCCAGTGCAGATGGCCGGGTAGACCCGCCCCGGCCGATCGCCCTTGATTCAACCCAACATTGTAACCATCGGGACGGAACATGCGGTCGAGCACCCCGATCAGGATCTGGACCGTTTCGATCGGCTCCAGCAACTCCGCGCCGTGGAGATCGCCGAGCTGCCCCTGATGCGATCGGGGAGCAACCAACAGGTGGCCATTATTGTACGGGTAACGGTTCAAGTAAACCGCCGAGTGGGGGCGTCTCCAGACGAGAAGGTTGGCGCGATCGTCGTGCTGCTCCAGCCCTCGGCAGAGGAAACAGGCGGTTGCCCGCCCTTCCTGAGCCTGGCCCTGCTCAATATACTGTGCCCGCCAGGGAGCCCAGATGTGTTGCATCGGCAATCGATCCGCCCGGAGTCGTTCTCCCTGAGCCCTCCAGACCACCGTTGGTTGGAATCGGGCAATTCCCAACTATACCAACACTCCGACGGGGACAGCCGGGGGCTCTCGTCTTTTTTTTCGCCGGGCGGGGGGAGCCCGGATTCAGGACGCGGCGCCTCGGCCCCCGGTCCGGGCGGCTTGAACCGGGCCCGGTGGGGGCGTCCGGCCCTCGCCGGCTCAGGTCAGCCCCGATGACGGTTCCGTGCCAGAGCCACGATCGGTCAGGACGAACCGTTTCCAGATCCCGCCCCCACGCGCCCCCAGCCAATGGCGTTGCCAGATCGGGTACGAACGGGCCCAGGCCTGGCCGACGACCCATTCGGCGGGGATCAGTTCCAGGCCCGGGGGCGAGGGCATCTCGGGCGACAAGGCCCCGACGGCAGGCAACGAGCCCTCGCAGACAACCAGCAAGGCACGCTCAGGGACCTCGAATCGCCCCTGAGTCCTCGGGGGCAGGGACAGTTGCCCCGGATCAAAGGCCGGGTGCCGGCCCTCGACGAACAGCTCGCCCCGGGACCAGGAGACCACCTGGCCCGCGACGGCCACCACCCGCGCCATGCCGCCGCTCGAGGGCCCGGCCGGCCGGCGATCGAGCCAGACCCATTCGCCGGGGCGGGGCGATTGCCGCTCGTACGCGCGACGGTTGACCAGGTATCCCCCCTCGTCCGTCCAGGCCGGGTGCGCCAGGTGCAGCGCCACGACCAGGCCGGGCAGATAGCCGACCGCCCCCAGGCCCACCACGGCCGAATACCAGGGGGCCCACGCCCCGAATCCGGGGAAGGCGGACTGCCCGACCTCATCGGCCACCGAGGCACAATGCACCAGGAACGCCACGGCCAGGAGCATCGCCCCGACCACCGATCCCCAGGCGAATCCCGCCACCGCCGCCGCCGAGCTGTACCAACCCAGCAGGACCAGGCCCCTCGACCGCTCCCCGCGCCACCATTGCGGCAACCCCGGCAGGACAAGGAGCCACCCCCGCCGCAGCATCCCATCCCCCGCCGCTCGCATCGGCGGTGCCGTCGGCCCGGTCTGGCTCACCCTCATGAACTCGCCCCTCTCGGTCGGAACCGGGTCGTCGCTGCGTCCCCGCCTCTCGCGGACTTGCCCGGTCGGACAGCTGTCGGAGAACACTATCGCGAGGGCATCATCATGTCAAAACGATTCCCGGGAGGGCCGCGACGGCTCGGGCCGGTCCGAGGTCCCGGGGCGTGGGCTTCCATGAGCGATTCGAACGCAGTCTCCGGAAATTTTCCGCGTGCGGGGGATTTTTTTCGCCCGGCCCCGGGGCGATCGGCCGGGCGTGGCACCCGAGAGAAATCCTCGACATCGTCGCGGCGTGACGAGCGATTCATCCCGCTTCGGTTTCGCGGAACCGCGTTGAACTGCTTGACCGAAATGCTACGATCGCTAGAATAGGTGCTCTGTACACTCACCAGACCTGCACGCCCCATTCACACGCCTGACACACGCGATCCTTACCATGAATTGATCGCCAATCCGGTCATCGCGTCGTGGCAAAACCACCTGCTCGCCCGACCTTTTGATTGCAAGAGGTGCCGCGGGGTGGCGGTCGTTCCCGTCGATCCGGCTGATCTTTCCCTCTCGATTTCTTTCCTTCTTGTTCTGTTGAGGGGTTTGCTCCCCTCGATGCAGAGGCGTCACCGGCCCATGGATAATCTCCGCGACCTGCGTAATATCGGCATCTCGGCCCACATCGACTCCGGCAAGACCACCTTGACCGAGCGGGTCCTGTTCTACGCCGGCAAGATCCACAAGATCGAAGACGTCCGTGGCGGCGGCGACGGCGCCAAGATGGACCACATGGAGCTGGAGAAGGAGCGGGGCATCACGATCACCTCGGCCGCCACCACGGTGGCCTGGAAAGATCACAAGATCAACATCATCGACACGCCCGGCCACGTCGACTTCACGGTCGAGGTCGAGCGCTCGCTCCGCGTGCTCGACGGCGCCATCCTCGTCGTCACGGCGGTTGAGGGGGTCCAGTCCCAGACCCTGACCGTCGACCGCCAGATGAAGCGGTACGGCGTCCCCCGCCTGGTCTTCATCAACAAGATCGACCGCACCGGCGCCAACCCCCAGAAGGTCATCGAGACCGTCGAGCAGAAGCTCGGCCTGACCGCCGTGCCGCTCCAGATCCCGATCGGCCTGGAGATGAACTTCGAGGGGGTCGTCGACCTGCTCTCGATGGAGGCCGTCTACTTCGACGGCGAGAAGGGGGAGACCGTCCGCCGCGAGGCGATCCCCGACGGCCTCGTCGAGGTGGCGAAGCAGCGCCGCCAGGGCATGCTCGAGGCCCTCTCGCTCTACTCCGACGAGCTGATGACCATCCTCCTCGAGGAGGAAGAGCCGCCGCTGGAGCTGGTCCTGAAGATCATCCGCGAGGCGACGATCGCCCAGCAGATCGCCCCGGTCCTGATGGGGACCGCCTACAAGAACAAGGGCATCCAGCCCCTGCTCGACGCGATCACCAACTTCCTGCCCAGCCCGCTCGACCGCGACGTGAAGGCCCGCGACAACCTCGACGAGCAGGCCGAGGTCGTCCTGAAGCCCGACGACAACGAGCCCCTGGTCGCCATGGCCTTCAAGCTCGTCGAGGAGCCGTTCGGCCAGGTCACCTATATGCGGATCTATCAGGGCACCCTCAAGAAGGGGGAGTTCTATTACAACACCCGGTCCGGCAAGCGGGCGCGGATCAGCCGGATCCTCCGCGTCCACTCCGACGAGCGTGAGGACATCGAGGCCGCCGGTGCCGGCGACATCGTCGCCGTCATGGGGATCGACTGCGCCACCGGCGACACGTTCTGCTCCGAAGGCATCAACTACTCGCTGGAGAGCATCTACGCCGCCGAGCCGGTCATCGACCTGTCGATCATCCCCAACAAGCGGGCCGACTACGACAAGCTCTCGAAGGCCCTGAACCGGTTCATGCGCGAGGACCCGACCTTCCGCGTGCACGTCGACCACGAGACCAGCGAGACGATCATCTCCGGCATGGGCGAGCTGCACCTGGAGATCTACGTCGAGCGGATCCGCCGGGAGTACAAGGTCGACTGCACCATCGGCCAGCCGAAGGTCAGCTACCGCGAGGCGCCCACCAAGGAAACGCCGTACAACTACACCCACAAGAAGCAGACCGGCGGCTCGGGCCAGTACGGCAAGGTGATCGGCAAGCTGATCCCGCTGGAAGAGCCCTTCGAGGAGCCGTTCGAGTTCGAGAACAACGTCACCGGCGGCCGCATCCCCGGCGAGTACATCCCGGCGATCGAGAAGGGCTTCCGCCGCGGCCTGGTCAAGGGGCCGCTGGCCGGCTACGAGGTCATCGGCGTCAAGATGGCCCTCGACGACGGCGGCTACCACGACGTCGACTCGTCGGCCATGGCCTTCGAGATCTGCGCCTTCGACGCCTTCCGGGAGACCTTCCGCAAGGCCGACCCCGTCCTGCTCGAGCCGATCATGAAGGTCGAGGTCGAGTGCCCGATCGAGTTCCAGGGCCCGGTCTCCGGCCAGGTCTCCTCGAAGCGAGGCATCATCACCAACACCGAGGCTCGCGAGGGCTTCGTGGTGATCTACGCCGAGGTCCCGCTCTCGGCCATGTTCGGCTACTCGAACGACCTCCGCTCCATGACGCAGGGCAAGGGCACCTTCAGCATGGAGTTCTACAAGTACCAGCGGGTCCCCGCCAGCCTCCAGGATGAGATCATCAAGAAGGCCCAGGAAGACGCCAAGAGCATGGCCAAGGCCTGATCCCGAATCGGCCAGGCCTGTCTCCTCGGCCCTGCCTCGCCTGCAATTGCTCTGGCGGATCGATCGCAGCACGCCGGGTCCGGCTCCCTTCGAGGGGGCCGGGCCCGGCGTTCGTTGTTTCCCCTCCCCGGCTCCGGATCGTCGAGCCTCGCGTCGCGGAACGCGCCACCAATGCTGCGTGACCACGACCATCCCGAACGACGTGCGAGCGTGACTGCGGATTCTTCGTCGCGCCGCCGCGCGGCCGCTTGACAGGCGGGGGCATCGCCCTCATAACCAGGAGGCGCCCGTCGAGCGTCCGCCGACGTGCTGTGCTGCTCTTTGTGACGTTCGCCCGGTCCCGGGTCTGTTGTCCGTCTGCTCAGACGACCTCCAGGCAGTCCAGCCTCTCCCGCCCGTGGAGCCGTATCTGATGTCGACCCCATCGCTACCGCCGATCGACGACGCCGCCTCCCGGCCCTCGACGCCACCGCCTCGCCCCGCACCTCGCGGTGCCTTGCTCTGCGGGATCGCGTCGCTTTTCGGTTTCATCGCGTACCAGGGGCCTTCGCTCTGGGATGAAACCAGCGCCTTGCTCCAGGAACGGACCGCGGCGGGCCAGAACGTCGTGATCGGCTACGTCGGGATCAGCCCCAACCTGTCGGCCGCCGAGCCCCCGGGGCACTGGTACCGGGTCGAGGGGCCTCGGGCGCGGCTCTGGGCCGGCTGGCATGCCGAGCAGGGCCACCGTTGGTTCCACCTCCAGCCCGGGGATCTCGACCGCGACCAGTTGAGCGAGTCGATCGGGCGCGACCTGTTCCAGGGGGTCGATCAACCGCTCGTCGAGGTCGGCGGCGGTCCCATCTCCGACCGGATTCCCGACGATCACGAGGTCGAGGTCATGCGGTTCGAGGGCCGGTCATGCGCCTACCCGGTCATCGTGCTCGACAAGGTCTTGGTCATCAACGACGAGGTCGACGGGGAGCCCCTCCTGATTCTCTTCACCAGGCCGCCCGCGACGGGCTCGTCGGTCTTCGAGACGGTGCTGGACGGCCGGCGCCTGCGGATGGGATTCGCCGGCTACTTCTACGGCCGTCAACCGTTGCTCTACGATCGCTCGACCGAGAGCCTCTGGGTCGAACGGGACGAGGGGCTCGTCTCCCTCTCCGGCCCGGACCGAGGACGGATCCTCAAGCGCCTGGGGCGGATGCAACGGCTGCGCTGGGACGACTGGAGCCCGCAGCACGGCGACGGCCGGGTCCTGATCGGATCCGATCGCCCCCGGACCTCGGCCACGCTCTGAGCGGCCCGCCGAACGACTTGACGATCCGGAATCGGCACGATAAGCTATGCCCTTTCATGGACTTACGCTTGAATCGCGCCGAGTCCGGCGTCGCGGTCCTCGCGTGAGGGCTCGCACCCCGGGCGCCGGCGATCCAGGGCGAACCGGGAGTCATCGCATCCGATGTCCGATCCCCAGAAACACGTTTATTCCTTCGGCGCGGGTCAGGCCGAGGGCACGGCCAAGATGAAGGAACTGCTCGGCGGCAAGGGGGCCAACCTCGCCGAGATGAGCGCCATCGGAATTCCCGTGCCTCCGGGCTTCACGATCACCACCGAAGTCTGCGACCTTTACTACAAAAACGGGCAAACCTTCCCCGAGGGCCTCGAATCCCAGGTCCAGGCCGCCCTGGCCAAGATGGAAGAGGCCTACGGATCGAAGCTGGGCGACCCGAGCAACCCCCTGCTCGTCAGCGTCCGGTCCGGCGCCGCCCTGTCGATGCCGGGCATGATGAACACGATCTTGAATCTCGGCCTGTCCGACGCCTCGACCGAGGGCCTGGCCCAGAAGACCGGCAACCCTCGCTTCGCCTACGACGGCTACCGCCGCCTGATCGACATGTTCGGCTCGGTCGTCATGAACGTCGACCACGAGCACTTCGAGCACGAGCTGCAGTCGCTCAAGGACGAGAAGGGGGTCAAGCTCGACACCGACCTGTCGGCCGACGACCTCAAGGAGCTGGTCCGCCGCTACAAGGCCGTCTACGAGAAGAACGTCGGCACCGGCTTCCCCCAGGACCCGATGGAACAGCTCTGGAAGGCCGTCCAGGCCGTCTTCCGCAGCTGGATGGGCAAGAAGGCGATCGAGTACCGCCGGATCGAGAAGATCTCGGGCCTGAAGGGGACCGCCGTCAACGTGCAGGCGATGGTCTTCGGCAACACCGGCAATACCTCCGGCACGGGTGTCGCCTTCACCCGAGACCCGAATACCGGTGAGAACGTCTTCTACGGCGACTTCCTGATCAATGCCCAGGGTGAAGACGTCGTCGCCGGCATCCGGACCCCCGAGCACATCGCCGACCTCGAAGGCGAGATGCCCGCGGTCTACAAGCAGCTCATGGAAATCCGTGGGAAGCTTGAGCAGCACTACAAGGAGATGCAGGACATCGAGTTCACGATCGAGGACGGCACCCTCTACATGCTCCAGACCCGGACCGGCAAGCGCACCGGGTCGGCCGCCGTCAAGATCGCCGTCGACATGGTCCACGAGGGGCTGATCGACGAGAAGACCGCCGTGCAGCGGGTCAATCCCGATAGCCTGAACCACCTGCTCCTGCCCCAGCTCGACCCGAAGGCCGGCGTCACTCCGGTTGCCCAGGGCATCGCCGCCAGCCCCGGCGCGGCCTCCGGCAAGGTCGTCCTGACCGCCGAAGACGCCGTCGCCCAGCGCGAGGCGAACCCCGACGTCAAGCTCCTCCTGGTCCGCAAGGAGACCAGCCCCGAGGACGTCGCCGGCATGGACGCGGCCGTCGGCATCCTCACCTCGACCGGCGGCAAGGCCAGCCACGCGGCCGTCGTCGCCCGCGGCTGGGGCAAGCCCTGCGTCGTCGGCTGCGAGGCCATCCGGATCAACGAGAAGGCCGGCCAGATCACCGTCGACGGCAAGGTCGTCAAGGCCGGCGAATACCTCACCATCAACGGCACGACCGGCGACGTCATGATCGGCGAGGTGCCGACCATCCCCCCCAAGATGGCCGGCGACTTCGCCGTCCTGATGGAGTGGGCCGACAAGTACCGGACCCTCAAGATCCGGACGAACGCGGACAACCCCAAGGACTCGACCAAGGCCCGCGAGTTCGGCGCCGAGGGGATCGGCCTCTGCCGGACCGAGCACATGTTCTTCGAGGGCCAGCGCATCACCGACATGCGCAAGATGATCCTCGCCGACACCGAAGAAGACCGCCGCAAGGCGCTCGACTCGCTCGAACCGTATCAGCGTGACGACTTCATCGGCATCTTCGAGGCCATGGCCGGCCTCCCGGTGACGATCCGATTGCTCGACCCGCCGCTGCACGAGTTCCTGCCGCACGACGACGCCGGCCAGAACGAGGTCGCCGGCCAGCTCGGCATCGACGTCGAGAAGGTCAAGGACCGGGTCGAGTCGCTGCACGAGTTCAACCCGATGCTCGGCTTCCGCGGCTGCCGCCTGGCCGTCCGCTACCCCGAGATCCTGGAGATGCAGGTCCGCGCCATCATCGACGCGGCCATCGCCGTCAAGAAGAAGGGGATCGAGGTCCTGCCCGAGATCATGATCCCGCTCGTCGGCACGGTCGAGGAGATGGCCCTGCTCCGGCAGGAGACCGACCGCGTCGCCCGGGAGACGATCGAGAAGGCCGGCACCTCGGTCGATTACCTCGTCGGCACGATGATCGAAGTGCCTCGCGCCGCCCTGACGGCCGACAAGATCGCCGAGCACGCCGAGTTCTTCTCCTTCGGCACGAACGACCTGACCCAGATGACCTTCGGCTACAGCCGAGACGACATCAAGTCGTTCATGAACAAGTACCTGGAGAAGAAGATCCTGCCCGAGGACCCCTTCCAGTCGCTCGACGAGACCGGCGTCGGCCAGCTCGTCGAGATGGGCGTCAAGAAGGGCCGGTCGACGGGCAAGACCAAGGACGGCCCGCTGAAGATCGGCATCTGCGGCGAGCACGGCGGCGACCCGGCCAGCGTGGCCTTCTGCCACAAGGTCGGGCTCGACTACGTCTCCTGCTCCCCCTTCCGCGTGCCGATCGCCCGGCTCGCCGCCGCCCAGGCCGCCATCAACGACGGCACGACCGTCTCGCGTGATCGCTGATCGTCTCCGAATCTGATCTCGACACGCGTCTGTTCCACCATCAACGCCCCCGATTGGCCCCGCCTGGGCCGGTCGGGGGCGTCGTCGCGTCCGGGCCTCACGATCGGCCGAGCCCTCGCCGAACGCCAATCGGGTCCTTGCGTTGGGCGATCGGGCATGCTAGTCTCGGACCATTCCATTCTCTCTTTATCGTGTATCATCATCTGACGTCCGGGAATTCCCCCAGAGCGCCTTTGGAATCGATTCGCATGTCTCATCGCCGGACCCGATCCGGCCGATTCCCGGAACATCGGTCCCGATTCGAACGGTACCGTTCCGATTTGTCCCGTCTCGTCTCGTCCCCCGCCCGGGAGCATCGGCTCCCGAGCCCTTGCGTGCTGCGCGCCCCGTCGATCGGAGTCCCTCGCCATGGCCAAGCAAACCAAGGACTGGACCGACATCCTCGTCAAACGCGGGATCGTCGGCGCCGACCAGATCCACGAAGCCCGAGGCATGGGCGACGCCCTTGAGGAGTCGCTCGTGCGGCTCGGCTACGCCGAGATCGAAGACATCACCAAGGCCAAGGCCGAACAGAACGGCCTGGACTATGTCGACCTGCAAGAAATCGAGATCCCGGCCCAGGTCGTCGAGCTCGTCCCCGAGTCCCTCGCCCGGGAAAACGTCGTCATGCCCCTGGCCCAGGAAGGGGGCGCCATCAAGGTCATCATGCATGACCCGATGGACTTCGAGACGCTCGACAAGCTGCGTTTCGTCCTGAACCGGGAAATCAGCATCGCCCTGGCCCCTCGCGAGGCGATCGTCGAGGCCATCAACCGCTACTACGGCGGGGCCACGACCGAATCCGAGTCGGTCGACTCGATGCTCCAGGAGTTCACCGACACGGCGATCGACTACGCCGACGACATCGCGGCCGGCAAGGGGGTCGGCGGGGCCGAGGAAGACGACAGCGCCCCGGTCATCCGGCTGGTCAATCTCATCCTCGAAAAAGCGGTCCAGATGCGGGCCTCGGACATCCACATCGAGCCGTTCGCCGACCGCATCCGCATCCGGTACCGGATCGACGGCGTCTGCCAGGAGATCGAGAGCCCCCCGCGCCGGCTGCTCGGCCCGATCATGAGCCGCCTGAAGATCATGGGCTCGATCGACATCGCCGAGAAGCGACGGCCCCAGGACGGCCGGATCAAGGTCCACGTCACCGGCAAGGACATCGACCTGCGGGTCAGCGTCCTGCCCACGAACCACGGCCAGTCGATGGTCATGCGGATCCTCGACCGCGACAACATCAAGGTCAGCCTCCGCGACCTCGGCTTCGGCGAGGAGGACTTCAAGCGCTACCAGAACCTCATCAAGCGGCCCAACGGCATCCTCCTCGTGACCGGGCCGACCGGGTCGGGCAAGACGACGACGCTCTACGCCTCGCTGAACGAGCTGAACCGCCCGGACACGAAGATCATCACCGCCGAGGACCCGGTCGAGTACTACCTGCCTGGGATTAACCAGTGCGAGGTCAAGGCCCGCATCGGGATGACCTTCGCCCGGATCATCCGGGCCATGCTCCGGCAGAATCCGAACATCCTCCTCGTGGGCGAGATTCGCGATGAGGAGACGGCGAACACCGCCATTCAGGCCTCACTGACAGGACACTTGGTTTTCAGTACACTGCACACGAACGATGCGCCCAGTGCCTTGACACGTCTGGTCGATATCGGTGTTCAGCCGTTCCTGGTCGCCAGCTCGATCATCGGCATCATGGCCCAGCGGCTCGTGCGCAAGGTCTGTCCGAAATGTCGGGCCAAATACGAGCCGCCGGCCCACCTGCTCAAGAGCCTCGGCATCCGCCCGGAGATCGCCTCGAAGGCGAACTTCATGCGCGGCAAAGGGTGCTCGCACTGCAACAAGACCGGTTACCGCGGCCGTCTGGCGATCTACGAGCTGATGAATATGTCCAGCCAGATCCGGGAGATGACCTTCAAGGGTGAACCGACCCAGGTGATCCGTAAACTGGCTCGCAAGCAGGGGATGCGCACCCTCTTCGAGGATGGGATGATCAAGGCCCTCAAGGGGGTCACCACCATCGACGAGGTGCTTCGCATTACCCATCACGACGCCAGCAGCTCCTCCTGAGTGCTCTCGGAGGAGGGGCCGAGGCCGGTCCTCCCCTTCGGCCCGATTGCCGTGTGTCGGATCGGCCCGTTCCGCTGTCCCAACGACCCGGCTCGCCGAGGCCCCTGGGGGGGGACCCCCCCCCCAGGCCCGGTGCCCGCTCGTGATCATCACCTTCGGATGCTTGATCCGTTTCGGCATGCTTCCGAATAATGAGGGCGAACCGGGCTCCCGGGTCCTCTCGTCGCAACTCTCGATTCACGGTCGGCCTTTCGTCTGACAGTTGGGTTGCAAGACACAGTCAAGCCCCGGCGTTCCTTCGAGCCTCGGGGCCAAACCCTTCCCTTTTCGATCTCGATCGACGTGAGGAACCGGAGTCCATGGGCACGCTGCTGATCGACAAGCTGCTCCAGACCGTCTGTACCCAGAAGGCCAGCGACCTGCACCTGACCGTCGGCAGCCCCCCGATGCTCCGGCTGCACGGCCACATGCGCCCCCTGGCCACCAAGGTGCTCGAGCCACCCGACACGGTGGCCCTGATGAAGAGCATCACCCCGGAACGCTGCCAGCAAGAGCTGCAGGAGGTCGGCGGCACCGACTTCGGCTTCGCCTTCGGCGAGATGGCCCGGTTCCGCGTCGCCATCTTCAAGCAACGCGGCAACATCGGCCTGGTGCTCCGGCGCATCCCGAACGAGTTCCTGACCTTCGAGCAACTCGGCCTGCCCTGGGTCATCGAGGAGCTGATCCAACGCCCTCGCGGCCTGATCCTCGTGACCGGGCCGACCGGCTCGGGCAAGACCACCAGTCTTGCCTCGATGATCAACTGGATCAACAACAACCTCGACCGCCACATCATCACCATCGAAGACCCGATCGAGTACTTCCACCAGCACAACAAGTCGCTCGTCAATCAGCGCGAGATCGGCATCGACGTGCCGGACTTCCCCGAGGCCATTCGCCGCGCCTTGCGGATGGACCCGGACATCATCCTTGTCGGCGAGATGCGCGACCTGGCCACCATCTCCGCGGCCATCACCGCGGCCGAGACCGGCCACATCGTCTTCGGCACCCTGCACACGAACTCGGCCGAAGGCACGGTCAACCGGATCATCGACGTCTTCCCGAAGGAGCAGCAGGACCAGATCCGCACGCAGCTCTCGGTGGCGATCATCGGCATCCTCGCCCAGACCCTCCTGCCGCGCAAGCCGAAGGGCCTCGTCGCCGCGTATGAGTGCCTGGTCGTGACCTCGGCCATCGCCAACCTGATCCGCGAGAACAAGACCTACCGGATCGACTCGTCCATCCAGACCGGCCGCAAGCACGGCATGATCCTGATGGACGACTCGCTGTTCAACCTCTGGCGGCAGGGGCTCGTCGAGGAAACCGAGATCATCTACAAGGCCCGCAAGCCCAACGACTTGCGCGAACGCATCGAGCTGGCCAAGAAGGGCATCTTCGACGACGTGGATGAGGAGGACGAGGAGGAGGAGGGCGGCAAGAAGCGTTGACCCTCACCTCCCCGATTGCCCTCGCGTCGTCCCCCGATCGCGTGGCCCCGGCGATCCCGAGCGATCGTCGGGGGGCCACACGACCCCCGCGAACAAATCGGTTGATGACCCCGTCCCGCTCACTTCCCGGCTCCGGCCGAGCAGCCCGAAGGTGATTCCCAGCCATGGCTCGACGTCTCGGAACGATCCTGGTCGACATGGGCTACCTCGACGAGGAGGCCCTCTGGAAAGTCCTGGAGGAGCAGAAGAACTCCGGAGGCGAGCTGATCGGCAAGGTCGCCGTCCGCCTCGGCCTCGTCCGCGAGGAGCAGGTGCTGCGCGCCCTCGGCGAGCAGCTCGGCATGAAGGTCATCAAGCTCTCCGACACGACCGTCCCGCCCGAAGTGGTCGAGACGGTCAACCAGTCGATGGCCGAGGCCTTCAAGGTCGTCCCCGTGGCCATCGGCCGCAAGGACAAGGCCGTGACCGTCGCCATGGCCGAGCCCCAGAACCCCTCGACGCTCGACAGCCTGCGCTCGTTCCTCGGGGTCGAGGTCCGCGGCGTCATCGCCTCGGAATCCGAGGTCATGGCCAAGATCGAGGAGCTGTACGCCGGGTCCGACAAGGAGTCGCTCAACGACGTCATCCGTCAGATCGAGTCCGACAAGGACCTCTCCCGCTTCCAGAACCGCAGCGAGAGCACCATCGACCTCGAGGCCATCGAGGAGATGGCCGACGCCGCACCCGTGCGCAAGCTCCTGAACATGGTGCTGCTGCTCTCGATCAAGGACAAGGCCTCCGACATTCACTTCGAGCCGTTCGAAGATGAATACAAGATGCGATACCGCGTCGACGGCGTCCTGTACGAGCTGGTCCCGCCGCCTCGCCACCTCGCGCCGGCCATCGCCAGCCGCGTGAAGGTCATGTCGAACCTCGACATCGCCGAACGCCGGCTGCCCCAGGACGGCCGGATCGAGCTGAACATCGGCGGCAACTCGGTCGACATCCGCGTCTCGACCCTGCCGACGATGTTCGGCGAGTCGGTCGTGCTCCGGATCCTCGACCGCTCCGTCGTCCAGCTCGACCTCGAGAAGATCGGGATGACGCAGGACACCCTCCGCCGCTGGCGAGAGCTGGTCCACAAGCCCAACGGCATCATCCTCGTCACCGGACCGACCTCCTCGGGCAAGACCACCACGCTCTACGCGACCCTCAACGAGCTGAACACGGTCGAGGACAAGATCATCACCACCGAGGAACCGGTCGAGTACGACATCGACGGCCTCATCCAGTGCCCCATCAACGCCGAGATCGGCGTGACCTTCGCCGCCTGCCTCCGGGCCATCCTGCGGCAAGACCCCGACAAGATCCTGGTCGGCGAGACCCGAGACCTCGAGACCGCCGAGATCTCCATCCAGGCGTCGCTCACCGGCCACATCGTCTTCACCACCCTGCACACCAACGACGCCCCGTCGGCCGTCACCCGGCTGCGCGACATGGGCATCCCCCCCTTCCTCATCACCGCCACGGTCGAAGGGGTGCTCGCCCAGCGCCTCGTGCGGAAGATTTGCGCCAGTTGCCGGACCGAGTTCCGCCCGAGCGAGGAAATCCTCATGGAACTCGGCCTCTCTCCCGAGGAGGGGGCCGCGCAGAAATTCTACTACGGCCGCGGCTGCGATCGCTGCAACAACACCGGCTACAAGGGGCGCATGGGCCTCTATGAACTGGTGATCATGAACGAGTCCCTTCGCGAGCTGGTCGTCCGCGAGACCTCGCTCGACGAATTCCGGGACGCGTGCCGCAAGTACGGCATGCAGACCCTGCGCGAGTCGGGCCTCGAGGCCATCAACGACGGCCTGACCACCGTCGAGGAAGTGCTCAAGGCCACCATCACCGAGGACTGACCCGAGTCCCCCCCTCGGGGGCTCCCGACCCGCTCGCGACCGATCGAATCGAACCGAATCAGATCAGCCCGAACCGACCGCCGCCCGCAAACCGACCGACCGGGGACCACCCAGGGGGACGAGGAGATGCCGACCTTTCAGTACGAGGCGATGGACCACACCGGCAAGGAAGTCAAGGACTCCATCGACGCCTCGACCCAGGAAGAGGCCCAGCAGCTGATCCGCCAGAAGGGCTACTTCGTCACCAAGATCAGCGAGCGGGCCGCCAAGAAGGCCAAGAAGGGCACGACCGCCGCCAAGCGGCCGGCCGGCCGGCGCAAGAAGAAGTCGTTCACCATCGGCAAGGTCTCGTCCAAGCAGCTGACGACCTTCACCCGGCAGCTCTCGACCCTGCAGGACGCCGGCCTGCCGATCCTCCGCAGCCTGAAGATCCTCGAGGGCCAGGCCAAGCCCGGTGTCCTGAAGAACTCCCTGGCCGACGTCATCGAGGACATCGAGAGCGGCTCGACCCTCTCCGAGGCCATGTCCAAGCACCACAAGTGCTTCGACCGCCTCTACTGCAACATGGTCAAGGCCGGCGAGGCGGGCGGTGCCCTCGAGGCGATCCTCCAGCGCCTGGCCGACTTCATGGAGAAGAGCCAGTCGCTGAAGCGCCGGATCAAGTCGGCCATGGTCTACCCGGTGGTGGTCATCTTCGTGGCCATCCTCATCGTCGGCTTCATCATGTACTGGATCGTGCCGAAGTTCGAGGCCATCTTCATCGACTTCGGCGTCGACCTGCCGCAGATGACCGTGGCCCTGATCAACGGCAGCCACGTGGTCGTCAATTACTGGTATCTCGCCCCCTTGATCCCGGCCATCTGGTGGGTCTTCGTCAAGCTCCTGTACCGGAGCAAGACGGGGGCTTACATCGGCGACCGGATCCAGCTCCTGATCCCGGTCATGGGCACGATCCTCGAGAAGTCGGTCGTCGCCCGGACCACCCGGACCCTCGGCACCCTCGTGCAGTCGGGCGTGCCGATCCTCGAGTCGCTGAACATCGTCCGAGACACCGCCGGCAACGCGGTCTTCGAGCGGGCGTTCAACCGCATCTACGACTCGATCCGGGAGGGCGAGACCATCGCCCAGCCCTTGCGCGAGGCCCGGATCGTCGACGACATCGTCGTCAACATGATCGACGTCGGCGAGGAGACCGGCGAGCTCGATACCATGCTCATGAAGATCGCCGACAACTACGACGAAGAAGTCGAGGCGGCCGTCGAGTCGCTCGTCAGCCTGCTCGAGCCGATCATGATCGTCGTGCTCGGCGGCATCATCGGCTTCATCGTCATCGCCCTGTTCATGCCGCTCGTCAAGCTGATCAGCGAGCTGTCGGGCTGATCCGCCGCCCCGCGTCGCCTCGCCGATCCATCGGCCGACGCCGATCGATCCCCCTCCCTTCGGGCCAATCAGGGCCCGAAGGGGGGCCGACCGTGCTTCCCATCTCCGCCCCCTCGGGTCGTGCCCGCCTCGGCCACCATCCGGCATCAATGCATGAGCACCCGCCGCCGTGGGGGGTCAGGGGGATGGATTTGCGAAATCGAGATGAATTTTCGTGAACCATCGTGTCACTGACCTCGATCGAGACCGTATGTTTTTGGCTTCCCGACTCCCTTCTCGGATCGGCCCCCGCACTTCGGAGGATGCGACGATGACCCCCGCCGAACGCCGTCGGACCGGCTTCACCCTGGTCGAGCTCCTGGTCGTGATCACGATCATCGGGGTCCTCATCGGCCTGCTCGTCCCC
Organism: Tautonia sp. JC769; assembly: GCF_040717455.1. Lineage (NCBI taxonomy): Bacteria > Pseudomonadati > Planctomycetota > Planctomycetia > Isosphaerales > Isosphaeraceae > Tautonia > Tautonia sp. JC769. Next base: position 16,964 of record NZ_JBFEFH010000011.1, read on the forward strand.
GTCATCTGGAGCGCCGTCGGCCGCGCCAACGATGCCCGCGTCGGGGGGGAGATCAACACGCTCACCCAGGCCCTGGCCAGCTTCCAGACCAAGTACGGCGAATTCCCGCCGAGCCGGATCATCCTGGTCGAGGACGGCGGCTACGACGTGGGGACGATTCCCGCCGATCTGAATAGCGTCCCCTTCTATGCCGGGATGAGCTACCAGAGCCCCCCGCCGAACCTCGGCGGCAACCCGCAGGTGGTCACCGGCGTCGGCGACCAGACCTACGCGGCCCTGGCGCAGAAGTCGATCTCGGTGATGAGGAAGTTCTTCAACAGGACCCAATTCACCACCAACGCCGCCGCGTCCGGGATCCCGGGCGGCTTCTACGACTTCAACGGCAACGGCGTGGGCGACCAGAACCCGATCTACCTGGAAGGGCACGAGTGCCTCGCCTTCTTCCTCGGCGGCATCCCGACCCACACGATCGTGGGCAGCTCCTACACGCTCGAAGGCGTGGGGGGCTTCGGCGGGAACCCGAGGAATCCGTTCCGGCCCGCCTTTCTCCCCGACGGGACCGTCGACCCGGTCGGCCAGAATCGCTCCGAGCCGTTCTTCGAGTTCCGCGCCGAGCGGCTCATCGACGACGATTTCGACGGCATCCCCGGCTACATCGACCCGCTCGGCCAGGGGCCGGCCGGGCGTTACTTCGCCTATTTCAGCTCCTACAACGGCAACGGCTACGACCCGAACGACGTCAATTTCAACGCCGGCGCCATCTCCGAACCGAACCCGGTCGCCCTTCCCTTCTCGGTCTCGTTCCCGGTCGCCGGCGGCTCGGCTCCCCGGGTCACGGGCTCTCCCCTGCCGAACCCCTACACCAGCAGCCTGCCGGTGGCGACCGGCAACAAGCCGGCCACGTTCCACCAGCCCCAGTCGTACCAGATCATCTCCGCCGGCCGCGACCGCCTGTTCGGCACCGGCGGCCAGTACACCGACAGCGGCACCGGCGATCGCCTCCCCGGCGGCGGGCGGACGCGCGAGCGCGACAACGTCACCAACATCTCCAACGGCACGCTCGAATGATGATCTGCCGATCGCATTAAGCTGAACCGAACCAGGAAGGCGTGAAGGGATGAACCTCGGCCGCGACCCGAAAGACCGTTCTCCAGGGGAGGATGCCATGCAATCCCGATCCTCGGCACGACGCCGCGCCGGCTTCACCTTGGTCGAGCTGGGCGTCGTGATCCTGATCATCGGCATCATGATGTCCTTCCTCCTGGTCGCCTCGTTCGACGGCCTGAAACGGGCCAACGAGCGGGCCACCCAGTCGCTCATCCAGAAGCTCGACCTCGCCGTCACCGACCGGGTCGAGGCCCTCGTCTCCCAGCGGCAGGACCCGAACAACGGCCACCGCTTCATGGCCATGTCGGTGGCCACCGAGCCGATGAGCGGCACGGTCAACTTCGTCGACTCCGAGCCCCGGGCCCGGCTCATCGCCCAGATCGACTATCTCAAGCGCGAGCTGCCCGACGTCTTCTTCGTGCAGGGCGACGACTTCTACCCGCTGAACTTCGCCGGCCTGCCGTTCAAGCCCTCGTCGATGGCCCCCGGGCCGAGTTCGGGGTCCGGCTTCCCCCAGATCCCGGCCTCCTACGCGCCTTATGTGCTGCCGCTCGGGCACGCCATGCAGATCAACCAGGCCTGGGATAAGGACCTCAAGCAGTTCGGGACGGGCCTGACCCGGCTCGGCAACATGAGCGGCCTCGACACGACCCAGCTCCGCTTCACAAGCCCCCCGGCCGGCCAGGGCATCTTCGGCGCCTCGTATTCGGCCATCGGCAGCCTGACCCGGCAGCTCGGCTACCCGCCCCGCGGCTACAACGGCGTCGACGACGACGGCAACGGCCTGATCGACGAACGCTCTCCCGCGGAATTCGGGATGACCCAGGCCGACTTCGACGCCTTGAATGATGACATCATTACCCGTCTCGGTAACCACCGGCACATCACGGCCCGATCGGAGATGCTCTACGCCATCCTCGTCAGCGGCGTCGGGCCGCTCGGCAGCGTCTTCAGCGCCGACGACTTCACCCCCCAGGAGGTCCAGGACACCGACGGCGACGGCCTGCCCGAGTTCGTCGACGCCTGGGGCCAGCCGCTCCAGTTCTACCGCTGGCCGGTCTACTACGTCTCCGACTACGGTGCCCCCCGCCAGGGTTTGCAGCGGGGAGACGCCCCCTATGTCGTCGGCGACCTCAGCCAGCCTCGCGAGGAGAACCCCCTCGACCCGAACCAGTTGCTCGTGGCTCCCGGCTGGTGGGCCGATCCGACGACCGGCTACCCCGACACCTCGGCCCAGATCAGTGCCCGGGCCAATGTCTTCCAGCAGCAGTTCTTCAGCCTGATCGATCCCTACGCCGACCGGCCCGAGGGCTCCGTCTCCCAGCCCTTCCCGTCTCGCGGGTTCCTCTGGGACCGGACGCACTTCTACAAGCGTCGCGCGTACTTCTTCAAGCATCTGATCCTCTCGGCCGGCCCCGACCGCCAGCTCGGCGTCGGCAGTTTCGGGGTGACCTACTCGGGATCGACTCAGGATCCCTCGGCACTGCCCGCGGGCAATGCGGCCACGAACGCCGCGCGGATGACCCTGATCGAGAACCAGGCGTCCCGGTCCGACCCCTACCAGCGGATTCCCGGCGCGGCCGGCCCGGCCGACCTCTCCAATGCCGCCAACCTGACCCAGAAGATGGCCCTCTATCAGTTGCCGGCCGACGCCAGCGTCAGCCCGTTCACGGTCCCCCTGCGCGACCGCTGGGGCGTCGACGACCTTTCGAACCATTCACCGAACGCCCTGGGCACGGGAGGACGCTGATGATTGCCCCGCGCATGCCCCGACGCTCGGGGGTGACCCTGACCGAATTGCTGGTGGTCATTTCCATCATCCTCATCCTCAGCGCCGCGACCCTGCCGACCGCCTACGTCACCTTCGCCGAACGCGCCGTCAGCGAGGGGGCGAGCATCGTGCAGGCCAACCTCACCATGACCCGCGATCGCGCCGCCGGCACCGGCCAGCCCCAGGGGGTCCGCTTCCTGCCCGACCCCGATTTGACCGACCTCGCCTCGGGCGTCGTCGTGTCGAACCGGATGGTCACCCTCACCACCCCGCCGAATTACTCCGAGGGCTTGGTGGTGCCGGTGGTCGAGATCTTCCGACCGCCGGTCACCCCGGCTGGTGTTGAGATTCGCCGGCTCTCCGTTTATGGGGCCAAGACCGACAACACCGGCATCCCCTCGTCTCCGACCGCCTGGTACTTCAACATCCGGCAGGGGGAAACGATTCGGATTGGTGGGGGAGGGAACCAGTTCACCATCGCCGGGCCGATTACAGTCGGTCCCCAGGCTGGTAACCCGGAACGCTTCATCAATCGCACGGACAACGGCCAGGTGGCCGGGAATCAGGTCCAGGCGCTGCCGATCTCGACCGACCCCAACTACGAGATTCTCCACCTCGTCAATGGCCGCGACGACAACGGAAACGGCTACGTCGACCCCCACTTCGACGGCATCGACAACAACGGCGATGGCGTCATCGACCCGGGCTATAACGGCCTCGACAACGGTGGAATCGCCGGATTCATCGATGATCCCATGGAAATGCTCATAGGCCCCGCCGCGATCGGACCCGAGTACGAGCAGGACGACCCGATCCTCCAGGCGTTCGGCTGGGCCCGCGTCAACGGCGAGGCCGATGGCACGGGAATCCCGATCCTCCGGCCGCTGGCGGACCCCTTCGGCGCCTCGTTTACAACGATCCTCGATTTCGCCAACGTCCGCCGCTATCGCTACGTCATCTCCCGACGCCCCAGCGCCGCGAGCGACTCCCGCGAATACACCCTCCCGTCCGGCTCGGTGATCGACTTCACGACGCTCGGCCTGGCCGACCCGAACATCATCCCCGAGCGGTCGAGGGTGCCGATCGACCCGGTCACCGGGATCGTCGACCTGATGATCTACCCGAATGGCCAGGTCGTCCCGTCGACCCCGTACGGCCTGCGGCAATCCATGACCACCGGCTTCCCGTTCTACTTCCTCTGGATCGCCGCCCGGGAGGACGTCCATGCGCCGCCGGTCGGGGCCACGTCGGCCGTCCAGCCGCTCCTGCCCATGCCGCGCGAGTACAACCTGCCGAGGCCGGAATTCCTCGAAGGGTATCGCCGCATGGTCACGATTTCACCCAATTCCGGGCATTCCTCGGTGAGCGAGATCACCACGTTCAACCCGTCGAATGTCAACGCCCCTTACGAAGAAGCCGCCCTCCATCAGCAGACGGGGAGGTGACCGAGGTGTTGATGCACCGTCGATCCAACGACCGGTCCGGGATCACCCTGACCGAGATTCTCATCGCCATCATGATCCTGGGCATCGGCATGGTCTCCGTGGCCACGCTCTTCCCGATCGGCCTCCTGCGCCTCCGCGACGCCACGCGAGACGCCCGGTCGACCATCCTCGCCATGTCCGCCAAGGACGACGCCGAGGTCCGCGGCCTGCCCCGGTCGCTCGGCGACGCCAAGGGTCTCGTCAATCCGGAATCATTCGTCCATCCGAACCTGCCCTGGTACCCCGAGTGGCGTGCGGCCAATTTCGCGGGCTTCCCGTTCGCGATCACCCCGCTCACGTACGACTACGACACCATCAACGGCACGCCGAACACCGGGGTGAGTTCCGACTTCTTCGCCCCCGGCCTCCCGGTCGCCTACGACCCCTTGTTCTGGGCCACCACCCACTTCCAGACCGAAGGGTTCGCCCCGGAACACACACCGCTCGGCCTGCGGGGGAACCTGGGTTCCGAGGGCCGGTTCGGCTCCGGGATCGGCTACCTCCGGGCCGGGACCGCGGCGCACGGGCTCCAGCGGATCACCAATTTCGAAGCGTACAACGCCGGCATCCCCTGGCCCTACACCTACTCGCTCCCCAGCACGCCCGCCGCGCTCCAGGCCATCGCCGAGGTGGCCGGCAACGTCTTCACCTCGCTCGACGACCCGGTCGTCACCGGCGACACCTCGGGCCGCAGCGGCGTCCCGGTCGTCCCGTTCAACCTGCTGCCCACGGGGACCGGGTACGCATCGGAACGCGAGTACGCCTTCAGCTGGATGCTCACCGGCCGCCTGGGCGTCGCCGGCGACCCGTCGATCTTCGAAGGCAACATCGTCGTCTTCCACAGCAGACCGATCGGGATGAACGACGACCCGAATACCGGCCTGCTCGTCCCGTCCGGCGAGCGGACCGTCGAGGCCATCTGGGGCTACACCAGCACCCCCAATGCCGTCAGCCCGATTCCCAATCCCATCCCCGCGGTTGCCGGCACCGGCTACAGCTCCGCCGACGACCGCACCGTGCTCCTGCGGTGGCCCGCCGCCAGCCCCGACCCGATCGTCAACGTCGGCAACTTCATCGCCGACGTGACCTACGCGCGGTTCCAGGCCGACTCGAACACGTTCTACCCGCGCACCATCCCGGGGACCGGCCGCAACGGGGCGCAGTACTCCGGCCAGCGCATCCACTGGTATCGGATCGTCCAGAAGGGGGAGGTCGAGCCCGACCCGGTCGCGACGGCCGCCACCAATGAACCCTATCTCCGCATCATCGTCCGGGTCGATACCCCCTTGCAGGCCAAGACGCGGCTCCTGGCCAGCGGCGAGTCGGTCGTCCCCGAGGCCGCCCTGATCTGCCCGTACGTCGTCAACGTCTTCCCGGTCATGCTCTACAGCCGATGACCCGCGGGCGGCCGGGGCTCTGGCCCGAATCATCCGCAATCCTCCGATCGTTCGTCCGTTCATCCGGCCCGGCCCGACTCGCTGGTCTCCCCTCGGCCGGCGCCCCTGCCCTTCCTTCTTGAAGTGATTGAGTGAGGAACCCGTCATGCGATGTCCGACAACGCGGCCGACCTCAGCCCTGCGACGCCGGGGCCTGACGCTCGTCGAGCTGCTGGTGACCATCGCCCTGATGCTCCTGATCATGTCGGTGATCGTCGGCGTCTTCACCGCCGCCACCGAGGCCATGACCGGGATGAAGAAGGACCAGGAGCTCGCCTCCGAGGCCCGCCGCCTCGAGACGGTCATCCAGCAGGACCTCCGCGGCGCGACGGCACGCTTCACCCCCCCGCTCGACCCGGCCGACAACCTCGGCTACTTCGAGTACGGCGAGAACTCGTTCTCCGACCCCCAGGGTGAAGACACCGACGACTACCTCGCCTTCACCGCCAAGGCCCCCCCCGGCCAGCCCTTCACCGGCCGCGTCATGCTGCCCCGCGGCGTCTGGCCCGCGGGGGTCGCGCTCGCCGGCCAGCCCCGCTACCTGCCGGCCACCATCACCAGCGACACCGCCGAGATCATCTACTTCCTCCGCCACGGCAACCTCTACCGCCGCGTTTTGCTGGTCGTGCCGAACCAGACGGTCTACGCCGATCGCATCCCGGTCGCCAACCCCACCAGCTTCCGCTTCGCCGCAGTCGGTTCCGACGGCTTCAGCCTCAGCGGCGCCAATGCTCCCGAGGTGAGCTGGCAAGGCGTGAACGACATCTCGGTCCGCCCTTCCAATGCCCTGACCGCCGCGAACAACGAGCCGCCCATCCCCAACTCGCTCGGCGACCTGACCAACCGCCAGAACCGCTTCGCCCGGCCGCGGTTCACGAACGATTTCAACCAGGACGGGGCCGCCGACGACTTCGTGGGGCTCCCCGGGCCGTCTCCCGATGGGGTCGCCGACTTCTCCCCCACGCTCACCCCGACGAACACCACGCTTCGGCCCAATCGTCCCGCCCTCGGCGTCGACACGGCCGACACCCTCGCCTTCCCGTTCATCTTCCCCAACGCCTTCTCCCGGGGCAGCGCGAATCTGGTGGGGCAGATCAACATCGGCCCGACCCTGGCGATCCCCACCCCGCCGTTCCCGCTGACCACCACGAACCATTCGCCCCTCGACCCGGCCGACGGCGACAACCTCCCCTCCCCGACCGCCGTCGCCCAGAACTGGACCTTCTGGGGCTTCCCCACCTGGGCCGAGACCCGCAACCCGTTCTGGAACGCCGCCAACAAGCGGCTCGCCTTCAACGATTTCGGGCTCGCTCCCGGCGAGCAGGCCCGGGGACTGACCCGGGTGCGGGGCGGCCTCGATGACCTCCTCCAGCCCCAATCGCACTGGTACAGCGACGGCGCGGGCGGCAACATCATCCCCCCCGCCTCCGCCTGGCAAGACGACCTGCTCGCCACCAACGTCCGCAGCTTCGACATCAAGGTGCTCGACCCGAACGCCCCCTTCTACAGCGATCCCAGTCTCCTGGGCCTCAACCTGACCACCGACTACTACGACCTCGGCTACGCCAATCAGCTCGGCCGCGACGAGACCCTGACCCTGCCCGGCGAGATCACCACGCTCGGCCACGAGGGGCGCATCCCCCCCCTGCCGGCCGACAACCGGGCCGACTACCACATGGAGCAGAAGTTCGGCCTCCTGTTCCCGATCGGCGACAGCAACGCCAACACCGTCCGGCTCCGCCGCGTCTGGGACACCTGGTCCACCGACTACGCCTTCGCCCCCTTCAAGGGGATCGACCCCACGCTCTATCCCCCGCTCAGCGGCTCCCGGCCGGTCTATCCGTCGTATCCGCCGCCCTATCCCGAGCCGCTCCGGGGCATCCAGATCCAGATCCGGCTGGCCTCGCCCGACAAACAGGTGCTCAAGGTCATCACCATTCGCCACGACTTCACCGACAAGCTCTGACCCCAAGAACACCCTTCGGCCGGCCGTCGCCGGGGCCTTTCGATCCGTCGATCGATCGGCCCCCCTTCTCGGAACGCCGCCTCGCTCAATCAATCCCGATCCGATCCGATCCAATCCGATGCGCCCTTCGGACGTCGTTTACGAATCACTCTAAGGGACCCGGACCCGTCGACCAGGAGGAACCGAAGCCATGATCGCCCGACGACCCCGATCCCCCGCCTCCCGACGACGAGGCGTGGTCCTGATCCTGGTCCTGTCGATGCTGGGGCTGCTTGCGGTCATCGGCGTGTCGTTCGCCGCCTTCAGCGGGCAGGCCCGCAGCGCCGCCCAGGCCTACAGAAAGAAGCTCAACCGCCCCCTGGCCGACGACCTGGTGAGCTTCGGCATCCGCCAGCTCATCAACGACACGACCAACGCCATGTCCTCCCTCTACGGGCACGGCCTCAAACGCGACCAGTACGGCAACGACGCGGTCGAGAACGGCTTCTACAACCGCAACCCCAACGGCTCGTTCCCGACCGTCGGCACCGTCACCGTGGTCCCCGTCGCCCTGGGTGAGCCGGCCCGCTGGGTCATCACGACGAACGTGCCCAGCTACGTCGGCTACAACTTCAGCGGCTGGATCCTCACCATCCCCGGCACGACCGGCACCGTGTCCCAGACCTTCGAGGTCGTCGACGGCGACAACTCCGGCGCGACCTACGAGCTGACCATCACCGGCTCCCACGTCCCCGGTACGACCACCGACGGCCTGAACGGCGTCATCGGCATGTCGATCCCGGCCAACGGCGCCGTCTTCACGCTCGACGGCCGCTACCGCCACGCCTTCAACGGCACCGGCATGGCCGCCCTCGCCGGCAACGTCAACCAGGCGATGACCGCCGGCAACGACCCCGGCAACCGCAACCCCGGCCAGTTCGCCAACTTCCGGGTCAGCGGCGGCCTGCTCGAAGGCGACGCCGTCTACACCCCCCGGCCGTTCAACGTCAACCTCCTCCCGATGGACGAGGACTACGACGCCCCGGACCTGGAGAACTGGTTCCTCGCCGCCCAGAGCGCCGACGGCCAGACGATCATCCCGTCGTTCCACCGCCCCGGCATCCTCGCGGTCGACGGCACCGGCCTGAGCGACATGGAAGTGGTCCACCCGAGCAACTTCCCCCCCGGCTCGGAGAATACCCCCGCCTACCGCCGCGCCGTCCGGGCGATCTCGAAGATCCTCACCCCCCGGCCCGTCGACCACCCGACCGCCGGCTTCCCCGACCTCCTGCCCGACTCCAACGGCTTCATCGACTACCCGGTCGACAACGACGGCGACGGCACCGGCGACTCCGTCTGGCTCGACCTCGGCTATCCCGTCCAGCGGTCCGAGGACGGCACGCTGTACAAGCCCCTCTTCTCCTTCATGGTCGTCGGCACCAACGGCCGATTGCCCCTGAACTCGGCCGGCAACCTCAACGCCCGCCTGGCCGTCGACGACCCGACCACGCCCAACTTCGACGAGGCCGGCCTGCCGCTCTACGACCACGCCTCGCACCTCGGCTACAGCCCGAGCGAGATCAACATCCAGTACCCGCTCCAGAACACCTTCGACCCCACCGACGACGGCTCCGGCAACAACATCCCCGACGACGCCAAGCCGCTCCACCAGCAGTTCGACAACGCCGCCGACCCCACCACCGGCCTCGGCCACATCCCCGTCGCCCTCTCGCAGCTCCGCAGCCTGTTGACCGGCACCCGGATCAATCAGAACAACGACAGCGGCGAGCAGAACAACGTCCTGATCGACGGCAACCTCGTCCGGTTCCACAACAACACGGTCGACGGCGCCGACTTCCTCGTCGCCCGCAACGGCGGCCAGTCGGTCGACCGCTTCACCAACCGGCCCGTGCCCGGCCGCTGGGGAGAGCCCGACGCCATCCCGCCCGAGATGCGCCTGTTCCCGAACCCGACGGCCGACCCCATCGCCCCGGCCCTCGACCGCGCCCTGAACTTCAGCACCAGCCAGGTCCCCGTCGCCTCGTCGAACCTCGACATCCCCAACCCGGTCCGGCCCGGCCAGTCCCCGTACCCGAACGGCCAGTACCTGACCGACGGCATCGACAACAACCTCGACACCTACGACCCCTTCCCCGCCCGGGCCGTCGACCAGGGGCCCGAGGCCGCCCTGAGCTTATTTTCAGACGCCCACGACGCGGCGAACATGCCGATCCTCGCCTCCGAGCGCATCCGGCGCTTCGTCACGCCGATCGACCCCACCGGCATCGGCCGCGTCACCCGCTACAACCAGGTGCCGTCCATCCCGCTGCTCGGCGACCCCCTGGTCCCGGCCGACATCGGGCCCGACGGCCGAGGCCGGATCAGCTTCATGCACTACTTCCGGCCCCCCGGCGTGCCGCTCGACACCGACGACGGCGTCCGCCTGATCACCAACACCGGCCTCCCCGCGTCGTACATCCTCGCCGACACCCGGCACAACCGCTACCACGGCTTCCAGGCCCACCTGCTCCCGGGCGGCAACAACGGCTTCATGATGGGCGCCATGCCGTTTGACCTGAGCAACGCCTCGGCCGGCTTCGCCCCCCGCGACCCGGCCACCGGCGAGGCCGTGCCCCCGACCGACCTCTTCGACGCCGCCGGCTCGGGCAATTACGTCGGCACCTTCAGCCCGACGATCAACGCCAACCCCTTCGGCCGCCTCCGCGACGAGCCGCTGCTGGACCTGGCCAACAACCCCATCTTCCCCTACCTGGGCGCCCAGTTCGTCACCGACGCGTCGACTGCCGTGAACACCTACCCGCTCGGCAGCCCGATGCTCAACGACCCGAACGAGATGAACCTCTACTGGCCCGACTCGACCGACGCGCCGTTCGGGCCGAACGACCTGGAGTGGCTCTATCGCTACGGCGACGTCGACGGCCTCTCGCTCGACAGCCGGCTGAAGGACCTGGCCCCCGTCAGCTTCGTCCACGCGGTCGACGCCCAGACCCGCCGCCGCATGTTCAGCGTCGAGGCCTGGGACCGCATCGACTACTCCTTCGCCAACGACAACCCGATCGATCGCCTCGTCCCCGTCAACGCCGCCACCCTCTCCCCCGGCGACCCGGCAAGCGTGCCGCCGATCAGCAACACGCGGTTCGGCCCGCTCGTCTCCGCCAGCTTCGAGAACCTCAACCAGGCCAACCCCGGCCTGACCCACGGCGGCCGCCGCATCAACCTCAACCACCCGTTCCCGCACTCCTACGACCCCTTCGAGCCGGTCCGGCAGAAGTGGATCAGCGAGACGTACCAGACGCTCAAGACGATCCTGCCGCCGCACGCGATCGACACCCCGCACGAGCTGGCCAAGCTCGGCCAGTTCGTCGTCAACATCGTCGACTTCCGCGACCCGGACAACGCCATCACCATCTGGTCGAATCCCGACCTCGTCCACCTGCCGGCCCGCCGCGTCGACGTCGGCGGCAACCTCTACACCGACAACGGCGACGACGACGACTACGACCTGCCCCCCTCGATCCACCTCCCTTATCGGGCCGACGGCTCCGCCGACCCCTGGTTCAGCGACGCCAACGCCCGGCCGCTCGTCCACTACGGCATGGAATACCAGCCGGTCGCGTTGAACGAGGTCCTCGGCTTCCAGTTCAGCTTCGCCGAGGCCGCGGGCAGCACCTTCCAGAACGCCCGGGCCAACCGTCTCTTCATCGAGATGGTCAACATGCTCAGCAAGGCCGGCGACCCCACGCCCGACGCCACCGACCTCGACCTCCAGGGCTGGGACTTCGTCCTCGTCAAGGAGGACCACGACCCGAGCTACTCAGCCGGCAACCCGTACCACCACCCGGTCTTCGTCCGGCCCGACCCGATCACCGGCCAGATCCCCGACGCCGTCCTGCCCGACGCCGACAAGCGGCCGGTCGCCCCCGACGGCGACGGCGTGACCGTCGCCGCCGGCCAGTCGCAGGCCGTCCTGGTCGGCTCCGGCACCGTCCCCGACCGGACCGACGCGACCACCTACCGCGACTCCTACATCAATTCCGCCCTGCCCGCGGCCGATCGCATCCCCTCCATCCGGACCGACGGCCGACACGACCGCTGGGTCATCGCCGGCACCCGGACCGAGGGCCCGGCCCTGCCGACCACGCCCGACTTCGAGCGCAACCGGCCCAACATCGACCACGACCTCGGCAACGACGCCTGGGACCTCATCCCCTCGATCAACGACGAGGCGTTCACCACCCACAACCCCGAGGGCCGCTACTTCTGGCTCTACCTCCGGCGACCGGCCAACCCCCTGCTCCCGCCCGACCCGAGCAGCAACCCCATGGTCGTCGTCGACTCGATCCGCTTCCCCTTCGGCGCCTCCGAGGGCGAGGGCCAGGTCGACACCTCCACCAACGAGGACGACGAGGTGACCCCCGCGGATCACCCGATCTACTCCATCCAGCGGCCCCAGCCCTTCCGCGGCGGCCAGCTCGTGCCCGACCCCGAGAACCCGTCGCGCCCCCTGTTCCTCTACGGCAGCTCCGAGCAGGCCCGGCCCGCCGAGTCCAGCACCAGCGGCTCGAACAACTACCGGACCTACTTCGACACCCCCAACACGTCCGAGGTCGACACCTCGGGCCGCATCTTCCAGACCCTCGGCGGCCGCAACGCCAACGCCGGCGCCTCGGGCAGCGCCGACAACGAGTCGTACGACTACTTCCCCTTCAACGACCGCGACTTCATGAGCGTGGCCGAGCTGCTGCTCGTCCCGGCCTGCCCCCCCGGTCTGTTCACCAAGCATTTCGCCGAGCGGCCGCCCGACCTCCTGGAGGTCCCCCTGCCGGCCGACACCGACGACAACGGCACGGTCGACCAGCTCGGGGCCTTCTCCCCCGTGCCGCCGCCGCGCAGCGGTGGCCGGTTCGACTGGGTGCCGACCGACCTGAACTATCCCTCGGTCATCCCCGGCGCCTCGCCGTCGATCAACCACGCCCAGGTCCGCACCTACCCGTACCTCGCCCACGAGTTCTTCTATTCGTCGAACCCGAGCGCGATCGTCGACCCGACCAACTCCTTCGGCGGCGGCATCACCCTCCACACCGTCGGCGGGCCGACCGGCGCCGGCTGGTACAAGATGCTCGAGATGTTCGAGGTGCCCACCCCGGTCCTCGACGCCATCGGGCCGGTCGCCCAGGGCCTCAACTTCGACTGGTTCCGCCAGGACCGCCGGCCCGGCCAGATCAACCTCAACCTCATCCTCGATGAGGAGGTCTTCTTCGGCCTGATCGACGACCCGAGGCTGCTCGACACCACCAACCTCCAGCGCAGCCTGATCGCCAACGCCACCGAGCTGCCCCAGGTCGTCACCGCCGTCGACCTCGACGGCCGCCCGGTCGCCTCGTACCCGATGGAGAACCGCGGATTCACCGCCTTCTCCTCCGACGTCGACGGCACCGAGCTGGACGGCGCCCCCACCTCCGCCAGCTACCCCTGGATGCGGATGAAGCGCTCCTTCGCCGACTTCCTCAAGCAGCGGCACGGCGGCTCCGGCTTCCTCTTCGCCTACGGCGACGGCGACACCGGCACCCAGGGGGCCGGGGCGGCCCCGCTCGGCTCGAAGGTGGCCCGCGACCTGCCCTACCGCTCGTTGTCCCACTACGACATCCAGCGCACCCTGATGCGGCCGGCGACGATGGAGCCGTCCACCTTCACCACGCCCCCCTTGCAGGTCGCGGTGGCGCCGGGCGACCTCAACGTCCAGAACCCCGGCCTGAAGGACTCGCAGTACGACGTGACCGAGGCCCTGCCGCTCGACCCCGGCGTCGCCTACGAGCCTCCCCTCCCGGCCGACATCACCGCCTCGGGCGACATCGAGCTGTTCTACGCCAACCCGTATCGGCTCATCGGGACCGATCGCAAGGCGATCGTCCCGCCGATCCCCCCGAGGCGCTGGTTCCAGATCCCCGACTGGGCGGATCCGACGGTCGATCCCCTCACTGCCTCGAACGCGGCCGTCAGCAGAACGCAGACGACCTCGTATACGCCCATCACCAACGCCGGCACCGCCCTGTCGTCGGTAGCCCCGGTGGTCATCGGCGACTATCCCGGCCTCTTCCCGCTCTGGACCAGTCCCATCGACGGGACCGAGATGCGGAGCCGATTCAGCGGCGCCTCGGCCTACCTCGGCGGTTCGGCCGTGGGGACCACCTTCACCCAGTTCGAGCCGGTCAGCGGCAGCGTCCAGACCTTCACGGTCGCCGAGCCGACCGGCAACGCCGCGGGCCGGGTCAACCGCGACATGCGGCGCAATCCGTCCACCCGGTCCGAGATGTTGCAGAAGGTGTCCAACCTGACGACCCCGAGGACCCACCAGTACGCCGTCTGGGTGACGGTGGGCCTGTTCGAGGTCGTCAAGCCCGGCGACCGGGCCCAGTTGATTCCTGATGAGCTGGGGCCGGAGCTGGGCCTCTCCTCGGGCTCGAATGTGCGGTATCGCTCGTTCTTCGTGCTGGATCGGACCCGGGCGACCGGCTTCAATCCGCTCCGGCCGGGCGACTACCGCGACGTCATCGTCTACAGCCGGCGGATCGAGTGATCGTCCGCTTGTTCTCGGTTCGTTTGCGGGCCGCCGGTTGCCCCGGGACACCACCAATCAGCGTTGATTGCCTTGTCCCGGGGCACCCCTGGCCGATACACTTGTAAGACACGTCCCGTCGACCCATCTCGGAGTAGTGAGGGAAACCGTCATGTCGATCCGTCACCGTCGTCCCGGCTTCACCCTGATCGAGCTGCTGGTGGTCATCGCCATCATCGGCGTCCTCGTCGGCCTGCTCCTGCCGGCCGTCAACGCCGCTCGCGAGGCCGGCCGCCGCACGCAGTGCATGAACAACCAGAAGAACATCGGCCTCGGCCTGATCGGCTACTTCAACGCCAAGAACACCTTCCCCAACTCCGTCGTCTGGGGAGAGGCCGACAACAATAACACCACCCCGCTCGCGGCGGCCTACGAGGCGGGCGACCTGAGCTTCGAGCTGGCCCCCCAGCCGACCCACCCCAACCACGACCTCGGCCCCCTGCATAGCTGGGTCGTCGAGATCCTCCCCTACATCGACAACCAGGCCCTGTTCAACGACTTCAACCGCAGCCAGGTCTACTTCAGCACCGCCGGGACGACGACGAACAACCTCACCGTCTCCTCGGCCGACATCGGCATCCTGACCTGCCCGAACGACGACACGGTCATCCAGGACCAGGGGAACCTTTCCTACGTCGTCAACTCCGGCTTCAACCGCTGGTGGTGGAGCGGCAGCGGCTGGAACGGCCAGAGCACCCCCCCCGTGACCGGCCACTCCGTCCTCTTCGGCGCCGATGCCCAGATGGCCCGCAACAACGCCAAGCGCACGGGCGTCTTCTGGCCGGGCAGCATCCAGGGGAACAAGCCCTGGGACCACAAGACCACCGTCGCCGCCATCACCGACGGCTCCAGCACCACGGTCATGCTCACCGAGAACACCCTGGCCGGCGCCTCGACCACCAGCCCCTACGCCCAGGTCAGCGGCAGCCCCGTCGTGACCAACTGGGCCTCCGGCCACCCGAACTTCGTCGCCTTCATGGCCTCCGACGACGTCTGCACCAGCGGCACCGGCTCGACCAACTGCACCGACGGGCAACTCGCCCCCCGGGCCGGCACCGGCGGCAGGTTCGTCGACGGCCCCGGCTGGGCCCTCGCCAACAACAAGAACACCCGCGAGAACCTCAACGGCGGCCGCGCCGTCGGCATCGAAGGCGGCTACCCCTTCCCCAACAGCCTGCACCCGGGCGTGATCATCGCCGTCATGTGCGACGGCTCGACCAAGATCATCTCCGACACGATCGACGGCACCGTCTGGGCGAAGGTCATGACCCCCGCCGGCGAGTACCTCGACACGCCGTTCAAGCAGCTCCCGGTCAACCAGAGCGACATCGCCCAGTAAGTGACCTGCTCCTTGAGTGACCCTTCCGGCGGGGAGTGGACCCTCAGCCACCCCTCGCCGGCCTTGAATGCTCCGAGATGCGGTTTTGCCCGTCGCGACCCCGAGGCCCGGGAACTTCCCCGGCTTCGGGGTCCGTTTCGTTGACGGAGGCGGACTCCGCCCCGCGACCCGAGCCGCCCGGCAACGCGCCGACGGACCGATCGAAGCCCTCGCGGCCCCGGTTCCGACCTTGCCAAGCCGCTCCAATCGCGGTACAAGTCCGCCTCGAAGACTCAGAAGACCGCTCGGGTCGTCCCACGGACGGGAACGGTCTGCGGAGCGATCGAGTCTCGACGCTCGTCACATCTGCTGCGATCACGTCCTGTTGATGCTCTGGGGGAGACCACCTTCCTTCCCCCGCCTTGCGTCGCGTCTCGGTCCATCGTCCTATCGGCAGAACCAGGCCGACGGCATCAGCCGATCCCCCTTCGGGTCGGCCCGTCGCCGTCGGATCGCTCGGGATCGAGAGCCCATGAGCGCAAGCCATCGTTATCGACCGCACCCCCCTCGGACGGCAGGCCGCCCCGACCCGCTCGTCGGCGAGCCGTCGCGGTCCCGCCGCCCCGCGCGGCGGTCGGTCGCGGCCCTCGCCCTCGGCGTCTGCCTCGTCGCCCTCGGCGCCGATGCCGACGGACCCTACGGCCGGCTCGTCACCGAGATCCGCATCCAGGGCAACGAGTCCGTCTCCGAGTCCCGCATCCGGGCCAAGCTCCTGACCCGGACCGGACGCCCGCTCGACCCCGACACGGTCGAGAGCGACTTCCGCTCGCTCAAGAACACCCAGTGGTTCTCCCACGTCCGCGCCACCTTCCTCGAAGACGCCGACCGCGGCGGCATCATCCTCCTCTACAAGGTCGAGGAGATGCCCGTGCTCGACGCCGTCGAGTTCCGCGGCCGCTGGGCCATCAGCCAGAAGAACCTCGAGGAGGCCACCGGCCTGAAGGCCGGCGCCCGGGCCGACGGCATCCGCGCCCAGTCCGCCGTCGCCCAGATCCGCCGCCTCTACGAGGAAAAAGGCTACCTCCAGGCCGAGGTCCGCCTGCTCGAAGGGGCCAAGGCCGGCGACACGCGCGTCGTCTTCGAGATCTTCGAGGGGCCGAAGTTCAAGGTCGGCGCCGTCGACTTCGAGGGGAACACCGTCTTCTCCGACGCCACCCTCAAGACCAAGATCCAGTCGAAGCCCCCGATCCTCGGCTTCCTCGGCCCCGGCTACAACGCCGAAGGCCCCGAGGAGGACGCCCGCCGGATCGTCGAGGCCTACCAGGCCATCGGCTACTTCGAATGCCAGTGCACCCCCGTCACCCGCCACGGCGGCCGGGTCGGCGACCTCCGCCTCAGCTTCGTCATCTCCGAAGGCCCCGAATACACCGTCCGCGACATCCGCTTCGAAGGCCAGGAGATGATCACCGAGCAGGAGCTGCGCGAGGGCCTGGTCCTCCACTCCGGTCAGCCGTTCCGCGACAACCTCCGCCAGCGCGACATGCTCACCCTCACCGAGCGCTACACCGCCATCGGCTGCATCGACGTCGACATCCTCCCCGAGCCCCGCTTCACCGACACCCCCGGCGTCGTCGACCTCGTCTATAACATCAACGAGGGGGACCGCTACCTCCTCGGCGCCATCAACATCAAGGGGAACGAGCGGACCCGGGCGAAGGTCATCCTCCGCGAGCTGGCCGCCGCCGGCCTCCTGCCCGGCGAGCCGCTCGACGGCCGCCGCATGGAATCCGCCCAGAAGCGCCTGGCGAACCTGAACTTCTTCGTCACCGATCCCCAGCAAGGCGAACCGATCAAGATGGCGATCACCAATCGCCGGGGGCCCGACACCCCCTACGGCGAGGTCGCCCTGCCGGACCTCAACGAGATCGTCCGCCAGGCCCGCTTCCAGACCCCCGACGAGCCGCTCGAACTCGCCCAGGTCCAGCCCGCCGCCGCCGACGCCCCGGTGCCGCTCGTCCACTACCAGCCCGCCCGCGACGACTCCGTCCGGCGGGCCCAGTTCGAGGAGGTCGACGACCTCGGACCCCCCGGCGGCGTCCCGGATCTGCCGCCGATCCCCCCCATCGACATCGAGCCGCTCGCCCCCGGCGACGGCCCCGCGGCGGTCGCCCCGTTCGGCTCCGGCGGGGCCTTCGAGCCGTCCCCCGACGCCCTGCCGCCGATCGACGTGCCTCCGCTCGTCGAGCCCTTGCCGCCGGGCCTCGGCGGCCGGCCGATGCCTCCGCAGGCGGATGGTGCCCCCATCGGCACCTTCCCGTCGACCCCCGGCATGAATTTCTCCGACGTCGGCCCCGACCGCCAGGAGCCGTTCCCGAACCGCTCGTTCGCCGACATCGCCACCCAGGCCGAGCCGCGCGGCTCCGGCCGGTCGTTCGCCGACCTGGATGTCGAGGTCCAGGAGGCCCCGACCGGCCGCATCCTGCTCGGCTTCGGCGCCACCAGCTTCGGCGGCCTCAGCGGCAACTTCATCGTCCACGAGCGCAACTTCGACCTGTTCAACGTCCCCCGCTCCTTCCGCGAGCTGCTCAACGGCCAGGCGTTCCGCGGGGCCGGCCAGGAATTCCGCCTCGAACTCTCCCCCGGCACCCAGATCAACCGCGCCGTCGTCAGCTTCCGCGAGCCCGACCTGTTCAACCAGCGGATCGGCCTGAACACGTCCGGCTACGCCTTCTCCCGCTTCTACCCCGACTTCTTCGAGCAACGCGCCGGCGGCCGGTTCGCGCTCGGCAAGCAGTTCGGCACCCAGACCTACGCCGACTTCGCCGTCCGGGCTGAGAACGTGAACGTCTCCGGATTCCAGACCCCCGCCCCGGCCGAGTTCTACGCCGTCTCCGGCAACACCTTCCTCACCACCCTCCGGCCCAGCCTCCACTTCGACAACCGCAACGACCCGTTCCTGCCCAGCAACGGCTCATATCTCGAATTCGCGTACGAACAGGGGTTCGGCACCTTCACCTTCCCCAAGTTCACCGTCGAAGGCCGCCAGCACTTCACCGTCTGGCAGCGCCCGGACATGACCGGCAAGCACATCCTCAGCATGCGGGGCTTCTTCGGCATCTCCGGCCCCGACACCCCGCTCTACGAACGCTTCTATGCCGGCGACTTCCGCAGCCTCCGCGGCTTCGCCTATCGCGGCGTCGGCCCCTACGTCCTCGGCCAGAACGTCGGCGGCACCATGAGCCTGCTCGGCTCGATCGAGTACCAGTTCCCGCTCACCGCCAACGACCAGTTCCAGATGGTCGTCTTCTCCGACACCGGCACCGTCGAGAACGGCTATTCGATCACCGACTACCGCGTCTCCGTCGGCACCGGCCTCCGCGTCACCCTCCCCGCCCTCGGCCCCCTCCCCCTCGCCTTCGACATCGCCTTCCCCGTCGTCAAGGGCCCCGACGACCGCGAACGCATCTTCACCTTCTTCATCGGCGCCTTCTATTGATCCCTTCCCGACCGTTCCTCCTTCCCCCTCTCCCCGCGGGCGGGGAGAGGGCCGGGGTGAGGAATCCCCGTCCAGACTGCCGCGATCGTCCAGGTTACTTCGGCGCCTCATCAGTGTCCCTTACAATCTGTCCACACGATGGCCTGCCTCCCCTCGCACTTTCCCAGGCGTAACCAATCCCCTCACCGAACTCCTGCTCAACCCGATCGCCCCTGCCTGGGTCCCGTCTGCGATCCGACGCTCGGTTGGAGCCACCAGGACCACCCGCGGCGAGCCGTCACTCACGAGGGCAGCCCCCCCCTGGATAATGCTACTCAAGGTCTCAGCCACACAGTCATGTTGACTTTCTTGCAATCGCAATGCTAATTCTATAAGGTCCCTCCCTGCAGAAAACCGATGCGCCGGTCGCCAGGAATCTCCCCTGCCTCATCCACCAGGAGTGTGTCATCTTGTTCGGGTATTTGATTAGCAAAATCCGCGAGGCTGAGTTTCAGGACGTGCCGTTCCGCCACCTCATCATCGAGAACTTCCT
Source organism: Tautonia sp. JC769 (assembly GCF_040717455.1). Lineage (NCBI taxonomy): Bacteria > Pseudomonadati > Planctomycetota > Planctomycetia > Isosphaerales > Isosphaeraceae > Tautonia > Tautonia sp. JC769. The sequence continues at coordinate 36,690 of NZ_JBFEFH010000011.1, forward strand.
GTCGAACGAGCATTTCGACGCGATCGTGTCATCGGATGAGATTCGGGTCCCACCGCAACCGGACGATGAATCGCTGTTCGATGATCTGTTCTCCCGAGGTTACCGAATCATCGGGTTTCCCGGTTGCATCACCGATAAAGACGCATATCTCGAGTGGCACAAATCCAAGTCGGCCCAGCACGGCCGCAACAACCCCGCCTGCGAGGGGTTCGGCATGACGTTGCGGCTCATCGAGCCGCAAACGCCCATGATCCAGGAATTGAAAGCATTCCTCGAAGCCGAGGAGTTCAATAAGGCCCTCGCCGAAAAATTCGAGCTGCCCTTCGAGAAAACACACGCGGACAATGGCATCCAGAAGTATCTGGATGGCTATGAGATCAGCCCGCACCCCGACGTTCGTCGGAAAGCCCTCACCTACATGGTGAACATCAACCCGCACCCGAACGCCGATCAACTCCAGCACCACACTCACTACCTGAAGTTCACCGACCGTTACAACTATGTGAAGGAATTTTGGGCCGGGAATCCCCAGATTGACCGCTGCTGGGTCCCTTGGCCATGGTGCGAGACCGTTTCCGAGCAGCGATCGAACAATTCCATCGTGATCTTCGCGCCCTCGAACGACACGATGCATGCCGTGAAGGCGAACTACAACCACCTGAACGGCCAGCGGACGCAACTCTACGGGAACCTCTGGTACAAGGAGCTTCACCATGGGCTCCCGCAGTTCCAGTGGCATGAGATCGACCTGCCGAACACGCGAGCCCAGCGAGAGGCCCAGAGTGCCGCAACCCCCAGGCCGAAGGCCAGGCCCTCGTTCGTCTCGAAGGCGAAGTCCATCGTCCCTCCCGGTGTGAAGAAAGCGCTCCGGGCCGTGACGCAGCCGAAACCGCCGGTCACTCCGAGCAAGCCGACATCGACCTACGTCGCCGATCGGCCTGGAACCTCTCGCAAAGGTCAGTAGCCTGCCGACGATCCAAAACCGGCGGCGGACGGGTGGCCGGGGCAAAGCGCAGCGTGCCCCGGTCGAGTCAGCCCCCGACACCGGGGCACGCTGCGCTTTGCCCCGGCCACCCGTCGACCGTCTTTTCCTCGCTACATACGTTTCCCATCTCGTTCCGTGGGTCGCCACAACGAGTCGTTCTCCGGACGGCGCAGCCGCACGAGGCCGAAGCGGATGCCGTATCTGTCTTTCATGCTCGACTTCACTTGATTACCTTCTAGCGCTTGGCGGCACGGACCACACTTGGACGTTGCCCGGTCCATCTGCGGCATGGTTCCCAGGTAGTCCCAAAAATGGACAAAATAAATTGGAGCGATATATTTCAAGATCAGATCATCCGCGCGATCCTGAGGTTCTTCGTTCTCCTCACATTTCTCGGTTTTGGACTTCTGAGCCAGAGCATATACAAACGATTCCGGTCGCCGGAGTCGGCGGAGTTTGTTGGCAATTGGCGGGTGCCCTTTGGTCGCTTGATCCTCTTTGTGCTGGCTCTTATAGCGATCGTCTATCTTGCGATCGTCTTGGGGAAGGACCCCCTCGCACGTATCTAGCTAGGGTCTACTGACAATTACTATACTTGCATCAGCTGGGCGATCTGTGCTCGGAGTCAGCCCCCGACACCGGGGCACGCTACGCTTTGCCCCGGCCACCCGTCGCCTGGGATTGGGCATGCCAGCCAATATAGTCGAAGAACGGATGCCCCGAGACCTGAAACCCGGCCCGCAACTCGTCGAGGGACCACAGGTGCTCCGTATAGTCATCCTGCGCGGACCCGCTGAAGCGGCTCAGGAGGTCGGTCACAAAATCGAAGACTTGTTCGTCGCCCGGATGTCTACCTGATACATCGGCCATGACCACGACCGCCGGCTCGCCACCAAACCGTTGGACCAGATCCGACCAATTCTCCGGATCGAATTCCCTGGATACGTCGCGATAGAAATTGACGTACAGACAGGGATCACCGGCCGAGTTCACCAGCCACGGCTCCCGCTGGGCAGGGTACGCTCGATCGAGGTGCGTCGCGACTTCTGCCTCACTCGTGTCCCGGAGGAAGATGAAAACCGATCTCACCGTCGCCTCCCGAAGCCGCCGAAGACGTCGTAGACGGACGAACTTCCGCTTCCAAACACGCCTATTCGTCCACAGAACCCTATCCGCGGGTGGCCCGGACAACGGCACGTTGTCCGGGCGGCGAAGCCGCAGGAGGCCAAAGCGGAAGCCTCGCATGTCCTCCACGCGCGGCCTCATCGAGACGCTTCGTGTCGCTGCATGCCTCGGGCCACTCGGAGATTGTCTGTGCCACCCTCGGAGGCCGTTCCGCCGGCCGGCCCAATGACTCAACCGGGCTCTCCGGGGCGATCGCGGATCAATAGCTCAACACACTGACGATCTCCGTCGGCTCCAGCTTCGCCCGGCCGCCGAGGAAGCCCAGCTCCATCAGGAAGGCGCAGGCCACCACCTCGGCCCCGGCGTTGCGGACGAGGTCGCAGCAGGCCTGCATCGTCCCGCCGGTGGCGAGCACGTCATCCACCACGAGGATCCGCTTGCCCGGCTCCAGGGCGTCGCTGTGCATCTCCAGCCGGTCGGTGCCGTATTCCAGCGCGTACTCGGCGTGGACGGTCGTGAACGGCAGCTTGCCCGCCTTGCGAATCGGCACCAGGCCGACGCCGAGCGCAAGCGCCATCGGTGCCGCCAGCAGGAACCCGCGCGCCTCGGCCGCGGCGATGCCGTCCACCTGCCGGCCGGCGAACGGCTCGGTCAGCCGATCGATCGCCGCCCGGAACGCCCCCGGGTCGGCCAGCAGCGGCGTGATGTCCTTGAACTGGATCCCCGGCTTGGGGAAATCGGGGATGTTGCGGATGTACGCGTCGAGGTTGATGCCGTCGGTCCCGGTCATGCGGACGTTTGCTCCGTGAGAGGCGTCGTCGTCTCAAATCGAATCGAATCGAGTCGGGTCGGATCGGATCGTTCCCTGATCTCACCGCGCGTCGCGGCCCGCGGCCCCGCCGACCGCCGCCGAGCGCGATCGGGCGCGCTGCTCGCAGAAGCGTCGCCAGACCTTCTTGAAGGCGGTCACCTCCCCCGGCTCCGATCGGTCGATCGCATGCCCGAGGAACTGGACCAGGAACCCGCCGTCGAACAGCAGGAACGCCAGCACGAACACCGGCACCGACAGCAGGGTGACGTAGACCGGGATGTACAGCACTCCCAAAATCGTCGGCGGGATCGCCAGGATATGCAGCACGAAGTTGACCGGCCGACGGTGTCGGGCGATCCAGTCCTGGACGACCGGGTCCGGCGAGAGCGGCGGGCAGATCATCGGTGCGAATCTCAACAGGTGTCAATGCAACGGGGACGGTCTCGGGCGGTCGCGGCATCGGCAATCGGCAAGAGCGATCGGCAGCCATCCCACGCCGCGACCGGAACCGCGGCGGCGATCACTCCCGCCAACGCAAGCCCGAGTGTCCTGATCGATTCTCCGATCGACCCTCGACCACTCGGACCGCATCGCTTGACGCTGGCAATGGGGCTCGGTAGCTTGAACCCCTTACGTAACGTACTGGCCAGTTGCCAGGATAGCCACTCCTCGCCCTCGCTCGCAAGCCGCTCCCCCGCCCCGAGCCGCCCTTCGTCTCGCAACGGCCCACGGCAACGGACTCCGGCAATTGGTTGCGCGGCGAAGGCCCCGTTCCGTGGTCACTCCCTTTTTTATTCCTTTGGTTCGCGAGACGAGCGAGCATCGCCCCCATGGCTTACGAAGTCACCCTTATCACCGGCGACGGCACGGGCCCCGAACTGGCCGAGGCCACCCGACGCTGCATCGACGCCACCGGCGTCAAGATCAACTGGGACGTGCAGGAGGCCGGCGTCGACGTCATGGAGCGTCTCGGCACCCCCGTGCCCGACAGCGTCATCGAGTCCATCAAGCGCACCGGGGTCGCCCTGAAGGCCCCCATCACCACCCCCGTCGGCACCGGCTTCCGCTCGGTCAACGTCTACCTCCGCCAGGTGCTCGACCTGTACGCCTGCGTCCGCCCCTGCAAGATTTATGAAGGGGTCCGCACGACCTTCTCCGACCACAAGATCGACCTCGTCATCGTCCGCGAGAACACCGAAGACCTGTACGCGGGCATCGAGTTCGAGCTGGACAAGCCCGAAACCGCCGAGCTGATCGGCACCATCAAGCGCCTCAACGGCAAGACCATCCGACCCGACTCGGGCATCTCCATCAAGCCGATCTCCGTCGAGGGCTCGCGCCGGATCGTCCAGTACGCCTTCGACTACGCCCGCAAGCACGGCCGCAAGAAGGTCACCGCCGTCCACAAGGCCAACATCCTGAAGTTCTCCGACGGCCTCTTCCTCAAGACCGCCGAGGAGGTCGCCAAGCAGAACTCCGACATCGAGTTCGACGAGCGCATTGTTGACAACATGTGCATGCAGCTCGTCCAGAAGCCCGAGCTGTACGACGTCCTCGTTCTGCCGAACCTCTACGGCGACATCCTCTCCGACCTCGGCGCCGGCCTGGTCGGCGGCCTCGGCATGGCCCCCGGCATGAACGTCGGCGACAAGGGTGCCGTCTTCGAGGCCACCCACGGCTCCGCCCCCAAGTACAAGGGCCAGAACAAGGTCAACCCGGTCGCCCTGATCCTCTCCGGCAAGCTCATGCTCGACTACCTCGGCGAGACCGACGCCGGCGCCCGCCTCGAGAAGGCCGTCGCCCAGGTCATCGCCGAGGGCAAGGACGTCACCTACGACATGAAGCCCCACCGCGACGACCCCACCGCCGTCGGCACCTCCGAGATGGCCGACGCCATCATCAAGGCCATGGGCTGAGCGATCGGCCTTGCCTGATACCTCCATGCGAGATCGAGGGGTGGCTGAGGTCGTCTCGATCGCAGTCCCCCTCTCGTCGCACCGAATGCTCGGGCCGAGGCGCTCCCAATCCTCCTGTCGAGTTCTCGTGGAGCCTGTCCATGGAAGTTGCCTCCAAGCTCGGCGGCCTCGCCGCCATCGTGGTCGGCGGCTTCATGATTATCATGGCGTTCGGCTTCACGACGCTCGGCGAAGGAGATCGCGACTCCCCGCCTCCGGCTCCCTTGGTCGCCCGCCTGCTTCATCACGATGAACTGGGGCCGCTGCTCCTCGGTGGCATCCTTCTCGGCCTCGCGGGCGTCTGGCTGGCGTTCCGCACGCCAGAGCCGCTCGCCTGACCTGATCGGACTGACTTCGGCTCCGGATGATCGGATCACTCCTCGCCCGGGCGGCCTCGGAGGGAGCCCATCATGGCTCAGCAACGGCATCGGCCGTGGTTCCTCGCCGCCGCAGTCGGCGGATCGATCCTGTGGCTCGGCTGCTGGGCGGCCACGGTCGTCCCCGGGTCGTCGGCCGTCACCATGCAATGGGCACTGGGCAACCTCCTGGCCGCGCTGACCGGCGCGGCGATCGGGGTGGCCGTGGTGTGTCGATCCCGTTCCTGAGACCAAGGGCGTTGTCAGGCCACGCGACAGCTCAACCTGCGTCCCCACATGTCCACGCCCGTCGCGACCACTCCCGCCACCCAGACATGCAGGCATAGCGAGACCGGCCGACAGCATTTATGATCAGGCTTCAAGCTTCCCTCCATGCGCCTGCCTCCCGGTCGTGCTTTTGGAAGTTCTCGCCATGCCCCACGTCGTCCTCCTCGGAGACTCGATCTTCGACAACGCCGCGTATGTCCCCGGCGGGCCGTCGGTCCTCGATCATCTCCAGAAGCATCTGCTCCCGAGCTGGCGGGCAACGCTGCTCGCCGTCGATGGCGCGGTGACCGAGGACGTGGCCCGACAACTCAGGGGGCTCCCCGACGACGCGACCCACCTGGTCGTCAGCACCGGCGGGAACGACGCGCTCGGCGCCCGCTCCTGGATCCTCCACGAGCCGGCCGACTCGGTGGCCGAGGTGTTGACCGCCCTCAACGCCATCCGAGAAACCTTCCAGGCCGCCTATCGGGCCATGCTCGACCGCCTCCAGGCGTTGCACAAACCGGTCGCCGTGTGCACCATCTACGACGCCATCCCCGGCCTCTCCCCCGCCGAGCGGGCCGGGCTGGCCCTGTTCAATGAGGTGATCCTCCGCGAGGCGTCGCGTGCCATCGCCCCGGTCATCGACCTCCGCCTCGCCTGCAACGACCCGGACGACTTCTCGCCGCTCTCCCCCATCGAGCCCTCCGCGACCGGCGGCGGCAAGATCGCCCGCCTCATCCGCCGCGTCGTGGCCGAGCAGGACGTCTCGAACCTCGCCGCCCGCATCTACCGCTGACCGTTCGTTCGTCCTCCCTCCCCGCATCAAAGGACCGTCCACGGATGGATCGCATCGCCTTTCACCGACTCATCCGGGGCGAGACCCGAGGCCCCCGCGCCACCCTGGCCAGGGCCGCGCTCCGCGTCGCCGCCGAGGGCTACCGCCTGGGCATCACCTCCCGCAACGCCCGCTTCGATCGCGGCGACACGGTCGAGCGGGCCGACGTGCCGGTCGTCTCGATCGGCAACATCACCGTCGGCGGCACCGGCAAGACCCCGATGGTCGAATACGCCTGCCGACACTTCCGCGCCCTCGGCCTCCGCGTCGCCATCCTCAGCCGAGGCTACGGCGCGACCGACGGCCTGAACGACGAGGGGCTCGTCCTCGACGCCAACCTGCCCGACGTCCCCCACTTCCAGGACCCCGACCGCGTCTCGCTCGCCCGGATCGCCGTCGAGGAGTGCGAGTCCCAGATCCTCGTCCTCGACGACGGCTTCCAGCACCGCCGCCTCGCCCGCGACCTCGACATCGTCCTGATCGACGCCCTCGACCCCTTCGGCCTCGGCCACCTCCTGCCCCGCGGCCTGCTCCGCGAGCCGGTCCGCTCCCTCCGCCGCGCCGGGGTGGTCGTGCTGTCTCGGGCCGACCTCGTCTCTCCCGACGATCGCCGCTCGATTCGCACCGAGGCCGAACGCCGCGCCGGCCCGCTCCCCTGGGCCGAGGCCCGCCACGCCCCCCGCGACCTGATCGACGACGCCGGCCGATCCTTCCCGCTCGACCTCGCCCGGTCCGGCCCGGTCGTCGCCTTCTGCGGGCTGGGGAATCCCGAAGGATTCCGACGCACCGTGCTCGGCCTCGGTGCCGACCTCGTCGCCTTCCGGGCCTTCCCCGACCATCACCCTTATGATCGCTCGGATGTCGATTCCCTCATTTCCTGGGCCCGCGACCACCGGGCCAGCCTGGCCTTGACCACGCAGAAGGATTCGGTCAAGCTTCGCCTCGACCGCCTGGGGCCCGTCCCCCTGCGCGCCGTCCGGATCGGTCTCGAACCGCTCGACGGGGCCGACCTCCTCAACGCCTCGCTCGACCGGATCGCCGCGATGGCTCGCCCCGACCCGGAGCCGTGACGCCGACCCTCGGCCTCCCTCCCTTCCGACTTCGGGAAAGGATTCCCCGATGCGGATCGTTGTCTTCTGCCCGAACCTCGTCGGCGACACCGTCATGGCCACGCCGACCCTGCGCGCCCTCCGCCAGGGGTTCCCGTCCGCGCGCATCTCCGGCCTCATCAAGCCGAACGTCGCCCCGACCCTCGCCGGCGCCCCCTGGCTCGACGACCTCATCCTCTTCCACCCCAAATCGAAACACCCCACCCAGCGCATGCCCGGCGTCATCGCCCGGTTGCGACACGAGCGGTTCGACCTGGCCGTCCTGCTGCCCAACTCCATCCGATCGGCCCTCATGGCCTGGCTCGGCGGCGTCGAGCGTCGCGTCGGCTACGCCCGGGGCGGCCGCGGCCTCCTCCTGACCGACCACCTCCACGCCCCCCGCGACCCCCGAGGCCGCTTCTCCCCCGTGCCGATCGTCGAGTATTACCTCGCCCTCGCCCGGCACCTGCACTGCCCGGTCGATTCCCTCTCCTGCGAGCTGTTCACGACCGACGCCGACGAGCAGTCCGCCGACCTCGCCTGGAAGCGGCTCGGCCTGCTGGGCGATCGCCCGGTCGTCTGCCTGAACACCGGAGGCGCCTTCGGACCCGCCAAGAACTGGCCCGAAGGCCACTTCGCCGCCCTCGCCCGCCGCCTGGTGGGCGAGCTGGGCGTGAAGGTCCTCGTCGTCTGCGGCCCCGCCGAGCGGGAATCGGCCCGGGCGATCGTCGCCGAGTCCTCCCATCCCGACGTGGTCAGCCTGGCCGACGAACCGGTGAGCATCGGCCTGACCAAGGCCAGCGTCCGCCGATCGGCCCTGCTCGTCACCACCGACTCCGGCCCCCGCCACTTCGCCGCCGGCTTCGGCGTGCCGGTCGTGAGCCTCTTCGGCCCGACGCACATCGCCTGGACCCGCACCTATCACCCCCTGGCCGTCCACCTGCAACAGCCCGTCCCCTGCGGGCCGTGCCAGAAGCCGGTTTGCCCGCTCGGCCACCACCGCTGCATGACCGAGCTGCACCCCGACGCCGTCTTCGAGGCCAGCCGACGCCTCCTCTCCCGGCCGTCGACCTTCCGCGCGGCCTGACGTTTCGTCCGATCGATCCGGAGCATTCCCCATGTCCACCTGGCTCGTCACCGGAGGCTCCGGATTCCTCGGCCGCCATGTCTTGAACCGAATCACCGATTCAGATCTCCGAATCTCCCGCGTTCTCGCCCTCGGCCGACGCCTCCCCGATGCCTGGCCCGCCGAGTCGTTCCTCCGCGCCGACCTGAACGACCCCGCCTCCCTCTCCCGGGCCCTCGCCGCCGCCCGGCCCTCGGTCGTCCTCCACCTGGCCGGCCAGACTCCCCCCGCCGACGACGCCACCCTGCACCGCGTCAATGCAGGGGGCACGCTCGCCTTGCTGCGGGCCTTGCTCGCGATCGGCCGCCCCTGCCGCGTCGTCACCGCCGGCTCGGCCGCCGAGCTAGGCCCCGTCCCCGAATCCGCGCTCCCCGCCGACGAGTCCACCCCCTGCCGGCCCGACTCCCCCTACGGCCTGAGCAAGTGGTCCGCCTCCCGTGTCACCGTCGCCAGCCCCGGGCCGATCCAGGGGATCGCCGCCCGCATCTTCAACCCGATCGGCCCCGGCATGCCGTCCGCCCAGGCGTTCGGCCGCTTCGCCGCCACCCTGGCCGCACCCGGACCCGACCCGCTGCATCTCCAAACTGCCAACCTCGACGCCCGCCGCGACCTGATCGACGCCCGGGACGTGGCCGACGCCCTCATCGCCCTGGCCCTGCGTGGCCGTCCGGGGCAGGTCTATCACGTCGGCACCGGCGTCTCGCACCGCATCGGCGACGGCCTCGACCGCCTCATCGCCCTCAGCGGTCGCCGCGTGATCGTCACCCCCGACCCGACCCCCTGCCCCGGCCCGATCGACTCCCGAGCCTCGATCGCCGCCATCACCCGAGACACCGGCTGGACCCCTCGGATCTCCTTCGACCAGAGCCTGTCCGACCTCTGGCACTCCCTCCGCCCCCGATCCGTCCGGCCCGACGCCCCCCACCCCGACCCCTCCCCGTCCAACCGCTGCCGCCCCTCCCCCGCCCGATCGACCGACTGACCTTGACCGTTCTCCCAAACCCCCCGACAATCCCGCCCGGGCGGTCCAGGGAGCGGACCGCGCATCCGACCCGACCCGACTCGGCACCCGTCCAAAGGAGGGCGACGCGGTGATCCCCCGCCCCCAATCTCGAACGCTGATCGCCATCCTCGCGCTCACCGCCTGCCTGCACGTCGTGGGGATGATCCGCACCCCGCTCCCCTCGCAAGACGGCCTCAAATTCATCCGGATCGCCCGCGAGTTCGGCCAGCAGCCCTGGGCCGACGTGGTCCGCAACGCCGACCAGCACCCGCTCTATCCCGCCCTCATCGCCGCCCTGCACCCGGTCCTCGCCCCCCGGATCGCCGACGGCCCCGACTCCTGGCGGGTCGCCGCGCAAGGGGGCTCGATGCTGGCCATGCTCGCCGCCATCCCCCTGTTCTTCGCCCTCGCCCGCCGCTGCGTCGGCCGCCGATCCGCCCTGCTGGCGACCTTCTTCCTCCCGATCCTCCCCCTCTTCGCCGAACTCGGGCACGAGACCCTCAGCGACGCCACCGCGCTGCTCTTCGCCGTCGCCGCCCTCGCCTTCGGGACGCTCGCCCTGACCACCGGCCGGGCCCGGGCCGCCCTCGGCTGCGGCCTCTGCGCCGGCCTCGGCTACCTCGCCCGCCCCGAGGTCGCCGCCGTCCCCCTCGCCCTTCTCGCCGCCGGGGCCGTGTCCTGGATCGCGACACTCCGAAGGCACTCGCGCACCGCCTCCGATCGTCGGATTCCGATTCCGCATCTGAACCAAAAACGTAACACCTCCCTCGCCGTCGAACTCACCGCCGTAGGTCGCCTCACAGCAGCCGCCCCCTCCCAACCCTCGCCCCCTGTGGGGGAGAGGGTGGCCGAAGGCCGGGTGAGGGGGCCATCGGCCGGCTCGCCACGCCTTACGATCCGAACCCAGACCCCTCACCCCGGCCCTCTCCCCGCTCGCGGGGAGAGGGGGCCAATTCATCCCTCGCCCCCTCCGGGGGAGAAGGGGGCCGCAGGCCGGGTGAGGGGGTCCGCTGCCGACGCCCTCGTCGATCGCCTCCCAAAGATCCCTTCGCCGCTGCGCTGCCTCGCCGGCCTCCTGATTCCCTTCCTCCTGCTGATCGCCTCCTACGCCGCCATCAAGGGGACGATCTCCGAAAAGCTCTCGTTCCGCGTCGCGACCGGCCTGGGAGACGGCACCGGCGTCTCGCGCGACGTGCCGCTCTGGGTCCCCCCGGGCCTCGACGACCCGCGCTGGGACTTCGCCCCGAAGGAAGAATCAAACGCCCCCGGCCCGCTCGGGCTGGTCCCCGCCTCGGTCCTCGTCCTCCGACGCACCACCGAGGCCGCCGCCTGGGTGCTCATTCCCCTGGCCTGCTGGGGGGCCTGGCACCATCGCGGATCTCGCCGATCGCTCCCGGCCCGCCGCACGCTCGGCCTGCTCGCCCTCGGCTTCGTGGCCATCCTCGTCAGGCACGCGATGACCACCGGCTACCTCTCCGACCGCCACTGCGCCCTGCTCGTCATTGCCCTCCTGCCCTGGTCGGCCTTCGGGCTGCTCGACCTGTCACGCCGATGGGCCGGTCGCCGCGCACTCGCCCCCGCACGTCGGCAACGGATTGCAAGACTGGCCCTCGCCTCGCTCCTCGTCGGCGTCGTGGCCCTCCAACTCAAGCCCGGCCACGCCAGCCGATGGGGCTACCAGCAGGCCGGCCGGTGGCTGGCCGAGCGGGCCGGGCCGGGCGATGCCGTGCTCGACACCCGGGGCTGGGCCGCCTTCGTCTCCGACCTGCGCTCGTACGGCCCCTGGCACATCCGCCAGGCGTTGACCGACGAAAAACTCGCCTATATCGTCATCTCCGACGACGAACTCACCGCCGAGAGCCGCCGCGCCGAGACCCTCGCCGCCCTGCTCGACTACGCCGCCGTCCCCGTCGCCGCCTTCCCCGAACGACAGGGGGGCGACGCCGTCGGCGTCCGCGTCTACCGCTACGCCCGGCCCGAGTCGTGGGAGGGAATCGTCCGATGAGCCAACGCCCCGCTTCCCCCTCCCCCTCCGGCTCCTTGCTGAAGCGCCTCACCCGGGGGACCCGCTGGGCCTGGCGCTCCCCGCACCACGGCGACCGTCTGCCGCCCGACCTCGACGCCATCGTCATGCAGATCCGGTCCGACGACCGCCTGCACGCCAAGCAAGGCCGCTCGACCTGCCGCGTCCGGTTCGACTCCCCGGGCGGCCCCTTGATCGTCTACCTCAAGCGCCATTACCAGCTCCCCTGGCCGACCCGGCTCGCCGCCCTGCTCCACCCGGACGGCCGCCACTCCCCCGCCGGGGCCGAGTGGCGTCACCTCCACAAAGGGCGAGAACTGGGCCTCCTCGTCCCCGAACCCGTCGCCGCGGGCGAGACCATCGGCCCCTGGGGACGGGTGCAAAGCTACCTGATGGTCGAGGAGCTGACCGGCTTCCTCCCGCTCCACGAGGCCGTCCCGGTCATGGCCGCCCGCCTCGACCCGCTTGCCTTCGCCTCCTGGAAGCGCCGACTCATCGCCGCCATGGCCGAGCTGACCGCCCGTCTCCACCGGGCGCGGACGTTCCACAAAGATCTCTATCTCTGCCATTATTACATCGACCTCGAACGGGCCGATTCCCCCCTCTACCTGATCGACCTGCATCGCCTCGCCTCGCACCGCCTCTCCGGCCCGTGGTGGCGGTGGAAGGACCTGGCGCAACTGCTCTATTCCACGTTCGACGTCGAGGGGATCGACGACCGCGACCGCCTCCGCTTCTGGCTCCGCTATCGCCGGCGGATGGACCTGCGCCGGCCCGCCCTCGATGCCCGCCTCATCCGGGCCCGGGCCGCCCGATACCACGCGCACAATCTCAAGAAAGCCCGCGTCGGCTGACCAATCCGGGCCGCGACCGCCTCGGGAGACCCCCATGCATCTCGCCATCACCTACCAGCGCGTCGATCCGTCCAAGGGGGGCGCCGAGACCTACGTCGCCGACCTCTGCCGACGCCTCGTCGAGCGCGGCCACCGGGTCGACCTCTATACCGCCTCCTGCGCCGAGGGGGCCGTGCCGCCCGAGGTCCGCATCGTCCCCGTCCCCGCGACCGGCCCGACCCGATGGGCCCGCATGCTCCGCTTCGGCAAAAACTCCGAGGCCGCGCTCCAACGGGCGACCTTCGATTGCTCCGTCGGATTCATCAACACCTGGCATCACGACGTGATCATCCCCCAGGGGGGCATCCACCCCGCCAGCCTCGACCACAACTCCCGACGCTTCCCCGAAGGGTGGCGACGCTCCCTCTACCGCCTCAGCAAGCGGGCGAACCCGAAGGACTGGCTCTACCGCTCCATCGAGCGCCGCCAGTACGACCCCCGGCGCGGCGCCCGCGTCGTCGCCGTCAGCAGGTTCGTCCAGGGGCACCTGGAACGGCAGTACCGCGTCCCCGCCGATCGCATCCGGGTCATCCCCAACGCCATCGACGCCGCCCGCCTCCGGGTCGACGACCCCGCGTCGGCCCGCCGCGCCTTCCGGTCGCGGCTCGGGCTGCCCGACGATGCCCTCGTCGCCCTCTTCGTGGCGCACAACTTCCGCCTCAAGGGGCTCGACCCCCTGCTCTCCGCCCTCCGGCTCCGCCGCGATCGCCACCCCTCCGCCCGGCCCGTCCACCTGGCCGTCTGCGGCGGCGGGAAGCTCGCCCCGTACCGCCGCAAGGTCGAGGCGCTCGGCCTGGGCGACGCCGTCCACCTCATCGGCTTCGCGAGCGACATCCGCGAGCCGTTCCACGGCGCCGATGCCTTCGTCCTGCCCAGCTATTACGACCCCTGCTCGCTCGTCGTCTTCGAGGCCCTCGCCTGCGGCCTGCCGGTCATCACCACCGCCACCAACGGCGCGGGCGAGGTCATCACCCCTGGCGTCGAGGGGTTCGTCGTCCCCCGGGCCGACGACCTGACCGCCCTGGCCGATGCCCTCGACGCCCTCTGCGACGACACCCACCGCCGGGCCATGTCCCGGGCGGCGGTCGAGCTGGGCCGGGCGCAATCGTTCGACGTCCATCTCGATCGCCTGATCGCCCTGTTCGAGGAGGTGGCCGCCGAACGCGCCGCCTCGCGGCGATCGCCGGGCACGTTGACGACGGCCCGACCCCAACCCCGATCCACCGCCGCCGCCTGATTCTCCCAGGCCCGGCCGTTCTCTCGACGGAGGATTCGCAAGGATGCAGGCAATTGTCCTGGCAGGTGGCAAGGGGACCCGGCTCCGGCCCTTCACGCACGTCTTCCCGAAGCCGCTCATGCCCCTCGGCGAGGCCGAGCCGATGCCGATTCTGGAGGTCGTGCTCCGCCAGCTCTCGCGGCATGGCTTCCATGATGTGACCATCATCACCGGATATCTCACCGAGTTGATCGAGGCCTTCTGCGGCAACGGCCGCCGCTTCGGCACCTCGATCGACTACCAGCGCGAGGTCACCCCGCTGGGCACGGCGGGCGGCCTGGTCATGGTCGACCGGCCCAAGGAACCTGTCCTCGTCCTCAACGGCGACATCCTCACCACGCTCGACTTCTCCGCCATGGCCGCCTTCCACCGCTCGCAGGGGGCCAAGGCCACCATCGCCTCCTTCCCCCGGACGGTCCGGATCGACTTCGGCGTGCTCGAATTCGCCAACGACCCGCACGTCCTGGCCGGCTACCGCGAGAAGCCCGAATTCTCGTTCCAGGTGAGCATGGGTCTTTATATGCTCGACCCCGTCGCCTGGGATTTCCTCGCCCCCGGACGCGAGCTGACCATGCCCGACCTGCTCGAACAGATGCGCGCCGCCGGCCACCCCGTCCACTGCTTCCGCCAGGACTGCACCTGGCTCGACATCGGCCGCCACGACGACTACGCCGCCGCCAACGAGATGTTCGAGGCCCGCCGCCCCGAGTTCCTCGGCCTCCCCGACCGACCCCGGCTCAAGATCGGATGACCCCGACGATGACCCTCGCCCTCTCCGCCCTGGCCGTCGCGCTGGCGTATCTCATCGGCTCGATCCCCTTCGGCTACCTCGTCGCCAAAGGGGTGAAGGGGATCGACATCCGCACGGTCGGTTCCGGGAACGTCGGCGCCACCAACGTCGGCCGCATCCTCGGATTCCGCTATTTCGTCCTGGTCATGCTCCTCGACCTGCTCAAGGGGCTCGGGCCGACCCTCGGCTTCTCCGCCCTGGTCGAGGCATTGACCGGCCGGGCGGTCCCCGTGCTGGCCGTCCCGGTCGCCCTGGCCGCGATCCTCGGGCACAACTTCTCCGCCTTCCTCCGCCTCCGGGGCGGCAAGGGGGTGGCCACCAGCCTCGGCGCGGTCATCGCGCTTGACCCGATCGCCGCCCTGGCCGCGGCCATCGCCTTCGTCGTCGTCCTGGTCATCACCCGATACGTGTCGATGTCCTCGATCCTCGGCGGCACGATCTTCGTGGTCGTCCACTTCTCCCGGTACTCGACCCCGCCGGCCGCCCAGGATTATCCCCTCGTGATCCTGATCGTGGTGCTCTATCTCATGCTGATCTACCGCCACCGATCGAATCTCGCCCGCATCCGCGCCGGCACCGAGTCGAAGGTCAGCTTCGGCAAGGGCAAAGACAAAGCGAAAGACAACGATACGGACCCGACTCGCCGCGACGGCCGCGCCTGGCCGGTCGTCCTGCTCGCGGTCGTCCTGCTCGGCGGGGCGACGCTGGGCGCCTCCACCCTGCTCGACGCCGACGGCCGCGCCCCGACCCTCCGCCTCGCTTCGGCCGAGCTGGCCGAGGTCGCCCGCTTCCGCACCGGCCATCAACGCGCCGGTGCGCTCACGTTTGCCGATGAGGGCCGCCTGCTCGTCGTCGCCTGCCCGCGCTACAACCGCCTCGTCCTCTTCCAGATCGACGAGGATGAAAATGTGTCCATGACGCACGACCTCCTCCTCCACGGCCGGCCCGTCGCCGTCCACGAGCAGGGGGACCGCCTGTTCGTCCTGCAACGCCCGACGGCCGACGACCGCCACCTCGAAGCCGGCTACTGGGAAGCCTTCTCGCACGACGGCGAGCCCCTCGGCTCGAAGTTCCGGGTCGGCTGGGACCCGGACGACTTCGCCTTCAGCCCCGACGGCGACTTCGCCTACGTCATCACCTCCGGCCGCTCCGAAGGCGGCGACGACAGCAAGCCCGCCCCGGCCCTGTCCGTCGTCGCGGTCGGCGACTCCACCGAGGAACACCAGATCGTCGCCCAGCTCGATTTCCTCGAACCCGATGACGACCCCGAGCGGATCATCCTCTCCGACTCCGGCCGGTTCGCCGCCGTCGTCCTGGCCCGGTCGCAGACGATCGCCTGCATCGACCTGTCCGACCCGGCCGCCCCCGCCCTCACCGGCCGCGTCCCCCTGGCCGCCCGAGAGGTCCCCTACCTCTCCCCCACCCCCATCGAGGATGATGAAATCCTCATGCCCGTCGATTCGACGCGCGAGACGCTCCTGATCCCCGAGCCCCCCGGCACCGAGGGCCCCCTGCTCGTCACCACCCTGCCCTACGGCTCGGCCCTCGAACTGGTCCACGGCCGTAACCGTCGCGCCGTCGGCCGGCTCGAACTCCGGGGCCCGCTCAACTTCGGCACGATCATCCCCATCGGCCTCGCCTACAGCGCCGACCGGGGCTTGCTCGCCATCTCCGACCGCTCCGGCGGCGTCCGGCTCGTCGCCTTCCGCGACCTCGGGGCCGATGCCCTCGCCTCGGCCGCCCCGCCCGATCCCGACCACTCGGCGCGCTGATCGCCGGGCCCCGCGGTACCCTTCGCCGGCCCGTCCGACTACACTGGGAGGCGACGACGAGGATCGCGACCGACCTGCGGGGCCTCCCTTCCATCTTCCTCCGCTCGCCCCGCGCCCCGAGAGGATCACCCATGCGGGACGACTGGCCCGGGACGCTCGATGACCCCGGCGGCGATGCGCTCCGGGGTCGCCCCCGCCTCGACCCCCCCCGATTCTGCCCCGGCTGCGCCCGCCCGAAACGCGCGAACCACGCCGACCTCTGCCCCGACTGCGGCGACCGCCTCCAACCGCAGGGCTATTGCACCGTCTGCGAATCCTTCTGGCCGCTCGCCGCCGGGTCCCCCTGCCCGAAGCACGACCTGCCGCTCGCCCCCGAGCCCCCCGAACCCCTGCTCACCGTCTCCGACGCCCAGGCGATCGACTGGGTCACCGTCGGATCCTTCCCCCTCCCCTACCAGGCCGAGGCCGCCCGGCTCCGGCTCGACGCCGAGGCGATTCCGACCCTCATCGAGGGCCACCGCATGGCCTCGCACGGCTACCACCTCATCACCGGCGGCATCCGCCTCCAGGTCCCCCGCTCCCTCGCCCAGGACGCCCGCATCATCCTCTCCCAGACCTGGTCCGTCCCCGCCGACGACGACGAAGATGACGACGACCTCGACGGGGACGACCCTCCCCACCCCGCCGAACCCCTCGCCGACGCTCCCGACTGGCGCGCCTCCCTCGTCTTCTGGGGGGTCGTCCTCTCCCTCCTCGTCGTCCTCGGTGGCGTCATCGGCCTCATCCGCTCCTGACCCCCCGCCCCGCTCGTCGGTCCCGCCCCACCCACCGGGACCGAAGTCTTGACCTCCTCCCGTTTCCACCCTCGATTGATGCGTCCCGGGTGGCCGCGATTGCTCGCCAACCGGGGCGGCACAGTGTCCTCCTCCCCTCCCTCCTCTATATCTCCTCTTCTCTGCGTCTCCGCGTCTCTGCGCGCGGTCCCCTCCCGTCCCCTCCCTCGCTGCGACTCGACAACCGCCGCCCGATCGGTCATGCTGGACTCATGTTGAACACGACGCCGTGCGCACCTCTTGCCGCGTTGCGTCTGCTGCCCGCCCGACCGCGCCGGAGGCACCGACCGATGCAGCCGATCCTCCCCGCCCGCTGGCTCCTCATCCCCTTCGTGCTCCTGCTTCCGGCCTCCCAATCCCTGCCCGCCCAGGACGCCAACGACCCGACCGACCCCCGCTCGATCGCCTACTTCGAGACGCACATCCGGCCCATCCTCGTCGAGCGCTGCGTCTCCTGCCACGGACCCGACGAGCGCGAGGGGGGGCTCCGCCTCGACACCCGGGCCGCCGTCTTCGACCTCGGCGGCGATTCCGGCCCCCCCGTCGAGCCCGGCGACCCGGACGCGAGTCTCCTCGTCGAGGCCATCCGCTACGATTCATTCGTGCAAATGCCCCCCTCGTCCAAACTCCCCGACGCCGAGATCGCCCTCCTGACCGACTGGATCGCCCACGGCGCCGCCTGGCCCGACGACGCCACTCCCGGCGGTGACGCCGATTCCCCCGACCCCTCCGACACCTTCGACCTCGCCGCCCGGGCCTCGCACTGGAGCCTCCAGCCGATCGCCGATCCCCCCGTCCCCGCCGTCGAGCAGTCCGACTGGCCCCGCAACCCGATCGACCGCTTCCTCCTCGCCCGTCTCGAAGCCGAAGGGCTCGAACCGTCTCCCGAGGCCGAGCCCCACACCCTCGCCCGTCGCGCCGCCTTCGCCCTGACCGGCCTGCCCCCGACCCCCGAAGATCTCCGCGCCTTTCTCGCCGACGACCGGCCCGACGCCTTCGATCGCCTCGTCGACCGCCTCCTCGAATCCCCCCGCTACGGCGAGCGCTGGGCCCGCCACTGGCTCGACCTCGTCCGCTTCGCCGAGACCTCCGGCCACGAGTTCGATTACGACATCCTCACCGCCCACCGCTACCGCGACTACGTCATCCGCGCCTTCAACGACGACGTCCCCTTCGATCAATTCATCATTGAACACCTCGCCGGCGACCTGCTCGACGCCCCCCGCCGCCACCCCGACACCGGCACCAACGAATCGATCCTCGGCACCATGTCCTACTTCTTCGCCGAGGGGACCCACTCCCCCGTCGACATCACCGAGGAAATGCGCACACGAGTCGATAATCAGATCGACGTCCTCAGCAAGACGTTCCTCGGCCTGACCGTCGCTTGCGCCCGATGCCACGACCACAAGTTCGACGCCATCACCACCCGAGACTATTACTCCCTGGCCGGCCACCTGCAGAGCACCCGCCACCAGTACGCCGTCATCGACGCCCCCGAGGTCTTCGACGCCCCCCTCGCCGAGCTCGACGCCCTCCGCGCCGCCCTCGCCGCCGAGGTCGATCCCCCCCGGCCGACCCGTGCCCCGTCCCCCCCCCCTCGCGACGGCGACACCCTCTTCGACGACTTCTCCGGCCCCGGCTTCGCCTCGTGGTTCCCCTCCGGGCACGCCTTCGGCCCCCGCCCCACCCGCCCCGGCGACGTGACGGTCGATGCCGACGGCAACCTCCTGCACCTTTCCCCCGGCTGGGCCCACAGCGGCGCCATCGCCCCCGGCCTGGTGGGGGTCCTCCGCTCGAAGACGTTCACCATCACTCAGCCCTATGTTCACCTCCTGGTCGCCGGGACTGCTGGACGTGTCAATCTCGTGATTGACGGCTTCGAGAAGATCCGGAGCCCCATCTACGGTGGCCTCACCCGCGCCGTCGACCACGGCGACGACCCCCGCTGGCTCACGCTCGACGCCTCCATGTGGCTCGGCCACCTCGCCTACCTCGAACTGGCCGACGGCGCCTCGTCCGACTACACCGGCGCCACCTCCTCCTTGATCCCCGGCGACGGCTACCTCGCCGTCGGCCACATCCTCACCTCCGACCACCGCGAGCCGCCAGTCATCCCCCCCATCGCCTCGTCGGGCCCGATCCGAAATCGCGTTCCGATCTCCTCACACTCCGACGACGCCTCCTCCCTCATCCGCCGCTACCGCGAGATCGCCGACCAGCTTCCCCCCCCCACCCTCGCCCTCGCCGCCGCCGACGGCACCGGCATCGACGTGCCGATCCACATCCGGGGCAGCGCGAAGAACCTCGGGGCGGTCGCCCCGCGCGGGTTCCTCGAAGTCCTCGGGACCGACGCCCCCGACCGCCTCTCCCTCGCCCGCCGCGTCGCCGACCCCGCCAACCCCCTGACCGCCCGCGTCCTGGTCAACCGCCTCTGGGCGCACCACTTCGGCCGCGGCCTGGTCGCCTCCCCCGACGACTTCGGCGTGATGGGCACCCCCCCCTCGCACCCCGAGTTGCTCGACTGGCTCGCCTCCGAGTTCATCCGCTCCGGATGGTCGATCAAGCACATGCACCGCCTCATCATGACCTCGTCTGCTTATCAGATGTCCAGCCGCCCCCGATCCGAGGCCGACGCCATCGACCCCGACAACCTCCTCCTCCATCGCGCCAACCTCCGCCGCCTCGACGCCGAATCCCTGCGCGACACCATGCTCGCCCTCTCCGGCCGCCTCGACCCCGCCCTCTTCGGCCCGAGCGTCCCCACCCACCTGACCCCCTTCATGGACGGCCGCGGCCGCCCCCGCGAGTCCGGCCCGCTCGACGGTGACGGGCGCCGGACCCTCTATCTCAGCATCCGCCGCAACTTCCTCTCCCCCTTCCTCCTCGCCTTCGACTTCCCCAACCCCGCCACCACCCGCGGCCGGCGCGACGTGTCCAACGTCCCCGCCCAGGCCCTCGCCCTCTTGAACGACCCCTTCGTCCTCGACCAGGCCCGCCGCTGGGCCGCTCGCGCCACCGACGACCCCTCCCTCGCCCCCGAAACCATCGTCGACTCCCTTTACCTCTCCGCCTTCTCCCGCCCCCCCACGCCCGCCGAACGCTCCCGCGCCCTCGCCTTCCGATCCTCCTCCTCCTGGGCCGACCTCTGCCACGCCCTCCTCAACGCCAAGGAATTCCTTTATCTCGACTAAATGACATGTCCAATCCCATGCGTCCTCATTCCGCATCTCCACGCAAACTGATCGGCACGCGCACATGCCTCCGCCAGGTCATCCCCTCCCCCTCTCCCCGCGATCCGGGAGAGGGGCCCTGTGCCAGGACGCAACGCTTCGCAGGTCTTGTAGGGTGCTGTCGAGTCCTCGAAGACGCACCGATCCGAGATCGAAGGCCGGAGGTGCGTCTTCGAGGACTCGACGACACCCTACACGAAACGCCGAAACAACGTAACGAATTCCACCCCTCACCCGGCCTTCGGCCACCCTCTCCCCCGAAGGGGTCGAGGGTTGAAGTTGCTCCCTCTCCCCGCTCGCGGGGTGAGGGGTCCCCGTCCTTCCCCCACCACCTCCAGCCCAACCCCTCTACCCCGAAACGCTTGAGCCATTAACGATCCGATTCGCCTCTCGATCCCCCTTGCTCTCCCCTCGCCGACCGCCGACCCGACCGGAGCCCCGCCATGAGCCGCCTCCCATCCCCCCTCTCGCGTCGAGCCCTCCTCTCCCGCGGCGCCAACGGCTTCGGGGCACTCGCCCTCACCTCCCTCCTCACCGACTCCGCCTTCGGCTCCCTCCTCGTCCCATCCCACGAAACCGCCTCCCCCTCCCCCCTCCACCACCCGCCGAAGGCCAAAAGCGTCATCTTCCTCTACATGGACGGCGGCCCCTCCCAGGTCGACACCTTCGACCCCAAGCCCCGCCTCACCCGAGAGCACGGCAAACCCATCCAGACCCGCGTCGAACCCACCCAGTTCAACGACGTCGGAGCCGTCCTCGGCTCCCCCTGGGCCTTCCGCCGCCGGGGAGAGAGCGGCATCCCCGTCAGCGACCTCTTCCCCCACGTCGGCTCATGCGTCGATGACCTGGCGATCGTCCGATCCATGGTCTCCAACTTCTCCGAACACACCAACGCCAACTACTTCCTCCACACCTGCCACGGCCAGCAAGGCCGCCCCAGCGCCGGCTCGTGGGTCACCTACGGCCTCGGCTCCGAGAGCCAGAATCTCCCCGGCTTCGTCGTCCTCAACGGCGGCCTCATCCCCCCCGGCGGCCTCGACTGCTTCGGCAACGGCTTCCTCTCCGCCTCCTACCAGGCCTCGATCCTCAAGTCCGGGGACCGCCCCCTCGCCAACATCGCCCCCGCCGACGACTCCCCCGACGCCCAGCGCCGCAAGCTCGACCTCATCCGATCGATGGATCGCGACCTGCTCACTCAGATTGGTGAACATGACGCCATCGAATCCGCCATCGCCAACGCCGAGCTCGCCTTCCGCATGCAATCCGCCGTCCCCGAGCTGACCGACCTCTCCGGCGAGTCCCCCGCCACCCTCCGGCTCTACGGCCTCGACGCCCCCTACCCCGGCACCCGGTCCTACGCCCGCCAGTGCCTGCTCGCCCGCCGCCTCGTCGAGCGCGGGGTCCGCTTCATCGAGCTGACCTGCCCCAGCCTCGGCCACGACCGCTGGGACCAGCACTCGAACCTCAAGAAAGGCCACGAGGACAACGCCCGCGCCGTCGACCAGCCCATCGCCGCCCTGCTCCGCGACCTCAAATCCCGTGGCCTGCTCGACTCCACCCTCGTCGTCTGGGGCGGCGAGTTCGGCCGCACCCCCATGGCCCAGGGGACCGACGGCCGCGACCACAACCCCTTCGGCTTCACCATGTGGCTCGCCGGCGGCGGCATCAAGGGGGGCACCATCCACGGCGCGACCGACGACTACGGCTACCACGCCATCGAAAACAAGGTCGAGATCTACGACCTCCACGCCACCATCCTCCACCTCCTCGGCATCGACCACACCCGCCTCACCTACCGCTTCAGCGGCCGGGACATGCGCCTCACCGACGTCCACGGCCACGTCGTCCATCCCATCCTGTCCTGATCGCACCTGCCTTCGTCCATCCGGCGAATGCCCCCCCACGTCCTCGTGGCCCTGCCGTCACGCCTCGATCGCCCGCCGATCACCCCCCACGCCAACGCGGCCATGCCCATTTGCCCACCTTCATCCAGAGAGGCGTGCTTGACATGAAGCCAGAAATGATCACGTCCCTGAAAGCCCTCTGCCCCCTTGCCCTCTTCTTCCTCCTACCCGGGTGCGGCGCCCCGGCGCCCGACCCCGCCTCTGGCCCTCCCCCCTCGACGGCCGCCGACCCCGCCTCGGACGCCTTCCGCCAATCCGCCCGCGCCCTCACCAAGACCTTCTCCGAATCCCTCAAAGGCGAGCTCTCCGCTGCCATGGCCGAGGGCGGCCCCGCCCTCGCCATCCCCGTCTGCTCCGAGAAGGCCCCGTCGATCGCCGCCGACGCCTCCGCCGACGGCCTGACCATCCGCCGCATCGGCACCCGCGTCCGCAACACCGCTACCAACACCCCCACCCCCGCCGAGCGCTCCGTCCTCGACCGCCTCACCGACCAGTCCCCCGAATTCGTCGGCGAACTCGACGGCTCACTCACCTACATGCGTGCCATTTACATCCAGGAATCCGTATGCCTCAACTGCCACGGTTCCCCCGACATCCTCCACCCCGACGCCCCCCCCTTGCTCGCCGACCTCTACCCCGACGACTCCGCCACCGGCTACTCCCTCGGCGACAAGCGCGGCGCCTTCGTCGTCAAACCCTCCTCCGAACCCACACCACCACATGACCGTTAACCATCACTTCCATCAAACTCCGATGCTGCCTACGTCTTCAGCCTGGTGCGGACCTCTTGCAACGCCGCAAGCGCTTCCTCGTCCCCGACGCCCGGTGGATCGATCGCTTCGATCATCCGGTACATCAGATCAACCGCTCGGGCCTGCTGTTCGTCGCTCGCAGCATCTGGATAAATGACTTCACAATCATCCTTCAACCTGAGTGAGTATTCCTCGGCCTGCAGGCTGGCCATGCCCCGTTCTCGGATTGCCGACTCGACCTGGTCGAGCTTCTCGGACAGTGCAATCTCGAACTCCTTGAAGTCCATGCCTGAACCCTCGTGACGTGATGCTGATGCTCAACGTTGAATATATCGATCGGTTTGCGCCGGTGGCCCGTGCGCGGCGAGGGGATCTGGGTGTCGCGGAATGCCTGACCCGATGAATCCCTGGCGGCGAGCCACTGGTACCTCCCGCCGCCTCGGCGACAGGCCGTAGTTGTTCCGGGTCGCGGTTACCGTTCCAGCGGCGTGCAAAACCCGATAATCGTGCCCTCGATGCTGCGGACATACGCGACCGTCTGACCCCAGGGCATCACCTTCGGCTCCGCCACGGGCACCGCCCCCGCCCCGATGGCACGTTCGAAGGCCGCCGAGACCTCTGTCGTCAAGAACGCGACCTCGACCCCCGACGGGTGGCCACCTTCGGGACGCGAGTAGCCACCGGGCATCATCCGTTCCCCGCAGCGGTGTGAGCCGAACCCCAGGACCGTCCCCCCCGCGTCGAGTTCGCCAAACTCGTAGTCGTCGTCGTAGAACCGCGTCTCGAAGCCGAACGCCCGCCGATAAAACTCAAGGATCGCCGGGACGTCATCGACAAACAGGACTGTGCTGCCGTACCTCATCGCCCTCCGCCGCCTGACCACCCAGTTTCGCTGAACAGCCCGCCGAGAATTCGCCCCAAGGATACCAGGAATCACCACAGCGTGGCGTAAGCCACCCCGACCGCTCGTCCCATCACGACCCCGATCGCTCGGCCCCACCCGTCCCTCCTCGTGTTCCATCCGTGTTCCATCCGTGGCTCAAAACTCCCCGCCGGGAAATTTCCCCGGAAATTGTGCTTAAGCCTCCCCTTCGCCCCGATGATATCAGGATGAGCCTGCGCTCGATCGACCCGCACACCTTCGCACCACGCACCACTTCATCGAGGCGAATCGAACTCCCATGGACCCGCACCCCCTCCCCGCCGACCCGTCCGCCAACGCCACCACCCACGGCCTGACCGCCAGGCGCCCCCTCGACGCCGAGGAACGCGAGCGCATGGAAGTGATCGTCGCGAGTTGGACGAGCAAGTCCATGCCCGAGACCCCGCCTGAGGAGGCCCTCGTCGCCTCCGCCGCCATCGAATACGTCCGTTATTTGCGCTGCGTCGAGGCCGAAGAAGCCCGCCTCAAGCCCGGCCGCCAGCAGGCGCTGCGCGACTGGCGCGAGCGCAAGCAACACGCCGTCCGCCGCCGCGCCCAGGACTTGAAACGTGAACCCGAGGCCGTCGTCGCCGACCTGCTCGAGACCGCCTTCGGCATCGACTGGATGCTCCGCCACTGGCGGCACCTCCGCGCCCGGCTCGACGCCGCCACGCCCTGGACCGCCCAGGACTTGCTCAGCGCCATGAACCTGCTCGGACACGAACCCTCCCCCCCGAGCGACCGCACCAGCCCCGCCGGCCTCGTCTGGTGCCTGACCGCCGCCTCCTTCCCGAAACTCTTCCAGCCCGCGACCGAGACCCCCGGCAACCCCTCCGCCCTCGATCAACTCCGTTCCCTGCTCGACGATCAGATCGCCCGGCTCGAAACCCTCCGCCCGATCGTCTGGGACGACATCGACGCCCCCGAGGCCGCCGCCGTCGAGACCGCCTCGATGGTCGATACGAGCAAGGACGGCCAGCTCCGCCAGCGCTACCGCCGCGAGGCCTTCCGCGACTTCCACAAGTCGCTGCACGCCCTCGACCGCCTCCGCGCCGAGCGTTCCAAAGCTCACGCCCGCGAGGCGAAGATCATGGACGCCTCTCGATCGCAGCACGCCGACCGCCCCGCCTACGTCCCTCCCACCCCCGAATCCCGAAACGAACCCCCTCCCGGTCCCGATTCCTCGCCCGACAATCGCCGTAACCCTCAGCCTCTAAACGAAATCCGCAATACCCCGGCTGACCCCTCTGCCGCCCCCGAACGGCGCACCG
The DNA here is from genome assembly GCF_040717455.1 of Tautonia sp. JC769. Taxonomy (NCBI): domain Bacteria; kingdom Pseudomonadati; phylum Planctomycetota; class Planctomycetia; order Isosphaerales; family Isosphaeraceae; genus Tautonia; species Tautonia sp. JC769. The sequence continues at coordinate 61,913 of NZ_JBFEFH010000011.1, forward strand.
AGGGGCGCACCATCGAGCGCACCGCGCCCGACCGCACCGCCTCGACCCCCTCAACCGGGCCGATGGATCGGCCGACTTCCCCGCCTCGACGCCCGGAACGCGGCCCGGAATCCCCGTGATCCTCGCCCCGAACCGATGGCGATGCGTCTCTCATGCCGATCCGACGATCCGGGAGGGTTCGCCGTCCGCGCCGATCCAACATCCGGCGATCATGCGATCCTCATCGAATCGTGGTACGATCCGGCCTGGCCCTGGCCCCGAGGCGACTTCGAACGGGACGCCCCGGCCTGAACCTCGTGCCCGGAATCACACCGCATCGCCCCCCCTTCAGGAGTGCTCCGTGACCATCCTGCCACTCGCCCGGTTCACCGTGATCCTCGCCCTGCCCGCGCTACTGGCCCCCGCCCTCCGCGCCGACGACGACGACACCGCGTCCGACGCCCAGCCGACCGCCACCGGCGTCGTCTTCCACGACCGCGACGGCGACGGCCTCCGCGGCGACGACGAGGAGGGCATCGCCGACGTCAAGGTCTCCAACGGCCGAGCCATCGTCAAGACCGACGCCGACGGCCGCTACGAGCTGCCGATCGACGACGACACGATCCTCTTCGTGCTCAAGCCCCGAGGCTGGATGACCCCCCTGAACGAGGACAACCTGCCCCAGTTCTACTACATCCACAAGCCGGCCGGGTCCCCCGAGTCGCGCTTCCCCGGCGTCGAGCCGACCGGCCCCCTGCCCGACTCGGTCGACTTCCCCTTGCACCCCCAGGCCGAGCCGGAGGTCTTCCGCGCCCTCTTCTTCGGCGACACCCAGCCGAGGGATGTGAAGGAGGTCGAGTACATCGCCCACGACATCATCGAGCCGATCCTCGCCGAGGGGACCGACGCCTCCTTCGGCGTCACGCTCGGCGACATCGTCTTCGACGACCTCTCGGTCATGCAACCCCTGAACCGGGCGATCGCCCTGCTCGGCCTCCCCTGGTACAACGTCATCGGCAACCACGACACCAACCAGGACGCCCTGCACGACGACCTCTCGGACGAGACGTTCGAACGCATCTACGGCCCCTCGTACTACTCGTTCGACCACGGCCCGGTCCACTTCATGGTGCTCGACGACATCATGTGGTACCTCCCCGACGACGGCGGCCGGGGGCGCTACAAAGGGGGCCTCGGCGAGCGCCAGATGGAGTTCATCCGCAACGACCTGGCCATGATCCCCGAGGATCAACTGGTCGTCCTGATGATGCACATCCCCTTGGTCAACGTCGAGGACCGTCACGAGCTGTACCGCCTGATCGAGCAGCGGCCGTTCGCCCTGTCCGTCTCGGCCCACACCCACTATCAGGAACACGTCTTCATCGGTGAGGACGACGACTTCCACGGCGCCGAGCCGCACCACCACGTCATCAACGTCACCACCTGCGGCAGCTGGTGGGGCGGCGCCCCGAACGAGCTGGGCATCCCCCACACGACCATGCGCGACGGCGCCCCGAACGGCTACTCGGTCTTCACCTTCGACGGCCAGAATTACGACATCGAGTTCCGCGCCGCCCGCCAGCCGGCCACCCACCAGATGACCATCTTCACCCCCGAGGTCGTTCCATCGGCCGAGGCCGGATCGACCGAGGTCCTCGTCAACGTCTTCGCCGGCTCCGAGCGATCGACCGTCGAGATGTCCTTCGGCGACTCCGGGACCTGGACCCCCCTGGAACACGCCGCCGTCGAGGACCCCTACTACCTCCGCATGAAGGCCCTCGAGGAGGGCGAGACCCCTCCCCCTGGCCGCCGCCTGCCGAACGTCATCACCTCGCCCCACATCTGGCGCGGCACCCTCCCCGCGAACCCCGAGCCGGGCACCCACGCCCTCCGCGTCCGGACCACCGACATGTTCGGCAAGACCTACGAGGACATCCGATCCCTCCGGATCGAATGAGCCCCTTCGTACTCTGCTCCCTGGCCCGGGGGGCCGATCCCGACGGCCCCCTTCGGGCTTCCCTCACAAAATCCTCCCCTTCGGCCCGAGGATGCGGCGAGTTGCCTTGACGACCATGACCGTCCCGACTACCCTCCCCGGGCGAGCGATTCCCCCGAGGAAGGGGGTCCCGGGCCGGAGCGCCCGGGGACGCCGAAGGAGTGGAACGCCGATGAACCGTCCCGCCGCCGAGCCCTTGAGCGTGCCGGCACTCGACCTGAAGGCCCAGTACCGGACCATCCGAGACGAGGTCGAACCGATCGTCCAGGAACTCCTGGAAAGCCAGATGTTCGTCCTCGGGCCGAACGTCGCAGCCCTCGAAGCCGAGCTGGCTGCCTACTGCGGGGCGTCGCACGCCGTCGGCTGCGCCTCGGGGACCGATGCCCTGCTCCTGCCCCTGATGGCCTGGGGGATCGGCCCGGGTGACGAGGTGATCACCACCCCGTTCACCTTCTTCGCCACCGCCGGGGTCATCTGGCGGCTGGGGGCGAGGCCGGTCTTCGTCGACATCGACCCGGTCACCTACAACCTCGACCCCGACCGCCTCGCCGCCGCCATCACCCCGAAGACCAAGGCCATCATCCCGGTCCACCTCTACGGCCAGGCGGCCGACATGGACCCGATCAACGCCATCGCCGCCGAGCACGGGCTGATGGTCCTCGAGGACGCCGCCCAGGCCATCGGCGCCGGCTACAAGGGGAAGCGGGCCGGCGTGCTCGGCCACGCCTCGGCCTTCAGCTTCTACCCGTCGAAGAACCTCGGCGGCTTCGGCGACGGCGGCATGATCACCACGAACGACCCCGAGCTCGCCTCCCGGATGGCCCGGCTCCGCGTCCACGGCATGGAACCGAAGTACTACCATTCCGAGGTCGGCCTGAACTCCCGGCTCGACGCCTTCCAGGCCGCGGTGATCCGCGTCAAGCTCCGCCACCTCGACGCCTGGACCGCCGGCCGTCGGGCCGTGGCCGAGACCTATCGCGACCTGTTCGACGAGGCCGGCCTGGGTGCCCTGATCACCCTCCCGGTCGAGCAATCCAGGCGGATCCACGTCTACAACCAGTTCGTCATCCGGGTCGACCCGGCGCTCCGCGACCGGCTCCGCGCCACCCTGGCCGAGGCCCGGGTCGGGACCGAGATCTACTACCCGATCCCCCTGCACCTGCAGGAGTGCTTCGCCTCGCTCGGCGGCCGGCCCGGCGACTTCCCCATCTCCGAGGCCGCCGCCCACGAGACGATCGCCCTGCCGATCTACCCCGAGCTGTCCCGCGAGGCGCTCCGGCACGTCGTCGGGGTCATCGCCGACGCCTACCGGTCGGCCGGCTTGCTCCCGACCCGCCGCGAACACGCCGCCTGAGCCGTCCGACCCTTGCGACGCGATCGAGCGTCCGGCCCCGGTTTCCCCCGGGAACCCGGACGCTCCGATCCCGCGTCAAGAGACCTCAAGCCCGGCGACGCCTTGCCCCGCCGGGTCCTTTCGGCTCAACGATCCAGGCCGTCGCGATGCCTCCGGAAGAGTCGAGGGAAACCGCCCTTCGCCTCCTCCGGACCCTCCTCGACCGCCGCTCGATCCTCGACCGATCGCAGCCCCTTCGGCGTCAGGCGATCGCGGAGCCGCTGCATCCGCATCCCCAGGCGGTCCGACAACCGGGTCGGCTCGAACAGCGAAGCCGAGGGATCGGCCGGAACCGCTCGCCGGTCGACCCAGCTTGGCGCGGGGTTGGTCGGCCGCTCCTCCGGCCGGACCGAACTCGGGCGAACGGCCTCGTCCGCTCGGGCGGGTGCCCTGGGCTCGAGTCCCTGGAACGGGTCGGCCGAATCCGAGGCGAACGGGTCGTCCGGGAACACGTCCGGCAGGTCCGGGATGGCGGCGTCGATCGGCCTCGAAGCCGGTCCCTCGGGTGCCTCCTCCGCCTCCGGGGCCGGATCAGGTTCAGGATCCGGGGCCGGATCCGGGGCCGAGCCGGATCGGATCGCCTCCCGGGCGTGTCGCAGGGCCGACACCGGCCTTCGGGTCGAGGCAAGCTGGGCCTCCGGATCGGCCGAGACCTGCGGCGGCGCCGCGTAGGTCTCCAGGTCGATCCCCGCCGCCAGGATTGGGACCGCGTCTTCCGGATCCGGGTCGATCAGGGGCGACCGATTCTCCACAACCCTCGGGTTCGGATCGTCGGATCGGGGCGGCACCCCCCGGTCTTCGGCCCGCTCCGCGACCCGATCCGGGCGGTCGACCCGTATTGGAGCCGGAGCCTGCGTCGGAGTCGATTGCGGTTCCTCGGCCCGAGCGTTCAGCCGGGCGAGCAAGCCGCCGCCCGCGTCCGACGGCCGCCTCGGGCGATCGGTCGGGGCGTCCTGATTCCGCGGGGGCGCCGTCCGGGCCATCTGCGTCGCGGGGCGATCGGCCGGACCCTGGCTTCGCCCTCCTCCTCCGCCCCGGGGCGCGGCCGAGGGCGTGTCCCCTCGGCCGGCGAGCTGGCCGCCGCCGACCGTCAAGGGCCCGCCGGCCGGGCCTGTCCCCGATCCCTGGCCCAGGCGGGCCATCTGCGGCACCCCGGCCGTGGTGTACGAACCCGGATCGCTCATCGGGCCCGCCGAGAGCGGCGCGGGGCTCAGGCGGGCGATCGGGTCGGCCGGGCGCAAGAGCCGGGCCGGAAAACTGCCTGCCCCGGAGACGGCCAGCCCCTCCCGACGCGCCGGGCCCGCACAGCCGGACGCCATCAGAATCAAGCAGACTCCCCCCAGGGCACACGATGGGCCGAGACGCATGGCGACTCCCTCCGCCGTTGCCGCACTTCAATCAAGACAGACCCGGACGGACTCCTTCTCGCCCGCTTCGGAACACCCCTCATCATCGGCCCCGGCCGACCCCCCGGTTGCCCGAACCCCGGGGGCGATCCCGGGCCGACCGGCTACGACCGCCACGGTCGTCAGGACCGGACCCTCGGTCTCGATCCAACGCCGACGGTCGACACCCTCTCCGCCCGCAACGATCCCGGGGGCAGGAAGTTCCGTCCCCCCCGATCGGGTCGAGGCGCCTCGCCGGGCTCTCCCCCGGCAAACCTCGCGTTCCCCTACCCGGCACACTCCGGTTAGGATGGGCCCCGGCCCGTGCGTCTCGATCGGACCTGCCGGGACGTTTTCTTTCGACTCTGGTGCAAGGCGGGCAGAGGCGACTCTCGGTCGGGACACGCCTCCCTCCCGAAGCCCCAGCCAGGCAACGAGGAGAGCAAGTCGGATGGTCTCTCAAGACGCCGCCGAACGATTCCTCCACGCCTCGTTCCTCTCGGACCTCGACCCGAACGCCCGCCGGAGCCTGCTCCAGGTGTTGGAGGAGTACCGCTCCCCCTCGGGCACGGTCCTGCTCAGGCAAGGGGAGCCGAACGACCGCATCCACTTCCTCATCGAGGGGACGGTCGCCGTCACTCGGGTCATGTCCGACGGGCACGAGGAACGCCTGGTCGACCTACACGCCCCCACCTCATTCGGCGAGATCTCCTACTTCCAGCGCAAGCCCCAGCTCGTCACGGTCGTCGCCGAGACCGACCTGCACTACCTCGTCCTGGGTCGCCAGGCCCACGAACGGCTCCGCGAGGACGACCCCCGGACCTCCGAGCAACTGGCCGCGGCCGCCATCCGCGTGCTCGCCGGGCACTTCGACCTGATCGACCGGCGGATCGCCGAACTGGTCGCCCGGCAGCCCGATCCCCAGCGAGAGGCGACGGAGTGGGAGAGCTTCCGGGCCCGCCTCTTCGGCGAGTCGACGCTCTGAACCGCCGGGCTTCGGCCGACTTTGCCGATCGCTCCGATTGCCCGGAGGGCGTCCGGGCCGGTCCGGCGATTCGACTCGTCGCCACCCCTCGGATCGATCGATCCCCTACGGGCGGAATCATCGGACGCGTCCCGCCCGCGCCTCGGGCCGGCCGATGGTCGCCGAAGGAGTCACGCATGAGCCTCGCGCGATGGATCGGACGCCGGACCTCCCGACTTCGAGGCAGCGATTCCGGCCGCCATCACCAGGCGCCCGCCCTGCCCGCGATCGACCGCCTCGAACCCCGGGAACTCCTCTCCGCCGACGGGTTCGACGTGGCGGTCCGATCGGCCTCGACCCCCGATTCTCAGGTGGTCGACCTGCAATTCGAGGTCCGGGGGCTGGCCGATGGTGCGCGACGGACCATCGACCTCGGGATCTTCCGGTCGGCCGACGAGCGGTTCGACCCGGGCCAGGACCTCCGGGTCGGGTCGGCCCGGGTCACGGTCGAGGGGGACGGCTCGGAGGTCGTCTCCGCGACCGAGCGTGTGACCATCGCCGGAGGTCTCCGGCCCACCCCGGCCCGGCCGTTCGTGATCGCCGTCGCCGACCCTTCGGGCGTTCTCGACGAGGCCGACACCTCCAACAACGGCGCCGGGTTCCGCAAGCGGGTGCTCGGCGTCGTGACGCACGGGGGGGTGCAGACCAGTTCCTATCCGCCGGCCTGGGCGGCCCAGCTGAGCGACGAGCTGCGAGCCATCGGCTACGACGCGGTCATGACCTTCACCTGGGCCGGCGAGAGCCGCACGCCCGGCGCGGCCTCGAAGCAAGGGGCGAGGCTCGCCAACATCGTCCTGCACGCCTCGACCCTCTTCCCCGAGGACGAGCCGATCGACCTGCACCTGATCGGCCACAGCCAGGGGACGGTCGTCAACAGCGCGGCCCTCCTGACCCTGGAGAAGCTCATCACGCCGCAGCTTGCGGCCGGGTTCACCCGGGCCACCATGCTCGACCCCCATGCCGCCAGCAACGGGGCGCCGGGCCAGGGCAGCTACACCCGGGACCTCGAAGGCTGGCTCACCAAGCACGTCACCTCGGCCTATCAATGGATGGCGGGCGACCCGTTCGTCACCATCCCCGACTACGTCGCCGAGGCCGAGGTCTATTACCAGCACACCCCGGTCGAGTTCGACGGCCAGGCCTGGAGCAGCAACCTCTGGGGACAGGCCCCGGTCGTCGGCCGGGCGCAGTACAGCGACCTGACCGGCCCCGGCATGGCCCACACGGGGACCACCGGGGTGCAGACCTGGTACTACCTCAACGTCGTGCCGACCCTGGCCGAGGGGGGCACCTTCGTCAACCCGACCGCCTTGACCGGCCGACTCCTGGCATCCCCGACCGATCGGACCCGGGGGGACCTGACCCGATCGGCGACCGTCGCCCCCACCTACTCCGGCACGGCCGCCCCCGGCGGGACGATCCGCCTGATGACCCAGACGGTCCCCGGCGGCGACTTCCAGGCACTCGGCGAGACGACCGCGGCCGACGACGGCTCCTGGTCGATCACCACCGATGAGCTTCCCCGGGGCCACTACCGGGTGATCGCCCGCGGCATCGTCCCGGCCGGTCGGGGCCCCTGGAACAACTTCTACCCGCTCCTGCCGCTCGGCCGCCTGGCCGTCCGGCCCGGTTGGGATCAGGTCCGGCCCGAGACGCTCGACCGCTTCGACCGCCTCGGCACGACCGATCCCCCCCCGCTCCGCCGCTCGGCCGACGGCCCGAAGGGGTTGCCCGCCCCGATCCCCGACCGCCTGATCGAGCGATCGACCCGGCCTCCCGAGACGTTCGAACTCTCCCCCGGCCGCGAACGGCTCCTCTCCCGGATGGCCGAGCGTCTCCTGACCGAGCAGGGCCGATCGGAGTCCTGAAGGGACAGCCGCCGCCGGCTGTCCCCCGATGGGCCGGGAACGCTCCGGTCACGCGATCGCCCCGGCCTTGTTCGCCCGCCGTCGCGGGCCGAGCCGAAGCGCCGTCTCATAAAGGGCCAGGTAACGATCGACGTTCCGGTCCATGCAGATGTATTCCTCCGCGGCCGGTCGGGTCGCGGCGGCGAGGCGGGAGGCGAGGTTCGCGTCGGTGATGACCTCGGTGATGCCGTCGGCCAGGGCGTCGGGGTCGACCGGCGTCAGCAGGCCGGCGCCGGTGTCGCCCAAAATATGCTGATAGTCGCCGTAGTTCGTCGCCACGATCGGCCGGCCGGAGGCGAGGTAGACGGCCATCTTCGTCTGCACCGAGTCGTTCTCGCGGCAGGCGAGCCGTGAGTGGACGAGCACATCGGCCCGGCGGGTCAGGGCGGTGATCTCGTCCGGGGTCTTGCCCGGAAGGACGATCAGGCGATCGCCAAACTTCCCTAGCTGCGCCCGATACGCCTCGCCGACCTCGATCGGCCCGCCGACGAGCACGCAACGGGCCTCGGGCACGGCCTCGGCCACGCGGGGGAAGCTGTCGATGAGGATCGGCACCCCCTGGTTCGGGTCTCGGATGTTGCCGACGTACATCACCACCTTGTGCCCGGGCTCGATGCCGGGGATCTCCGCCGGCGGGCCGGGGGCGTAGTCGGCCAGGTTCACCCCCGGGTGGATCACCGCCACCCGGTCGCTCGGCACCCCCTTCTCCTCGACCACAATCTTCTTGACGCCGTGGCCGAGCACGACCACCCCACTTGCATACCGGCAGACCCGGCGCTCCAGGGTCCGGTAGGTCCGGAAGACCAGGCCGCGGCCCAGGCGATCGCGCTCGACCTCCTCGCCCAGCAACGAGTGGATCGAGTAGATCAATGGCCACTTGTGGAGTTCGCAGGCGGCCAGTGCCCGCGTCGCGCCGCCGTAATGCTCGGCGTGGATGAGGTCGAACGGGAACCGCCTGCGGATCTCGGCCATCCCGCCGATCCAGCGCGACGGGGTCAGGGTGAACGAGGGTGAGCCTTCGAACTCCCCCTCGAACGGCACGTCCCAGGGCCTCCGGAGCTTCAAATATGCATGGGCCACGTCCAGCCCCCGGCGCTTCAAGGCCCGGAAGACTTGAATTGCCAGCATGGCCGTGCCGTCGGTCTGCCCGACGATCGGGAACGAGGTGACCATCAAGATGCGCATCGTTCGGGGACCTCCTTGCCCGGGTGTCGATTCATCCGTGAGTCGCCCCGGCCGGTCGGCACCGGGCCGGGGCGTGCCGCCGATGATAAAGGACCGCCCGGCCGGGGGGGAAGCCCAATCACTGCCGGAGATCCGGTCCGAATGGCCTTGCCAGCCCCGGCCGATCGGGCTACCATCCCCGACGCAACCGGGCATCTCCGCCTCGACTCGATCGCCCGGACCGACACCCAAGGGACGACCACGAAGGATCGACGCCGGCCTGTCCCCGCAGCGCCGGCGGCACGTTGCCACGAGGGCAAAAGACATCATGAAAGTGCTCGTGACCGGCAGCAGCGGCTTGATCGGCTCGGAGGCCGTTCGTTACTTCGACGCCAAGGCCGACGCCGTCTACGGTATCGACAACAACATGCGGGCCGACTTCTTCGGGCCCGACGGCGATACCTCCTGGACCCTCCGCAACCTCCGGGAATCGTGCGACAACTTCGAGCATCGGAGCCTCGACATCCGAGACCGGGGGGCGATGCTCAAGGTGATCGAGGACACCCGGCCCGACCTGATCCTCCACTGCGCCGCCCAGCCGTCGCACGACCTGGCCAAGTTCCGGCCGTTCGACGACTTCGACGTCAACGCCGTCGGCACCCTGAACCTGCTCGAGGCCACCCGCCTGCACGCCCCCGAGGCCGTGTTCATCCTCATGAGCACGAACAAGGTCTACGGCGACGCGCCGAACGAGCTCCCCTTGGTCGAGCTGCCGACCCGCTACGACTACGCCCGGCCCGAGGACTACGAAGGCGTGGCGGAAGACTGCCGGACCGACCGCAGCACGCACAGCCTCTTCGGCTGCAGCAAGCTGGCCGGCGACATCATGACCCAGGAATACGGCCGCTACTTCGGCCTGAAGACCGGCGTCTTCCGCGGCGGCTGCCTGACGGGTCCGTTCCACAGCGCGGTTCCGCTGCACGGGTTCCTGGCCTACATGGCCCGCGTGGCGATGAACGGCGGGACCTACAACGTCATCGGCTACAAGGGGAAGCAGGTCCGCGACCAGATCCACAGCGAGGACGTCGCCCGGGCCTTCGAGGCCTTCTACCGCGACCCGAGGCCCGGCGAGGTCTACAACCTCGGCGGCGGCCGAGGGAACGCGGCGAGCCTCCTGGAATTGCTCGACCGCTTCGGGCAGCTCGCCGGCCGGACGATCCCCCAGACGTACGAGGAGACCAACCGGGTCGGCGACCACATCTGCTACATGACCGACCTGCGCAAGTTCCGCTCGCACTACCCCGACTGGGAGCTGACCTTCAGCCTCGACGACATCGTCGACGACGTCTTCCAGACCCTGCACCGGCTACGCCCGGTCGCCACCACCGCCAAGGCGGGCTGAGACGGCCTGGGGCAAGGAGCAGGAGGAATCATTCTCGGCATGCCGGTTGCACTGGGCATCCCCCGTGCAACCGGCCAGTCCGCCCGTACCGCCGAGGAGGTTTCTCAAATGTTCGTACATCGCAAGCGCCCGCTGTTCCCGGTCAAGGTCGGCGAGGTGAACGTGAAGTTCGCCCAGAAGCTGCTGGAGCAGTTCGGCGGCCGATCGGGCGAATTCACCGCCATGACCGAGTACTTCGTCCAGAGCTTCGGCTGCGATCACAAGGGGATCCGCGACCTGCTCATGGATGTCGCGACCGAGGAGATCGGCCACCTGGAGATGGTCGGCCTGATGGTCGAGCAATTGACCAAGGGGGCCGAGCGCGAGGAGGCGTATGAGGACACCCTGTTCTCGGTCATGGGCAAGGGCCCTCACTTCCTCGACTCGATGGGCAACGCCTGGACGAGCGACTGGATCCGCTCGTCGGGCGACCCCGTGGCCGACCTGAAGCACAACATCTCGGCCGAGGCCGGCGCGAAGATGGCCTACGAGCGGCTCATCAACCTGACCGACGACCCCGGCTGCAAGGAAACCCTGACCTATCTGATGGCCCGCGAGATCTCGCACCAGAAGATGTTCCAGATGGCCTTGCAGAGCCTCGGCAAGGAGTTCGAGGGGGAACTCGAACCCGAGACCGAGCTGAACACCTACTACAACCTCTCCGACGACGGCCAGGGGGATGTCGGCCTCGGCACCGACGAGCGCGGCCCCTGGAACGAGGGCCAGTGGCAGTTCATGGACAACCCCGACGAGGCGCTCCGCTCGAAGGTCGAAGGCCCGAAGGGCTGAGCCTCTTCCGGGATGACTCCCCTGCTGCCGAATGCCAATCCTTCGAGGGCGGCGAACCCGAACCGGTTCGCCGCCCTCAGTTCGTTGCAGGGGCGATTTCCCGGAGTTCCCGAGTGTTCCAACAGTTGGCACTTTGGTTACGATGGTGGAGTGATCGCCGAAGCTCGATGTTGGTCTGACAGGCCGTCCCCCCATGCTGAACGATACCCCCGACCCGTCCCAGACGTCCGAGGCCCTCGGGCCGATGCCGATCGAGGTGTCGGCGCGGGTGAGGAACCTGCCGCCGTACCTGTTCGGGAAGATCAACGCGCTGAAGGCCCAGAAGCGGAGGGCCGGCGACGACGTGATCGACCTGGGGATGGGCAACCCGACCGACCCGCCCGAGTCGTGGGTCGTGGACAAGCTCTGCGAGGCGGCCCGGGACGCCCGGAACCACCGCTACAGCGTCGCCCAGGGGATCGACAACCTCCGCCGCGAGGTGGCCAAGCGGTACGAGGTGCGTTTCGGCGTGACGCTCGACCCGGACGAGGAGATCGTCACCACGATCGGCTCGAAGGAGGGGTTCAGCCACATGTGCCTGGCCCTGCTCGGCCCCGGCGACACGGCGCTGGCCCCGGCGCCGACCTTCCCGATCCACGCCCACGCCGTCGCCCTGGCGAATGCGAATGTGATTGCGCTGGACATCACCGATCCCGGGCAATTCCTGGCCAATGTGGCCCAGATGTGCACGCATCTGTACCCGAGGCCGAAGGTCCTGATCCTGAACTACCCGCACAACCCGACGGCCACGGTGGTCGAGACGGCCTTCTTCGAGGAGATCGTCTCCCTGGCCCGCCGCTTCCACTTCGCGGTGATCCACGACTTCGCCTACGGCGACATCGGCTTCGACGGCTACGAGCCGCCCAGCTTCCTGTCGGCGAAGGGGGCCAAGGACGTCGGCTGCGAGTTCACGACGATGTCGAAGGGGTACAACATGGCCGGCTGGCGCGTGGGATTCGCCGCGGGCAACCGGGCGATGATCAACGCGTTGAAATCCATCAAGGGGTATTACGATTACGGCCTGTTCCAGGCGGTGCAGATCGCGGCGATCGTGGCGCTCCGGCACGGCGAGGAGGCCAGACGGGCCCAGGTGCTCGAATACCAGAAGCGGCGCGACGTGCTGGTCGAGGGCTTGAACCGGCAGGGCTGGAACGTCCCGAGGCCGAAGGCGGGGATGTTCGTCTGGGCGCCGATCCCCGAGCCGTGGCGGTCGCGGATGGGCTCGATCGACCTGGCCATGAAGCTCATCGAGGAGGCCGACGTCGCCGTCAGCCCCGGCCGTGGGTTCGGCGACGCCGGCGAGGGGTTCCTCCGGCTTGCCCTCGTCGAGAACGACCAGCGCCTCCGCCAGGCCGTCCGGCAGATGACCCGATGCCTGCGGACCGAGTCGAAAGAGGCGTGAGCCTCGGCCGGTGTCTGCTATCGCATTCTCTGGAGCCGTTTCCGTTTGGTCTTGGAGTCCGGATCGGGGGACGGAGCCCCCTCCTGCAGCCTTGTAGGGTCCGCTGTGCGGACCTCCCCCGCACCGGGAGGCCCGCACAGCGGACCCTACATGTGATGAGTCGTCAAAAAGCATGAGGAGTTGTCAAAGAGCGGGAGAGTGACGCGGTTTGTCATTCCTGGATTTCTTCCAGTTGCTCGACGGCGCGTTGCAGGGCGTGCAGGAGGATGGGGGCGGCCTGGGGTCCGATGCTGTTGACCTCGCCGTACTGGGCCTTGTCGCGGCCGTAGGCGAACGGGGGCTCGCGGTCCCACTGGCGGCGGGGGATGATGTAGCCGACCTCGTCGTTGGCGAGGCCGAGGATCAAGACAGGGCCGTCGGGAAGGGTGTCGAGCACGCTCGGCTCGATCGGGGCGTCGGGGAAGTCGGCGTTCGGGTCGGCGGGGTCCTCCACCCGGCCGGCGACCAGCTCGGGGTAGAGTTCGCCCGGGATCGCGGCGACGTGCAAGGCGCCGAGGCGGAGGCCCGCGACCTCGGTCCGGACCGCCAGGGGGCCGAGGATGTTGCGGCGGCCGAGCGACCGGCCCGGCGTGTACGGGTCGCCCGTCCAGCGGTCGCCCATGCGGTCGAGCACGCCGGCGGCCCTCGCCAGGCGGTAGAGCGGGTTTTCCAGGGGAAGCCAGACCGAGACGCTCGAAACCGCGAAGGGGGTGAGAGGGATTGGCGAGGACCCGGCGATCGCCCGGTCGGCCAGGTCGGCGATGGCCACGCCGTAGGCGTCGGCGAAGGCGAAGTCCCCTTCCTCGTAGAAGGTGCCGTCGGGTCGGGTCAGGACATCCTCGGCCGCGCTCATCAGGCCGCCGATGGCGCCGGTGAAATACGCCACGGGGCAGCCGTGCCGGGCTTCGAGGGTCCGGACGGTCGCCTTGGGGAAGTCGGCCGTGATCAGGGTGTTCTGGCTGCCGAGATTCTCCGGGTGGCAGTTCCACTGGACGAGCAGGCCGATCGGCGGGCCGTTTCCTTCGGCAGGGTCGAAGCGGAGGACGCGGAGGACGCCGTCCTTGACGACCGGGTCGCGGCTGTCGGCCAGCAAGGCTTCGTCCTCGGCCGTCCCGTACGAGGCGACGGCGGGCGCGAGGGCCGCCTCGGCCGATCGGACCGAGGCGACGATGCCGTCCTCGACCTGTTCCAGGTAGGCCCGGTCGACCCCCGAGACGACCGGCGAGGGCCCCCAGAGGCCGATCACATCCGGGCCTTCGTGGTTGTGGGTCGAGCTGACGAGGACGTAAGTTATGTCATTCAAGCGGGTTCGAGCGGACTCGACCAGTTCGAGCTGCACGCCGACCAGGTCGACCGAGACGAGGGCGATGGTCTGCGATCGGTGGCGGAGGACGACGGCGCGGGACCAGATCGGGTCGTGCACGCCGGTCGCCCGGCGGTCCTGGCCGTAGCCGGCGACGAAGACGGTGGGGGCGTCGGCGCCGACCTCGGGGGTGATGTCGGCCTTGCCGAAGCCGACGAGCAGCGCGTCGGCCTCTTGGGCGGTCGAGGCGGTCGTTCCTTCTGGAGCGGCCAACACCAACGCAACGAGCGGGGCGATCGTGGCCAGACCTCTGCGGATGATCCGAGCGAGCCTCATGGGGTGTCGTCTCCCGGGATGATGGTGCGGGCGGCCCTGCGTCAATCCATCCAGACGATCATGCCTGAGCGGGGCGCCCGACGCCAGGTCGCGGCCCGTCGGCCCGGAGACGGCCGGCCGGTTGCCCTTCCCAGGACCGTCGCGGGAGGCGACACTTGAGGCCATCGCTCGGGGCCGGCGTGCGGAGCGCCGGGCCGGGGCTCGGAATCCGCGAGCGAGCCAGGCCCCCTCACCACGGGCTTCTCCCCCGCTCTCGGGGGAGCAGGAGGCCATCTCACCCCTCGCCCCCAATGGGGAAGAGGGTGGCCGAGGGCCGGGTGAGGGTGCGGCGTTCGGCTTGCAACGGCCTCGACCCCTGGCAACGGCCCCCTCACCCCGGCCCTCTCCCCCGAGGGCGGGGGAGAGGGAGGAAGATGGGACCCTCACACTCATTTGCGGGGAAGAGGGTGGCCGGAGGCCGGGCGAGGGGGATGGGCCGTTGGGAATCGGCGGTGGAATCGGATTGAGGCTGGCACTCGAAGGCAAGGAGGAAGGGACGCGATGAACCCGTTCGTGACGATCGTCTCGGGATTGCCCCGCTCGGGCACGTCGATGATGATGCGGATGCTCGAAGCCGGCGGCATGCCGGTCGTCACCGACGCCATCCGCGAGGCCGATGTGGACAACCCGCGCGGGTATTATGAGTTCGAGCCGGCCAAGAAGACCAAGGACGACCCCTCGTGGCTCGACTCGGCCCACGGCAAGGCGGTCAAGATGGTCTACCAGCTGCTCTACGACCTGCCGGGCGACCGCCATTACCGGGTCCTGTTCATGAGGAGGAGCATGCCCGAGGTGCTCGCCTCCCAGAAGAAGATGCTCGCCCGCCTCGGCCGGGACGCGGGGGGGATCTCCGACGAGAAGATGGCCGCCCTGTTCCAGGCGCAGCTTTCCAAGTTCGAGGCCTGGGCCGTCCAGCAGCCGCACCTGTCGATCCTGGAGGTCGACTACAACCGGATGGTCTCCGACCCGGTCCCCCTGGCCTCGCAGGTCAACCAGTTCCTCGGCGGGATCCTCGACGAGGGGAAGATGGTCGCCGTGGTCGAGCCTGACCTGTACCGGAATCGAGGCTGAGCGGGTCGCTTGCCAGACGCTGCCATTCTGGCAAGTGGCTTTGTTCGGAACGAGTCCCCTGGCGACAGGGGGCCGCCATTCTGGCAAATGGCTTTGTTCGGTTGTGAGCTGTGGTGAGTGGCTCGCTGCCATTTCGGCAAGTGGCTTTGTTCGGTTTGGCGACGCATCGAAGGAGCGAACCGATCGGGGGCGCTCGTCGGTGCGCGAACCGGTGCGCCCCTGGTGCGCCGATCGGGGGCAAGCCGATCTGGCGCAACGTTTTGATTCGCATGTCGTTGAGGAATGGGGCGTTTGTTCGTTTCGTGAGGGTTGCGGGGCGAAGCCGATTTG
The DNA here is from genome assembly GCF_040717455.1 of Tautonia sp. JC769. Classification (NCBI taxonomy): domain Bacteria; kingdom Pseudomonadati; phylum Planctomycetota; class Planctomycetia; order Isosphaerales; family Isosphaeraceae; genus Tautonia; species Tautonia sp. JC769. The sequence goes on from NZ_JBFEFH010000011.1 coordinate 77,550, forward strand.
AAGAAACGGCTGCGCGGTGCGATGCGGAACGGTGGAGCAAGGCGCGCGGCGTTGCGACTCGCCAAGGAGGTGAATCCAGGAAGGTGGTCGAGGGATCGAGAAGTTGTGCCGGTGGGGTCGCGTCACGGGAGGAAGCTCAGGGAGCTCAGGATGGAGCGGGGGCGAAGGTGATCGGCCGAATCGGGAGTCGGGGGCACAACTGAAAGGATCGGGAATTCAGGCAGGCTTAGTCACAAGAAATGCCCTCGACGGGGAAGATTGGGCAAGGCGAATGGAGGGAACGCATCGCGGGTTGCCGGAGGGCAACGCGAGGCGGGCCGGGGGGTTGTGTCGGGCGAGGAGCAGGGAGAGAATCGCGATCGCGAGACGATCCGCCCGTTCAACACATCAAGGCCTGAGCCGGGGTGCGATGGGGCACTCGGCGAGGCTCGGGCATGCCCTCGGGACGAAGGAGTCGCCGCCATGTCCGGTGATGCTGACCGGAATCTCTTGCTCGGGTTGCTGGCCTTGCAGAACGGCCTGATCGACCAGGGTCGACTGGTGGAAGGCTTCCGTGCCTGGTGCCGGGACTCGTCGAAGGGCCTGGCCGATCACCTGATAGCCCTCGGGGCGCTCGACCCCGAGGGGCGGGCGGCGGTCGAGGCGCTGGCCGGGCTCGTCCTGAAGCAGCACGGGGGGGACGTGACCGCCAGCCTGGCGGCGATGCGGGTGGGGGGCTCGACCCGCGATCGCTTGCGGGGGCTGAACGACCCCGACCTGAACGCCACCATCGACCACGTGCCCCCGGCATCGGGCGACCCGGAGGCCACCGTCAGCCACGCGGGTCGGGCGGGCTTCGCGATCGGGTCGAGCGCGGCCGAGGGGCTTCGCTTCCGGGTGCTCCGGCCGCACGCGAGGGGGGGACTGGGCGCCGTCTTCGTGGCGGTGGACGGGGAACTGAACCGCGAAGTCGCGCTCAAGCAGATCCTCGACCATCACGCCGACGACCCGGCCAGCCGCCAGCGGTTCCTGATCGAGGCCGAGATCACGGGGGGCCTGGAGCATCCGGGGATCGTGCCGGTGTACGGCCTGGGGGCCTTCGAGGACGGTCGGCCGTACTACGCGATGCGGTTCATCCGGGGGGACTCGCTCAAGGACGCGATCGCGCGCTTCCACGCCGATCGGTCGCTGAGGACCGATCCCGGCCGCCGATCGCTGGAGTTGCGGAAGCTGCTGAGGCGGTTCACCGACATCTGCAACGCGATCGAATATGCTCATGCACGAGGCGTGTTGCACCGGGACATCAAGCCGGGCAACGTGATCGTGGGCAAGCACGGCGAGACCCTGGTGGTCGACTGGGGCCTGGCCAAGGCGCAAGGCAAGGGCTCGGGCGTCGACCCGGCCGAGGAGCGGCCGTTGATCCCCAGCTCGGCCAGCGGATCGGCCGAGACGTTGCCGGGATCGGCGGTCGGGACGCCGGCGTTCATGAGCCCGGAGCAGGCGAGGGGCGACCTGGAGGCGCTCGGCCCGGCGTCGGACGTGTACAGCCTCGGGGCCACACTGTATGCCCTGCTGACGGGCCGGGCGCCGATCGAGGGGGCCGACCTGGCCGAGGTGTTGCAACGGGTCCGGCGGGGCGAGTTTCGCCATCCGAGGGAGATCGACCCGGCCATTGATCCGGCGTTGGAGGCGATCTGCCTGAAGGCGATGGCGCTCGAACCGGGCGACCGCTACGCGTCGGCCCGGGCCCTGGCCGACGACCTCGACCGCTGGCTGGCCGACGAGCGGGTCGAGGCGTACCCGGAGCCGTGGACGAGGAGCCTGGCGCGGTGGGTGTCTCGGCACCGATCGGCCGTGACCGGGGGGGCGGCGGCGGTGCTGGTCGGCCTGATCGGCCTGGGCGCCGTCGCGGTGGTCCAGACGCGAGGCCGGGCCGCGCTGGCCGAGACGAATCTGGAACTGGTCGAGACGAACATTGCCCTCGATCGGCAACGCTCCCGGGCCGAGGACCGCGAGCAGCGGGCCATCGACGCCGTCAAACGCTTCCGCGACGCCGTGGCCGAGAACCCGATCCTGAAGAATTCTCCCGAACTGGACGGGCTGCGCAAGACCTTGCTGCAGGAGCCTTTGGTGTTCTTCAAAGGCCTGCGCGACCGGCTCCAAGCCGACGGCGACACCCGGCCCGAGGCCCTGGAGCGCCTGGCCCTGGCGGCGTATGAGCTGAGCGAGATCAGCAATCAGATCGGCGACCCGCAGAACGCGGTTACGGCCATGAGGGACTCCCAGGCCCTCTGGAAGCAGCTTGCGGCCGATCACCCGGAGAGGGACGACTTCCGGGCGGAGCTGGCGACCAGCCACCAGAATCTCGGGGTGCTGTTGGCGACGGTCGGGGATCCGGCCGGGGCGCTCCGGGAGTATGGCGAGGCGGTGGCGATTCGGACGAGGTTGATGACGGAGTTCCCCTCGGTCGCCGAATACCGGAACAGCCTGGCCGACGCCGAGAATAATCGGGGGATCGTGCTCGCGGATCGCGGCGACCTGGAGGCGGCCCGGGAGGCATTCGAGAACGCCGTGGCACATCAGTCGGCGCTGGCGGAGGCCGAGCCGTCCGTCACCGCGTTTCGCAACGGGCTGGCCAGGACCCACAGTAATTTCGGGAATGTGCTGAAGATGATGGGGGATGTGGACGGAGCCCGTCGGCAGTACGAGGCCGCCGTGGCGATCCAGAAGGACCTGCTCGCCTCGGACCCGACGGGGATCGAGGTGCGGAACGTGCTGGGGGGCAGTTTGAACAACCTGGGGATCGTGCTGCGGACCCAGGACGACCTGGCCGGGGCGCTCGAGGCGTTCGAGGCGTCGCAGGAGATTCAGCAGACGCTGGTCGACTCCAACCCGACCGTGACCCAGTTCCGGTCCGGGCTGGCGAGGAATCACAACAATCTCGGCTTGCTCCGATCCGAGATGGGAGACCTGGAGGGGGCGCGGCGGGAGCACGAGGCGGCCGTGGCGATCAGGACCGCGCTGGTGCGTGACTTCCCGGCGCTCGTCGATTTCCGGAACCTCCTGGTGGAGAGTCACACCGCGCTCGGGAGGGTGCTGGAAGACCACGGCGACCCGTCGGAGGCGCGGCGGTCGTATGAGCGGGCGATCGAGGTCGGGGAGCGGCTCGTGCGGGAGGCCCCAGACATCCCCTTGTTCCAGCGAAGGCTCGGGAGCGTCCTCGACGACCTGGCGCTGCTCGATGTGGACGAGGGGCGGTTCGCCGACGCCCGGGACCGGTTGCTCCGGGCGATCGAATGGCAAGGAAGGGCGTTGGAATCGGCCCCGGAGGACGCGGACTTGAGGGAGTTCCAGATCCTTTCGTGCGTGAGCCTGCTGGACGTGGCGGAGGAACTCGGCGACGACGCGTTGGTTGCCCAGGCCGAGCGGCTTCTGGAGGAGCTTCAGGTCGGCGACCCGATGTTCGAGGTGCTGGAAACCTCGTTGAAGGCCGTGCTTGCGGGAAACGAGCCGGAGGACAACGAAATCCGCCTCGCCCTGGCCGATCATGCGTACGAGACCGAACGATTCGCCGCGGCGGCCCGGCTCTGGGGAGACGCGCTGGAATCGGATCCCGCGCTGGCCGATTCCCGAGAGGACCAGCATACCTACAATGCCTCCTGTGCCGCGGCGCTGGCCGCCGACGGCCAGGGGGTCGATGCTCCGGAAGGCCCGGAATCGCGGGCAGCGTTGCGGGCCAGGGCCCTCGGCTGGCTTCGGGACGAGTTGGAGCGGTGGTCGGCCCTGGCCGATCGGGCCGATGAGGCTCAGGCGAGGGAGATCGCCGAGACGCTGGAGTACTGGTGGATCGACCCGGATCTGGAGTCGATTCGAGACGCGGACGCCTTGCAACACCATCCGGAAGCGGAGCGGAGGCGGTTCGAGCGGCTCTGGCGAGACGTGACGCGGTTGCGGGAGGAGGCGGGAGGGAAGGCGGACGGGGCGGGATGATCCGATTCCGCGTGCTTCGCCCCGCATCGGGTTGACGGGCGTGCAAGAATTGCGGCGAGGCCCGGTCCGATCGGGGGATCGCGCACCGATCGGGGCGGGGGGAGGCGTCGAGATCGAGGGTCACATGGCCGCTTGCTCGGAATCGCGGGCCGAGGTTCGAGAGCCGATCGTCTTTTACGACGGGGAATGCGGCCTCTGCAATCGGTTCGTGCAGTTCGTGCTCGACCAGGACGCCGAGGGGCGGGTCTTCCTCGCGCCGCTGCAGGGGGAGACGTTCCGCGAACGGTGCCCGGAATTCGGGAGGCCGGACCTGTCGACGGTCTTGCTGCTCGACGGCGGCCGGCTGTACGACCGGTCGGGGGCGGCCTTCCGGGTGCTGCGCCGGTTGCGGTGGCCGTGGCCCTTGCTGGGCAGGCTTGGGTTGGTCATCCCCCGTCCGGTGCGCGACTGGGGGTACGACCGGGTGGCGGCCCGACGCTATCGCTGGTTCGGCCCGGCCGAGGCGTGCCGCCTGCCGACGGCCTCGGAGCGGGCTCGACTGTTGCCGTGACGGCTCGGCCGATGCGATCCGGTGTCGAGTGAGGGTCAACGGCCGGGGGATGGTCCCTCGCGCAAGACTGCGCGGAAGCCGGCCTGCTCGAAGTGGTGGTCGCCGGTGAGGGCCTCGGTCAGGCCGCGATCGGCCATGACGACGAAGGAGATGCAGTCGGTCAGGCTCCAGGCCTTGTCGGGGCGCCGGGCATAGAGATCGAGTCCGCGGTCGAACAGGTCGGGGTCGGCAGGGATGATCTCGACGGCCGGGTTCCTCCGAAGCCGTTCCAGCAATCGGAGGAACGCCTGACGGTTTCCCGGCGCGGCCAGCGCGTCGGCCACCTCGGTCAGGACCCACGCCGTGGTGACGAGCGGTCTGGGATCGTTCGAGGAGATCGCCAGGGAGCGCCGATGGGCCGCATCCCTGGGGTTCCCGATCGCCAGGAAGAAGAACGAGTCGGCGAAGCGCGTCGTCATCGCTTCGGGGTGCCGTGGAGGTAATGGTCGTGCTGCTCGGCCATGTCGGGCGGGAGTCTCTGGGCCTTCCCGGCGAACTCGGCCAAGGCCTGGGAGAGGTCGCGGAGCGCCTCGTCCGGTTCGATCGGCTGGATTTGCACCTTCGTCCCCTCGGGAGGCGGCGGCACTCCCTCATCCAGGACGACCACCCCGCCTCGCACTTCACCGGTATACGTCTGGGCCATGAATGGTCCCTCCTTCTTTATTGGAAAGTATAGCGGGAGCGGAGTCGGCGGGCGATCGCAAGGGTCGGATCGATCCCCATCCGGCCGCATCATGGCCCAGCGGTCCGACCCCGCGGGCCTTCGAGTCGATCGGGCCGGATCGTCACCTTGCCAGCGGGGAGACGCAGGCCGAGGGTCCCCCGTCGAGATGCCGATGGCGAGGCACGGGAGCGAATTGTCAGGGGCCGCCGCTGAAGTCGGGGGGCGGCTCGGGCCGATGGAACGGGTTGTGAGGCCGGCCAGGAAGGCCGGCGATCGGGTGGACTGCGTGCGGACCAGAAGAGGAGGGATGCTGCATGTCCCGCAAAGCGAACGACCTGGCCCAAGGGGGATCGTCGGCGTCGTATGCCGGTGCCCTGGCCCTGCTGGCGGTGGCCCTGGCGTTCCCGGTCGGGTTGATGGTCTTCAACCCGACCTTGATGTTCGAGCGGGGCTGGCATCAGTACGCCGGGACGGCCATTTATGCGTGGGCGGTGTTGATGCTCGTGCGCGAGTGGAACCGCCTGCGAGGGGACGAGCGGGCCTTCGCCGAGGCCCCGGCGCAGCTCGACCGGGTGGTCGGCGGCGAGGCGGTGGCCGCGACCGATCGGCGGTTGCTGCCGAGTCGATTGCGGCAGCTCGACGGCCACGCCCGGGGGCAGTCGGCCCCGACGGTCGGGCAGTTGATGGAGCTGAACCGCGAGGTCTCGGCCCTGGACCAGGAGCGGACGGCGGCGCGGTTCACCCTGACCCGATACATCCTGTACCTGCTGCCGGTCATCGGCTTCATCGGCACGGTCGAGGGGATCAGCCTGGCGCTCGGGAACATCAGCAAAGTCCTGCCGATGGTCAAGGAGCTGGACGGCTTCCTCGGGAATTTGACGGGGGTGACGTCGGCCTTGCAGGTGGCGTTCGACAGCACCCTGCTCGCGTTGTTCCTGAGCGCGGCCTTGATGTTCGTGCAGACGGTGATCTATCGCCTGGCCGAGGATCACCTGGCGAGGGTCGATGCCTGGGTGGTCGAGCATGCCCTGCCGCGTCTGGGCCGGCCGGAGGGGCCGGGCGAGGAGCTCGCGCCGCACCTGGATCGGATGCGGGAGGAGCTGATCGCGGCCCTGACCGACCGGCTGGGCGAGGGGTTCGGGCCGTCGGTCGACCGGTTCGCCGAGTCGGTCGGCACGCTGCCGGCCGCCGTGGGAGAGCTGAGGAGGGGGGCCGAGGCGATCGGCCGCCTGGGCGACGACCTGGGGGCCGTCGGAGAGGCGAACGAGTCGATCCGGCGGGTCCTGGCGGCATTGGCCCGGATCGAGGCGGCGTTGAACGATCAGCCGGCGATCGAGACGCAGCTCGAACCGATCCGGCGCGGGATGGACCGGGCGACGGTGGCCGTCGAGTCGCTCTCGGACCAGTGGACGGCCGCGTTCGAGCGGTCGAGCCGGTCAACTCAGGAGCAACTGGCCCGGACCCTGACGAGCCTGAAGGACGCGCTCGACCTCCTGCACGTGAGCATGGAACAGGGGAACGCCCTGTACCGGAACATCGTCCGCAAGATGTTCGAGGAACGGGCGGGGACGCTCGGCGGCGGTGGCGGCCAGGATGCCTCGAAGGCGGCCTGATCGCCGGGTCGGATCGGCCTTCGGTCCGTTCGAGTCGGGGCCGCCGGGGGTGGCGGCGCCGACTCGCGCCAGGAGATCGAAGGGCATCGCGCCCCTCTTTCCGTGGCCGGGGCCGATTGCCGCCGGGGGACTGGAGTTTCCGGCGGGATCGGCCGAAACCGAAGGCGGGGCCGGGCGAAAACGGACCGGTGACGGGTGACGGGGGCCGGTTCGAGGGCGTCGATCGGCCCCGCGGCCCGGGACGAATCAACGGACACAGGGTCGAGCAAGGGTCAGGGTGGGGGGGGCAATCGATCCAGGGGTGGTAGCTTTGATCGAGCGTCAGACCCGCAGGCGCAGTCCCCCCCTACCCCGGCCCTTGCTCGACGGGAAAAAAACCAGAGGGATGCGGCCGGAGGGGCCGATCCCGGCCTCGCGGCCGATCGCCCCGGATGGATTTCGAGAAGGCGGCCGGGCGAGGGCGAGCCCCGGACCGAGGCACACAGGAAGGAGATCGCACGACCATGCGTCGCGGACGTCGAGGCGGTCACGGTGTTCTGGAGTTCGGCGGCTCGGGCGAGGATTCGTTCGTGGCCGTGGTGGTCACGAAATTGACCGGGGCGCTCCTGTTCATCCTGCTCCTGGTCATGGTGATCATGGCCCTGATCCCCAGGGCGGTCGATTCGAGCGGGGCGGCGGCGGGGTCGGCCGGGGACGAGCCGGAACCGCTGGCGATCGCGACCCCGGGACGACTCCCCGAGGCGATCGTCGGCCGGCCTTACGAGCTGGCCCTGTCGGCGACCGGGGGGAGCGGCCCGTTGCGCTGGGTGATCGACGGCCCGATGCCGGAGGGCCTGGCGTTCGACGCCGAGCGGGGCCTGATCCGGGGGACGCCGGAATCGGCCACGCCGGGCCCGGTCTCGGTGCGGGTCCGGGTGAGCGACGGCCGTCAGTCGGACGGCCGGGCCTTGTCGCTCCTGGTCTATCAGCCCGACGGCCCGCTGAGCCTTCCGACCCCCCTGGAGGCGAGCCTAGGCCTGCCGAGGCTGCCGTGGCGGGCCTGGGGAGAGCTCGGTTTCGGCTTCCTGGTGCTGGCATTGGTGCACCTGGTGGCCATGAACGGGGTGGCCGCGATGCAGCGTCAGGCGATGACGCGGACCCCCGGCGCCTCGGGGTCGAGGCGGTTCGCCCTGTATCGGGGCGTGGTCCGGTTGGCGACCCTTTCGGCCGTCGTGGCGCTGGCCGGATGGCTCTGGATGCACCGGGCGACCGACGCCGGGCGCCCCGCCCCGGGCGCGACGTCGGCCGTGGCGACGGCCCCAAGCAATCATCCCCAGGTGTCTCGATGAGGGAGAATTGAAGATTTCCGGGTCCAATCGGGGCGGCGCAACGCTTAGAATGAGAATGAGATGGATGCTTCGATCTCAGGACGCCCTGAATCGGAGCCGCTCCGAAGCGAAGCGACCCGGACCCGGCACGCCGCCGGACCCGCACCCGCCTTTGGCGATTCCCTCACGAGACGGAGGACATCGGGGATGAACGTGATCGACCGACGGTATCCACTGACCGCGGCACTCCTGGCGGCGGGCCTCCTCGCACTGGCCCCTTCGGCCTCGGCGCAGGTCCGGCGCAATTTGGGGGGCACCCCGGGCTCGACCCCGGCCCAGACCCCCGGCGCCGATCCGTCGCAGGATGCCACCTCGGAGGCCGAGGAGGAGACGCCGAACATCCCCGGGGTGGTCCGGCCTCCGTCGGACGAGGAGGGTGAGGACGAACGGCGCGAGGTGGACCCGGAGACGGTCGCCCGGGTCGTGCAGATGCGCGGCCCGATGTGGCTGATCGAGCAGGAGCCGGTCCGGCAGGAATTGAAGATCTCCGACGCCCAGCTCGAACGGCTCAAGGCGGTCGACACCCAGATGCAGGAGACGCGTCGGGAAGCCTTCAGCCAGATGCGCGACCAGATGCGCAATCAGCGTGACCGGGGCGGCCAGCAGGGCGGACGCCCGCAACCCGGCGGCAACTTCCCCGGAGGGGTTCGACCGGGGGGCCCCGGAGGTTTCGCCGGGCCGGGAGGCGTCCGACCGGGCGGGCCGGGAGGTTTCGGCGGGCCGGGAGGCTTCGGCGGCCCCGGCGGCGGATTCCCGGGGGGCGACGCCTTCCGGACGATGATGACGCAGATGCAGCAGCAGAGCGAGCAAGCGGTCACGTCGCTGCTGAGCAAGGATCAGCAGAAACGGCTGAAGGAGATCATCTTCCAGGCCAAGGGGCCGATGGCCGTGACCGAGGTCGAGGTGCAGAACGCCCTGCAACTCTTGCCGTATCAGCGCGAGCAGATCGCCCTGATCAAGCAGGAAATGGAGATGAAGCAGGAACAGGCGAACAACGCCCGCCGGGACCTGTTCCGGAGCTTCTTCCAGCCGAATCAAGGGGGGCAGCCGGGCCGTCCCGGGCAGCCGGGTCAGCCGGCCGCCGCTGGCGGCCGTCCCGCCGCCGGGCAAGCCAACGCCAATGCCAATAACAACAATAACGACGACGACGACGACGACAATAACAACCGCAGGGGCGGTCGCCCGCAGATCGACCCCGAGACGCAGGCGAAGCTCGACGCCCTGGAAGCCCAGAGCGAAACCTACGAGAAGGAAGCCCTGCAGAAGATGGGCAAGGTCCTGAGCTCGTCGCAGATCAAGCAGTACAACCGCCTGCTTGGCCGGAAGTTCGACTTCTCGACGCTCGACATGCGGTCGGCGGGTCGGGGCGGCTTCGGCGGCGGCGATCGCGGGGGACGCGGGGGCCGGGGAGGCCGCTGATCGATCGCCCGGCTGCGACGCCGCGATCCCGAGGATCATCGCCATCCACCAACGCCGAGGAGGGGGGGACCACGGTTCCCGCCTCCTCGGCGTTGTGTCGTTCGTGAGGGGGAGCGGCACGGTTCGGGGAGGCTGGGGTTCTCCGGCGGGGCGATCCCCCGTATAAGGAGGCTCGCCCTGCGGACCGTCGCGGACGACCGATTGCGCCGGGACGGGAGGGGCATCGACCCGACGGGGGCGAAGGGTCAGGGTCCCTCTGCCTTTTGGATTCGGGAACTCAGAACGGAGTCGGCCCCATGCGGTTCGGAGCGCTTACGATCGCGGCGGCGGTGGCGATGGGCATGGCCCTGTCGGCATCCGGGACGGGGCAGGACGCGGGGGCGGGTGCAGGTCCGGGATCCGGGGCATCGTCCTGGCAGCTTCCGGACGAGGCGATCGGGGCCCGGCTGTCGCCGGTCTTGCTGCTCAGCCGGCAGGACATCCAGCGCGAGCTGGCGATCACTCCCGAGCAGGCCGTGGCGTTGGAACGGGCGATCGCCGAGTTGCTGGCCCAGGCGGCCAGCCTCCGGGGGCAATCGGGCCCGGATGCCGTGGCCGCGCGTCGGGCGGTGGACGAGGCCGCGCAGCAGTGGATCGCGGCCAACCTGTCGGACGAGCAGCAGGCGAGGCTGGCCCAGGTCGACCTGCAATGGCAAGGGGCCTCGGCCCTGGTGTCTCGGCCGACGATCGCCGCGAGCCTGGAACTGACCGAGGACCAGCAGCGCCGGATCGTCGCGACGCTGAACCAGGGGGCCGCCCCCGGCGAGGCCCCGATCACGGCCCACCACCGGATGCACCGCGACGCCGTCGGCGTCTTGACCGAGGATCAGCGGCTGCGATGGCTGGCGATGATCGGATCGCCCTTCGAGGTGATCGAGCAGCAGGCCTCGGCGGCGGGCTCGGAGCGGGCGACGCGCTGAGATGATCCGGCGCGGAACGGGGCGTGCCTGCTCCCCTTCATCCCTCGGATGCGGGGCCCGGGATCACGGGTCGCCTGGCCGGTCCTCGTCGGCCAGGCGGCGGAAGGCCGGATGGTCGCGGACCTGGTCGAAGTCGGACTCGTCGGCGATCAGGGCGCGGAGGGCCGGTTGCTGTTGCAGGGCGAGGGCCAGCTCCTGGAGGCAGCGGTCGAGATTGCCGGCGAGGCTCCAGTAGCAGGCGAGGTTGTAGGAGAGCAACGGCTCCGTCGGGTTCGACCGGCGGGGGCGGGTCAGGGCGTCGATCGCCTGGGCGAGGCGGTGCGTACGCTTGTAGCACCAGCCGAGGGCGACGGCCACCATCAGGTTCTCGGGCCGGAGCCGGGCGGCGGTCTCGAGGAAGTCGAGGGCCTCTCGGTGGCGCCCCAGCTCTCGGAGAGCCTCGCCGGTCAGATAACTGGCCTCGAACTGCATGGTGGCCCAGTCGGGCCGGGCCTGGAGGATTGCGAGCGCATGGGACGGCATGCCGAGTTCGAGGAACCCCTCGGCCTCGCGGAGCCGACGGATGGTCGGGTCGAGTTTCACGCCAGCCATGACACGCCACCCTCTGCCTGATCCGCAAGGACGTCAACGGGTATTCTATCCCACCGATCGGGATCGGGGAAGCGAACGCGGGATCGCGATGAGATCGGGCCGGGCGTGCCGAGATCGGGCGATCGGCGTGATGGAACGCGTCGCGGTGAAGCGGATGAGTCCAACGGGTTGGCACGAACTCGGCGCACGAGACGTTTCAGGGGCGGAGAGGCGGGTTGACCTCGATCACTGCTCGCCTTCACCCGACTTTCGGCGACCCTCTTCCCGGTTCGTGCGCAAGGCGGGGGCGAGGGTTGGAATCGCTCTGTCTCCCTTTCCCCGCGTTCGGGGAGAGGACCGGGGTGAGGGGGGCCCGTCCGGATCACAAGCCTGGGCGTCCTCGCCGACCGCCCCCTCACCCGGCCTTCGGCCACCCTCGCCCTCGCGAGCGGGGGCGAGGGTTGAACCTGGCTCCTGCACCTGGTCGGGGATGTTTTCGTCTCCCCCTCGGCGGCCGGGGGGAGACGAGCAACGGCGGCGACAACCGGATCAGCGAGGGGGGCGGATGTTCATGCCGCCGTGCTGGTTGGGGGGCAGGAGCTTCTCGCGGCAGAGGGCTTCCTCGTCGCTGAGGCGGCGTTCGGTGGAGACGAGGTCGGGGATGTCGAGGCCGGCCGAGGAGCCGAGGGCGAGGGCCTGGGCGCGGAGGTCGATGCCGTCGCGGTTGCGGAGGCCGTCGAGCCAGCGGCCGGGGAGGGCGTCGAGGCCGTAGTGGGCCCCGGCCAGGGCGCCGAGGATGGCTCCGGCCGAGTCGGCGTCGCCGCCCAGGTTGACGACGTCGATCAGGGCCTCTTCGAGCGATTCGGTGGTGAGCAGCAGGTAGAAGCAGGTGGGGATGCAGGCCGGGGGGAAGCCCATCGTCGGCCGCTTGCAGACCGGGCGGGCGCCGTGGGCGTTGGCCTCCTCGACGAGGGCGGCGAGGGCCTCGGGCCGGGGAAGGTCGAGGAGGGACTCGACGTTGGCGATGGCCCGGGAGAGGCTGCGGCCGTGCTCGTCGATCGAGTCGACGGCGTGGCCGAATTGCTCGGCGATCCGGGTCTCGGCGGCGGCCACGTCGCCCGCGACGCGGAACAAAAGGCTGGCGGACCGGGGCTCGAGGGCCAGGAGGCGGCGGACGGCCGCGGCGACGGCGAAGGCGCCCGAGAGGCTGCGGATGTCGCGGTGGGTCATCAGGCTGGCGGTCATGACGGCGTCGAAGAGGCCGTCGGGGTCGTCGAGGAAGGCGACGGCGGCCGGGGCGATCCGCATGGCGGCGCCGATGCCGGCGGAGTCCTGCCCGCACTCGAGCGGGGGTCGGCCGCGGTCGAGCTGCTCGAGGACCAGCCGGAAGCTGCGGCCGACGCCCCGGTGGGCCCCGGCGTAGCCGTTGCGGGGGTTGGCCAGGTCGAGGTAGAGGGCGGCCAGGTAGTCGGCGTCGACCGCCCCCCGCGCGAGGAGGGATTCGGTCAGGGCGAGGGCCTGCTGGGTGTCGTCGGTGTAGAGGCCGGGGAGCCGCCAGCGGAAGGGCTTGCGTTTCCAGGCCCGGGCGCCATCGACGTAATCGACGACCGTGCCGTAGTGGGCGCGAATCTGCTGGGGGCTGAGCCCCTCGAGCGGTGCCCCCAGGGCGTCGCCGACGGCCAGGCCGAGCAAGGATCCTCGCGCCCGGTCCAGAAGGGTCGACAGCGGCATACGAATCGGCTCCTTGCGATCCCCCGACGGCGGGCGGCCGGGGTTCGAATCGGCTTGGGGGTCAACGGGTTGGCCCGAAGCGACCGGAACGTGGGGGGGCGGGTCGTCCTGGGAGTCGGTCGGGGTCGCCCCGTGATGGTCACTTCGGCGCGATGGACGGCCCGGATTCGAGCCGTGACGGCCTCGCGGATCAGACATGACATGCCTCGCGATCGCGGCCCTCGCCTCGTGGCGTGTACCCTTCCATCGGCCTGCGCCCTCGGCGACGGTGAGCCCCGGATCCGAGGAAGCGGATCGAGGTCCAATCGCGTTGTCGCGACCGATCGGATCCGACTGGTCCGGGCAATCCGGGCGTCCCAAACCGTTGTCGAACGAACCACACCACGGACGGTCTCCCTTCCCTCTGGGCCTGCCCGGGCGGATGGAGGCCCGGGCGGGTCCTGAACGTTTCGATCACTGACTCGGTCCAGGACGAGGGCCGGATCGAGAGCGGCCCCCGACTGGTCTGTGATTGACGACGCGATGCCCCGAGGCCGGCTAGCCCGTCAGGGACCAGGGGGCCCGGTAGGGTCGGGAGAGCATGGCGGCGGCCTCGTCGTCGTCGGCGATCGTCTCGCGGGCCGGATCCCAGGAGATCGGCCGGCCGAGCCGGGCGGCGATGTTGCCCAGGTGGCAGACGGTCGCCGATCGGTGGCCGATCTCGACGTCGCAGATCGGCCGGTTGCGGTCCTTGATGCAGGCGATCCAGTTCTCGAAGTGGTTGCGGCTGACCTCCAGGCGGGTCGCGTCGGCGCCCGAAGGCTCGTCGAGGATCTCCTTCGGGTCGGCTTCCAGCTTGCCGCGGGCCACGAAGAGCGAGCCGTCGGACCCCTCGAAGCGGATGCCGTTCGGGTCGCCGAGCCCCTGGCGGCAGCGGACCTGCAGGCCGTCGTCGTAGGTGTAGACGACCTCGCTGGTGGTCGGGACCTCGTACCAGGATTCGGGGTGATAGGAGACGGAGACGGGGTCGACCCGGCTCGGGCCGGACTCGTCGCGCCCGAGGGCCCACTGGACGATGTCGAGGTGGTGGGCGCCCCAGTTGGTCATCTGGCCGCCGGAGTAGGGCCAGAAGAAGCGGAAGTTGTAGTGGACCTGCTTCGGGTTGAACGGGCGGAACGGCGCGGGGCCGAGCCAGGTGTCGTAGTCGAGCTCGGCCGGGGGCTCGGCGTCGGGCACGGGGGGGCCTTCGAAATTGACCCCGGGGAGGCCGACGACGACCCGGCGGAGGGTGCCGAGCCGGCCGTTGCGGATGGCCTCGGCCGCGCGGCGGAACTCGCCGCTGGAGCGTTGCTGGCTGCCGGTCTGGACGACGCGGTCGTGCGTCCGGGCGGCCGAGGCCATGGCGCGGCCCTCGGCGACGGTCAGCGACAGGGGCTTCTCGCAGTAGACGTCCTTGCCGGCCTTGCAGGCGTCGACGGTCGGCAGGGCGTGCCAGTGGTCGGGGGTGGTGATCAGGACGGCGTCGATGTCGGGCCGGTCGAGCAATTCTCGATAATCGGAGGCAGTGGGCACGGGCGATCCGGCCCGCTCGGCGACCAGGCCCAGGGCCTTCGCGAGGACCCCGGAATCGACGTCGCAGAGGGCGGCGACCTCGGCATCGTCACGGCCGAGGATCGCCTTCAGGTTGTTCGAGCCCTGGTTGCGGACGCCGATGAACCCGACCCGGACCCGTTCCGAGGCGCCGAAGGCCCGGGCGGGGACGACGGTCGGGAAGGCCGAGGCGAGGCCGAGGCCGGCGAGGCCCCCCAGGAATTGGCGACGATTCGGAGCGAAGTGTTCGGTGTTTTTCATCTCAGGTCGTCTCCAACAGAGCGGAAGCCTCGCAACGGACCCGGGGCGCGGACAGGACGCCTCGGGAGATCGGCGCCGGAGCCCGATCGACCGACCATCGCTTGGGCATGTCGCACCGGGTGGGGCCGGCGCTTCGGGTCAAACATCGCCAGAAGTCGTCTCAAGGGCATCACATGAACGGAAAGGGGCCTGGTCACGGGAGGATCGCTCGAACATGGGCAGAAACGGCGAAGGGCAAGGGTCGGGCGATCGTCGACGCGGCCTGCGAGGGTCGGGGATCCCCGACGGGACGATCGGGCCGGGCTCCCTCCGGGTGCGGGAGCCGCGGCGACGGTCGGCCGCGGGTGCGGGAGCAGGATGCGTCGTCAGCGGCGGCGGTCGGCAGTTCGGCCGGGTCGGGTGCCCGGGCCCGTTCGATGCGGTTTCGAGTTCGGTTTCGGCACGAGTCGGGTCACGTCAATCGTCGAGGGGCACGAGCCAGATGTTGCGGAACTGGACCGGATCGGAATGGTCCTGGAGGTGGAGCGGCCCCGGGGTGCTCGGGTCGCCGCCGAGGCCGGACCGGGTGTTGTCGACGGGAATCGGGACATGGTCGTGGATCAGGACGCCGTTGTGGTGGACGGTCATCCGGGCGGGTTCGACCTTCTGGCCGTCTCGGAAGACCGGGGCGTGGAATTCGATGTCGTAGCTCTGCCAGATGGTCGGGGCCTTGCAGGCGTTGACCCGGGGGGCGGCGACCTCGTAGATCGCGCCGCAGTCGTTGGATTGGGGCTGGGCGAGGCCGTAGCTGTCGAGGATTTGCACCTCGTATCGGCCCTGGTTGTACACGCCGCTGTTGCCGCGGGCCTGGCCGGCGAGCTCGGGCTGGTAGGGGACGCGGAACTCGACGTGCAGGCGATAATGGCCGTCGAAGGTGCGTCGGGTCTTGAGGCCGAAGTCGCCGCCGCGGGCCGGGGCCTGCATGGCGTCCCCTCCGACCAGCGTCCAGGCGGGCGGCTGCCCGTCGATCTGGACCCATTCGTCGAGGTTCGAGCCGTCGAAGAGGATGATGGCCCCCTCGGGAGGGGGGACCGACTCGACGTGCTGGAGGTCCTCGGGTCGGGCGATCTCGAGATCGCCGAGGCCACCGAACTGGGCGAATCCCGGCGTCGAAAGCGCCAGGAAGACGGCCAGGGATCCCATCCCGATCGTCGACCGCATGGTCTGGGGCTCCACGGAGTCGTCGGAAGCGATTCCGGCCGATCAGACCCCGGAGGAATGATGGCCGGCGTTCGGGATCATGGTGTCGGCAGAGGTCGGCGGCGTCAAGCGGCTGGTCGGCCGGAAGGCCGGCCTCGTGCCTCAACCCGTTGGTTCGACGCCGCTTCGGGCTCGGGAGAGATTTCGCGGCCCGGGCCCCGGATCGGGCCGAAGGCGGTGGGGTCAAACTCGCTCGAATTCTTTCATTCGTCTATCGGATTCCCGGCGTGCGTTCTGCGGCTCGGCCGCGGTCCGGGGGCACGGTGCCGGCGAGGTCGGTATGATGGAGGCCGAGGGCCGTCCGGGTCGACGAGGTCGTGCCGGCCGGCCGGGCCGAGGGAACCAACCCCGCAGGAAGCCGTTCGCGATCCGCGAGTTGCGAGGCGAACGGCCCAGGCAGGAGGACGCAGCGACCATGGCGCGACGCGACCCGAACGGAGCGACCCCCGATCCCCAGGGCCCGGGCACCGGGCGAGGGGCTCCCTTGCAGGATCTGGACTCCCTCCGCCGCCGGCACGCCCGGCAGCGGTCGCGGGCCCATCGGCAGCCGACCGAGGACGAGGAGCTGCTGAACCACCCGAGGCCCGAGGCCCCCGCCCCGCTGGCCCCGGAGCAAGGGCAGTTCACGCACACCGACCCCTGGCGCGTGCTCCGGATCCAGGGGGAGTTCGTCATGGGCTTCAACGCCCTGGCCGAGGTGGGGGCGGCGGTCGCGGTCTTCGGCTCGGCCCGGATCAAGGAGGACCACCCCTGGTACGAGGCGGCCCGGTCGCTCGGCCGGAAGCTGGCCGAGACGGGCTTCGCCGTCATCACCGGCGGCGGCCCCGGCCTGATGGAGGCGGCCAACCGGGGGGCCTCCGAGGCCGACGGGCTGTCGATCGGGTGCAACATCGAGTTGCCATTCGAACAGATGTGCAATCCTTACTCGAACCTCTCGATCAACTTCCGGTACTTCTTCGTCCGCAAGACGATGTTCGTGAAGTACACCGAGGGGTTCGTGATCTTCCCCGGCGGGTTCGGCACGCTCGACGAGCTGTTCGAGGCGTTGACCCTGGTGCAGACGACGAAGATCAACCGATTCCCGATCATCCTGTACGACTCGAACTACTGGCGGGGCATGCTCGACTGGATCGAGCAGACGATGCTGCCGGCCGGGATGATCTCGCCCGAGGACCTGAACCTGCTGGTCGTGACCGACTCGCTCGACGAGGTCTGCGAGACGCTCGTCGATTGCTACAACAAACGCTGCGGCGAGAGCAGCAAGCGGTCGGAAGGGGCCAGGCTCGGCGCCGACCCGTCGGACTCGGAGGCGGCGGATCGGGCCCCGGGCAAGGCCGACGGCCAGTGATGCCGCATGGCCCGGATGACGTTCCTCGACCCCCGTCGTCGGGTGCCCCGGGTTCGGCCCCGGACGCATGCCTCGTGCGGGATTTGCGGCACCCGACGGTCGCCGGCTGAGGCGATCTGGGATGACGAGGACAGGACGAGACGGCTCGGTCTCGGGGCCTTCCCGGCGGGCGCCGAGGCCGGCCGGGCCCGCGATCAGCCGGCGACCCGGCCGGGGCGTCGGAGGTGGTCGCGGGGCGAGCCGGGGAGGATCGGGACGTGGGGGACGGGGATCGCGGTCGGCGACGACCGGATCTCGTCGATGAGTCCCAGGAGGCGATCGCGGAAGACGTCGGGCGCGAGGGCCTCGGCCTTGCGGCGGGCGAGCGAGGGGTCGTGCGGCCGGCCTGCGGCCTCGAACCCTTCGATGGCCCGGCAGAGGGCCTCGGGCCCAGGTTCGTCGAAGAGCCAGCCGACGCGGGGGTCGACCGTCTCGGCCACGCCGCCGCGGTTCAGGGCGATGACCGGGGCTCCGCAGGCGAGGGCCTCGGCCGGGACGATGCCGAAATCCTCCTCGCCGGGGAAGAGCAAGGCGCGGCAGCGCCGGTAGTGGTCTCGGATGACCTCATCGGATTGCCAGCCGAGGAAGCGGACGGAAGGCCCGGCCTGTTTCTCCAGGCGGGCCCGCTCGGGGCCGGAGCCGATGACCACCAGGGGGCGGCCCGAGGCCGAGCAGGCGGCGACGGCGTGATCGAGCTTCTTGTACGGCACGAGGGCCGAGACGCAGAGATACGGGCCGTCGCGCCGGGCGGCCGGGTCGGGCGTGTAGAAGTCGGTATCGACGGGGGGGGGGATGACGCGGCTGTCTCTCCCGTAGCAGCGGGCGATCCGCCGGCGGACGGTCTCGGAGATGGCCACGAACTGCGAGACGCCCCGGGCGGTTGCCCGGTCCCAGGCGCGGAGGCGGTCGAGCGCCGCGCCGGCCATGGCCTTGCGCACCGGCTTGCCGCTCCAGCCGTCGAGGTAGGCGGCGCGGCCGTCCCAGGCGTAGCGCATGGGGGTGAAGCAGTAGCAGAGGTGCGGCACGCCGGGGGGGACGCGGACGGCCTTGGCCACGCAGTGGCTCAGGCTGATGACCACGTCGACCGACTCGGGCCGCCACGACCGCGCGGCCAGGGGCATGAGCGGGAGCAGGTGGCGGTAGTGCCGCAGGACGCCCGGGATCCGCTGCAAGGGGGACGTGCGGATGCTCATCGACTCGATCGCCGGGCTCATCCGGCCGCGGTCGTGGATGAGCGTGTACAGGGGGGCGTCGGGGAAGGCCCGGCAGAGGATCTCCAGGCACTTCTCGCCGCCCCTCATGCCGGTCAGCCAGTCGTGGACGAGGGCGGCGCGGACGTCCGGATCGGGCGATGGCCGCCCGGGCGTCGAGGCTCTGGGGGGAACGTGCGGGCCCGCGTCCATGCCGGCCTCTCCTTCGCAAGCGATGCGGTGTCTTCTTAAGGTCATTCGGCGCGCGGATCCCTGCGCGGCTTCCCGGGTGTTCGAGCGGGATTCGAGGTGGGGAACGTAGCCGAGGCGGCCGGATCACGCAAGGCGGACCGGGCCGGAAACCCATCGAAGGGATTCCGGGTTGGCGTGGTCGGTTTCTCGGCTCGCAAAGAGTGGAGTCCTGGCCGAGGACCCCTCACCCCGGCCCTCTCCCCGCCCGCGGGGAGAGGGTGCGGCAGATTGAATTGATCAATCGAGAACGCGGGGGAGAGGATGGTGGGGGGCAGCAGCGTCATCGGACCGAGCGAGCGAGGCTCGCAAGTGGCTCAACGCACGCCGACGAGTTCGACCTCGAAGGTCAGCTCGGAGTTGGGGGGGATCTTCGGCGGGGAACCGCGATCGCCATAACCGAGCTGGGCGGGGATGATCAGGCGGCGGCGCTCGCCGACCCGCATGCCGGGGATCCCCTCGATCCACCCCTGGATCAGGCTGCCCGGGTTGAGGGGGAAGGTGGTGGGCTGGCCCCCCATGTTCGAGTCGAACTCGGTGCCATTGGCGAGCGAGCCCCGGTAGAAGACGGTGACGGACTTGCCCACCTCGGCCCTCGGGCCTTCGGGGTCGCCGGCCTTGAGGGTGGTGTAGCGGAGGCCGTTCTCCAGCTCGACTTCCTGGCCGACCTCGGTCGGCTCGCGGACGATCTGGGGCAGGTCGCCGGGCGCGGGGACCGACGAGGCGACGGTCGACTCGCGAGACGGCGGCGTCTCGCCGAGGGCGCGGGCCTTGTACTGCTCGTCGTCGAAATTGACCGCCAGGGGGTCGCCCCCGACTCCCGCGGGGGTCATCGGAACCATCGGGGGCGGCTGGCCACAACCGGCCGGGGCGACCGTCGCCGCGGCGATGGCCCACAGCGACCATCGTCGAAGGGGTGTCGTCATGATTCTCCGTTGCTCCCGTTGCGCCAAGGTTGGGGGGAAAGGAAGAATGATCCCCGATCCGGTCCGGTTGCCCGGACGACGGTCCATTCTACCGCCGGTGCGGCCCCGATGCGCCGGGTCGGTCGGTCGGGAAGGCGATGACCTCGGTCGGTGTGCCGATGACCTGGGCCGGATCGGGCAGGATCCGCAGGCAGGAAATGGCGATGCGGCCGCCGAAGCAGGTCTCGACGTCGGCCCCGGGCACGCGAGGCCGGCCGTGGTAGTCGCCATTATAGGTCGCCTCGTCCCCGTCGACGGCGAAGCCGAGCGGCAAGGGGGAGGGGTCGATCGGGCAGAAGGCGAGCTCGGGGTCGGGCCCGTCGGGCCCCGGATGCGGGAGGTTCACGTTCCAGAGGGTCCCGGGGATCCACGGGCGGTCCATGAGGATTTCGAGCACCCGCCTGGTCCAGGAGGCGGCGCGGTGCCAGTCGAGGGGCCGATCGCGCCGGATGTAGTGCGAGACGGCGATGGCCGGGAAGCCGTGCAGGACGGCCTCACGCGCCGCGGCGACCGTGCCCGAGTGGTGGACGTCGGCCCCGAGGTTGCCGCCCCGGTTGATCCCGGCCAGCACCCAGGCGGGCCCCGGCGCCAGGTGGTGCAGGGCCAGGCGGACGCAATCGGCCGGGGTGCCGCCGACGGCGACCCGGTTCGGGCCCCGCCGCTCGACGCGGATCGGCTCTCCCCCGGCGGTGACGGCGTGGCCCTTGCTCGACCAGGGGTCGGCCGGGGCCACCACCCGGACCTCGCCGATCGGCTCGGCGGCGATGCGGAGGGCGTCGAGCCCGGGGGCGTCGATCCCGTCGTCGTTGGTCAGGACCAGGTGGGCGGGCGGCACGCGTCGATCGGCGGTCGTGGCGGGGTCCATGGGGGGGCGATCCGTGGGAATGTGGGCGGGATTCGTTGCGATTGATGTCGGGGTTTCCTGCGGGGACCGGCCAATTTTCCGGGAATCGCGCAGAAGATGAAAACCTTCGGCCTCCGGACCGTTGACTTTCCCGAGCCGACCTGTTAACTTACCAAACACAACGCACGGGGGATTAGCTCAGTTGGGAGAGCGCTTGCATGGCATGCAAGAGGTCAGGGGTTCAAGTCCCCTATCCTCCACTCGAATCACGTTCATCCATCGCCGGACTTCTTGCTCCGGCGTTTTTGGGTTAAGGCCCAAAGGCCATTCGGCCGCTGTGTTCGAGAGAACCGAATCGCTCGGTGACATCTCGCTCAGGATGGTAGGGTCGCTTGCTTCGCTTCAGGGACGGCCCGGACTCTTTGTACTCTGAGATTGCTCACTTCGGTGGAGGCCGGGTTTCATGGCAGGCCAGAAGAAGGCCGATTCCCCCGTCCGTATTATCGGCAGTCGGGAATTGCACCAGAATCTGCCGACCATTCTCAACGAACTTCAGCATCCCGACGTTCGCTACGTCTTGACGGTCCACGGGCGGCCCCGAGCCGTGTTGGTCGGTGCTGAACCGTTCTTGCAAATGCTCGGCGATCGTTCCCACCCGAGCGAGACGCTCGTCGGCCTGCAGCTCAGCGCCCTGCTGGGCAACGAGGTCGGCGCGATCGCGCTCGAAGATCTGCAGAAGGTCATCGACGAGTCGGGGCCGAGCAGCAACAACCATCATCCGAAGAAACCCTGAGTCGAAACGGCTCAAGGCAGGCAGATGGTGGATTTGATGGGGTCGGGAGGACGTGCGAGCGCATCCTGATCACGCCAGGCTCGCCGGCAATGTCTGACCGGAGACTGCCGGGCGAGCGGTCGCGTGCGCTTCGATTGCAACAGCGTCCGCGGAATAACCGTTGCCCTTATGCTGTCGCCGCCCTGGGCGAGGCTGCACGGGGCTCGGCACGCTCCTGCCCTGGCGTCCAGGACCATGAGGGCGAGCAGATCGCTCTTGCAGGAACGGGGAATCGGCACCCGGTTCCAGTCCTCGCTTCCTGATCTGCCCTGCCGCGCTTTGCCAGTCGAGACGGGAGACCTGCTTACGTTTCCGGAGCAACACAAAACCGATTCTGAAGAACGATATTTTTTCAAGTAAAAAACTTGACTCCCCCCCCCCCCCCCCCGCTTATTAGACTCCTGATGAACCCGAAGAAGGCGAGTTGGCGTCTCGCATGATTCGCGGGATTTCATTGGCTTTCATGGTGGTTCGGTTCGAACACCGTCATCAACGGATTGATGGGTCCACTTCGACTCGCCTCCGTTCCCGTGCCATTCGTGCTTGCCGAGCAGAGGCGAGGTTGCGAACGTTGCGGAGAATCAGGTCATGGCAGCCATCACGTTGCGGTCAAGAATGTTCCTCTGCTCAGCCGCGTTGCTTGCGTTGGTATGTTTCTCGGCAGCCTCTTCGAACGTTGACGAGCCATGCCGCACGCTGCCAAGCGAGGACATGGTCGGCATTTTCGGTGGTAGTGTCGAACAAAATCGGACATGCAAATTCGTGGACGAATGCCAGATTGACGAAAACGACAGCTGCGAGGAGCGATACTCTACGGCTTCTTCTTGCCAACGTGACTCTAACACGGGGAAGGAACCCGTGCCAGGCGCGGGAACTGAAGATTGCACCAATCCCAGCACCACTTCGGATTGTCAGGTGACGCCGAATGACGACTGTGGGGTGATCTACACCTGCAAATGGAATCCAGAGACGGACAAGTGTGAGAATAACTTGGAAATCGATTGGGTTCGCGCGCCGGAAGCGTGTGAGAACGTGAGAAAGACTGACCCGACTCCCGGCCCTGGTGTTTTCTAAGGTCCGAGCGGTTCTTATTTCAATGAGACCTCGTTCACCGGATTTCGCCCGGCTTCCTCCCGTCGGAACCCGTCTCGATGTCGCACCCGATGATTCTCAGAGGCGTCGTGCTCCTGGCCCCCTGGCTCGGACTCTCGGGTCTGGCCCGGGGCGAGGGGCGCGAGCCGAGTCCGATCGAGGACGAGCTGTATCAGTTGATCATGGCGGCGCAGGTCCTCAACCTGGAGTCCCCCGATTATCAAGAGGGGAGGCTCGACTTTGACATCGAATACCAGCCGCCTCCCGCACCGCACAATCTGAACCCGCAGCCCGTCCGCGCGAGGGGCAAGACGATCTGGAAAGGAGAGACATCTCTCTGGGTCTACCGGGCCCAGGCTCCTGATGAACGGAACGTCTTCGGGTCCCCCCTGGTGGAGGCGTTGGAATCGGCTCCGACTCAGTATTTCCTCTTCGACAGGAAGCAGACATACGCTTACAACCATAAGACGAACACACTTCATCGTTCCAGGCGAGTCAGCGAATATCATTCGCTCCATGTCCTCAACGTGAACCCCCATGACCTCTGGTTCAGATGTCGTTCGCCGGTCCCGAGTTCCGGGCGAAGCTGGGCCGAGATGATTGCGCGAGGAGGCCCCGTCATCGGCCCGGGAGACCGCGTCTCGATCGCTCGTGAGGGCGGCCACATTCGTCATACACGAGAGATTGCCGATGGGGGCACGTCGACCATAACCTTCTCCTTGCAATGGGATGGCAATGTCGTTCATTCCCGCTATTCCGGAGCGAACCGGGACGAGAGGGACGTCGAACGCTCCTACGAATGGGGTCGTGATGAGGACGGCCTCTGCATCCTCAAGCGGTACGAGTTCAAGGAATTCGAGCCGGGAAGCGACACGAAGCTCCACCAATCGCTCTCGATCACGCTGGATTCGGTGGATTTGCGGCGACCGGTTTCCGCGGGGGACGTCTCACCTCGATCCTTGATCGCGATGCTCCCCCGAGACGTTTTCATCAATGACAGGATTGCGGGGAAACGCTATTTCCCCAACCCCGGGGTGAAGCCCCCTCGGATCGAATTCGATCGGCTCGCCGAGATCGTCGCCGGCGAGGGCTTTCTCGTGAAGGATTGAACCGATGGCACCCACGGTGTGCGCGGTCGCGTTGACGCTCCTGGCGCAGGTTTCCTCCTCTGAGAATCCTCGTCCCGAGGACGTCTACTGCGGGAGCTACAGCCTGATGGTCGCGCTGGGTGCCCTGGGAATCGGTCCGGGATCGTTCGAGGAACTGGAGCAGCAGCTCGGGGAGCCGGGCCCGGACGGCTATTCCATGCTCGAACTCGACGAGGTTGCCCGGTCGTATGGGGCCAGGACGATGGCCGTGGAGACGAGCCTCGAGAATCTCGACTGGCGTCCCGAGCGCTTCGTCTGCCTGACCGTGATCAACGATCACCACTATGTCTTGCTCTACAAGGTTGAGGGTGGCAAGGTCTTCCTCTGCGATGCCCCCTCGACGTACGACCTGCCGATCGACACGTTCGAATCGATCTGGAGCCGCAAGGCGTTGCTCCTCGGTCCGGAGGAGTTCTTGCCGGAGGAGTCGATTGCGGCGAGGCGGGCCTGGCACGCCCGGGTCCGGGCGGCGCTGATCTTCCTGGGAGTCGCCCTGCCGGCGTTCGTCGTCATCCGGTTCGGTCGTTCCCTGGCTCGCCGGAGGTCCGCGGCCGTCGCGATCCTCCTGGCCGGTTCGTGCGGAGCGGGGTGTTCCCCCGAGTCGGTGACCGCTCCCGACGAGCGACCGACCCCGGGGACTCGGTCACCTTCCCTGGTGGTGGAACCGGAGTTCCAGGACCTCGGCCGCATCGTGCTGATGCAACCGAACCAGAGCGTCGAGGCGAGCGTGACGCTCCGCAATCGCGGCGAGGAACCGGTGACGATCGACACGTTGATCCCCAGTTGCGAATGCAGCGATGTCCGGGTGGATTCGAAGACGATCGAACCGGGCGGCCAATCGAGGCTCACCGTCACGATTCAGTTGGTGAACGGCGATAACGACGGCGGGACCCGGGTGGTGATTCACAGTAGCGATCCCGTTCAACCGGTGTCTCAAGCGACCTTCCACTGGGAAGCACGCAACGCTCTGCGCGCGGATCGTCGTTCGCTGGATCTGCGTCGCATTCGTCCCGGCGGTCGCCAGGAACTGGAGATCCCCGTCTTCCTCGAACACCACGGCCTGTGTGCCGCCTGTCGGATCGAGGCCAGTTCCGACCTGCCCGAGATGGATTGCCGCGTTGAATCGCTGGTCTCGCCCTCCTCGGCGGAACACACCCGGGACGATTTCCCGGGTGATGCTCGAATCGGCAGCGTCCAGGTGAGCGTGGCCGCCGGCGAGGAGCAGGGACATCGCAAGGGATTGCTTTCCGTGGCACTCACCTGCGGGAATGAGGAGCGGGCGATCTTGCAGGTGCCGACGACCTGGCGGGTCGAATCGGGGGTCGCCGCGCGTCCGGAACGCCTGTTCATCGGGCGTCGGGAGACGGGCGAGTCCGTGACGCGTTCCTTCCTCGTCAGTTCAAGCGAGGGGCTCGAATTCTCGATCCTTGGTGTCCGATCCGAGGAGGAGGGACTCCTCAAGTCCGTTCGATTCGATGCGTTCCCGGCATTGACGCATTCGGTCGAGGTGACGCTCGCCCCGCCGCTCGTCGAGGACGTCTGGACGTCGGTCCTGGTGATCGAGACCGATTTCGAGGAGGCTCCCCTGCTCAGGTTGCCGGTTGCGGGCGTCTCGATTGGTGCCGGCAATTCTGAGTGACATGAGACGTCTGATCCCGGCATTATGAGGTCACGTGATGGTTCCCCATGCGATCCGCCAGCGCTCGGCCTTCACGCTGATCGAGATTCTGGTCGTGCTGGCGGTGATCGGCCTGCTGGTCACGCTCATCATCCCCGCTGTGCAACGTGCCCGGGAGTCGGCCAGGAGGGCGCAGTGCATGAACAATCTGAAGCAGATCGGCGTGGCGATGGCGAACCACGAGTCCCAGATCGGGGCGTTCCCGTCGGGGGCGATGCCAAATCCGGGGGGGGAAACCGTCAGTTCAAGGACCCTCTCGGCCCAGTTGCAGCTCTTGCCGTATCTGGAGCAGGAGGCGCTCTATCAGAGCCTGAACCTGGAACTTCTGCAAAGGCCCTCGGAGGGCTTCATGAATGAGACGGCCGTGCAAACGGTCGTGGGTGTCTTCCTCTGCCCGTCGGACCCCTCGGGAGCGTCGCCGGGCAACAGTTATCGGGCCTGCGTCGGGGCGACGCTTCACGATGTGGAGAGCGAGGGGAGGCCGGGGGGCGGGGTCTTCTCGCTGATTCGAGCGAAACGGGTCTCGGAGATCAGCGACGGCCTGAGCCAAACGGCCGGCTTCAGCGAGCGGCTCCGGGGATCGGGCCGCGACCATCGCTTCGATTCGAGGCGAGACTTCTGGTACTCGGGGATTGCCAATTCAGGAAGGCAACCGACGCTCGATGGCGGGAGGGACGCCTGCTCGGTCCTTCGATCGGCACCGCCGGAGCACTGGCCCCTCAACGGCCGGTGGTGGAGCGATGGTCGGTTTGCAGACACGCTGTACAACCATGTGGCCCCGCCGAACTGGTTGCATCCCGATTGCAGCATGACGAGGCCGTTCGGCATTCCCGGTGACATGGCGACCGGGGTGATGTCGGCCCGGAGTCCGCATCCGGGAGGCGTCCACGTGCTGTTCATGGATGGCAGCACCCGTTTCGTCCGGGACGGGGTCGATCCGGCCCTCTGGAGAGCAATGGCCACCCGAGCCGGGGGTGAGTCGATCGTGGAACGTCCGTGATCGCCCCCAGGATTCCTCGAATCGAGGAAATCCAAACAACGGTGGCCCCGCGACCGGGGGTGGAATTGCAAGATTTTTGCGATTCGATCGGGAAGCGGGGCCGCTTCAGTGTCCTGATGGAGTTGCCGGGCCTGCGCTCCGCGCGACCCGGTTGACCGTTGCCCTAGGCACGACCCGGAAAATCGTTAGAATCTTCCAGGTCCCCTCAAGACGCACATCTGTTTCGACCGATTCATCCCCTGGTCGAATTGAGGGAAACCCGAGAGACGGCGATCATGCCCGAGGGGCGTGGGGCGTCCTGCTCCATTTCCCGAACGGCCGATTGCCTGCGGGCGGCGGACCGAAGGACCGCGAGGCCGCTCGTCGCCGGTAATGGCTCGTAGCGGTCTGAACCGCGAAGACCCGGCCGATCGGGTCACTCCCTTCGTCCCATGGCGCGAATCACAAGGACGGTCTGGCCATGCGATTGACCCGATTCGGTAACCGGTACGTGCGAGCGGCAGTGGCCGCGGCATGGTTGGCCCTGGCCGGTTGCCAAAGGATCCCCTACATCGACCAGACGAAGCAGGTCCCGCACGACCCGATTTCCGCCGTGGCCGATGAAGACAACGCCGTTCAGCAGGCGGCCTTTTTCAGTGACCTCCCCGTACAGCTCCCCGACATCGTGCCGCCGCGCACGCCGGACAACGCCGAGGCCATGGAACCGTGGCCGATGACCCTGGAGGAGGCCATCCAGCTCGGGATGGACAACTCGGAGGTCATCCGCGTCATCTCGCTCGGTGCCCAGGGGATCCCGGTCGAGGGGTTCGCCCCGACGCCGTTGAACACCCAGGCCGGGGCGGCGCTCGGCGCCGGGACCCTGGCGACGATCTACGACCCGGCGATCCAGGAGACGCAGATCGCCCGGGCGTTGTCGGTGTTCGATGGCCAGCTTACCACCCGGTTCTTCTACGAGAGCCGGGACTTCCTGGTCAACAACTCCATTCAGGCCGGTTTCTTCGACGCGGAGACGAACGTCCTGGCCCTCGTCCGACAGCGGGGGGCGCCGCAGGGGGTTCCCAGCTTCGAGGCCGCCCTGTCGAAGCGGACCGCCACGGGTGCCACGTTCCGGGTGGCGAACCAGGTCGACTACACCTACGGCAACTCGCCGATCCAGACCTACCCGTCGGCCTACGGGGCCCGGACCACCCTGCAATTCAGCCAGCCGTTGCTGGGCGGATCGGACCAGACCGGGCCGAGCGGCCTGGAAGCCAACCGGGCGCCGATCGTCATCGAACGCCTGAACGCCGACGCCTCGGTCTGGCGGTTCAAGGCCGAGGTGATGGCGATGGTCCGCTCGGTCGAGCAGCAGTACTGGGCCCTCTCGCAGCAGCAGGTGCAGTACTGGAGCCGCCAGCAGGCGGTCCGGCTCGGCGAGGCGATCTACGAGCGGGAAGTGGTGAAGCGAGAGGTCGGCACCGGGTCTGAGCCGGACGTGGCCGAGGCCGAGGAACAGCTCCGCCAGTTCCAGCTCGAACTGGTGCAGGCGACCGCCGACCTGATCACCACCGAGCGTCAGTTCCGCGAGCTGCTCGGCCTGCCGCCGTACGACGGCCGCCGGATCGTGCCCGTGACCGACTGGACGACCGCCCGGGTGCAGCCGGACTGGGAGAGCAGCCTGGCGCAACTGGTCAGCTACCAGCCGGACATCGTGCAGCAGCAGCTCCTGGTCCGGGTGGCCGAGCTGCAATTGCTGCTCGCCCGCAACCAGCTCTTGCCCTCCTTGAACCTGGACATGCTCTACCAGTTCAACGGCCTGGGCGAGGACCTGGACGAGGCGTTCGCGGTGATGACCGGGCGCTCGGTGCTGGCGATCGACCCGATCATCGCCCAGCAGCAGGCGGCGGCGGGGGTGAATCCCGCCCCGTCCTTCCACAACAACTTCCAGACCTGGCAGGTCGGCCTGACCTTCTCGATGCCGATCGGCTTCCGGAGGCCGCTGGCCGACACGAGGCGGGCCCAGTATGCCCTGCTCCGCCAGCGGTCCTTCCTGCAGCAGACGGTCCACCAGTCGGTGCACGCCCTGGCGCGGTTCTTCGTCGAGGTGGACGCGAACTACAAGCTCTTGAAGTACGCCGGGCAGCTCCGCGAGGCGGCCGAGCGTCGCCTGAAGGCCCAGGAGGCGTTCTTCGAGGCCGGGACGATCAACATCGACCGCTACCTCGACGCCGTCAACCGCTGGTCGAACGCCGTGGCGATCGAGGCCCGGTACAAGACGAGCTACAACACGGCGATCGCCGCGCTGGAAGAGGCCAAGGGGACCCTGCTCGCTTATAACAACATCGCCGTGGCCGAAGGGCCGCAGCCGCCGAAGGCGTATGTGCAGGCGATCGACCAGCAGAAGGCCCACCGGCGCATCCCGATCGAGCCGGACGGCCCGGTCGCGCCGAAGCCGGTCGTCAGCCCGCCGGTCCAGGATCCCCTGCCGCCGATGTCGACCCCCGGCTCGACGGCCCCGGAGCCGAGCCCGTTCTTCCCGGCCCCGTACGGCAGCTTCGGCCCGCCCGCCATGCCGGTCGGCCCGACGACGCCGGTGGGCGACCCGGTCCCGCTCTCGTCGACCCCACCCGGCCGGGATGCCGGATCGGGCGTGACGGCGGAGCCGACCCCGAACCTGGCGTCGGGGGCCGCCCCCGCCCCGGCTCGAACCCCGACCTCCGCCGCGCCTTCGACTCCCGGGCGGTTGGATCCGGCCGTGAGCCGGGCGTCGGGGGTCTTGACCCCGGCCAGCCGATCGGTCCCGATCTCCGAGACCGGCCCGGCGACGAAGCCTGCCTCGCTCCCTCCCCTCCCCTCGCGATCACTCCCGGCGGACACCACGGGCTTACCCCCGTTGCCGCCGAGCGAGTCGATCCCCGAGACCTCGCCGATCGACCTGCCACCCCTGCCCCCGGGCGGGTGATCGGCGGCAAGCCGTCCTTCCTCTCCTCTCCTCATTCTTGCTCCCCCCGCGGGGGCGGACCTGTCGTGGCGGGTCCGCCCCCGTGTCTATTGTTCCTGGCGAGCGCGAGGCGACGGGCAAGGCGGGCGACGGGGCGGCACGCCGGGCGGGTCGAGGGCGAGAGCCGATCGATGCGCGCCTCGGGCCTAGATTCAAGAATTGTTGACCCGGGGCCGTCGTCCGACGACAATAAGCGGCCGGCGACTCCGAGACGAGTCGGCCGGGTGACCGAGACGCCGTCACCGGTGTCACGCCCGTCGGATTCCCCCTTTTCCATCCTGAAATCGAGGAGGCACTGGCAATGCACGGAACCTGCGACGGCAGCCGGAGGCGGTTCCTGAAGACCAGCGCGGCGACGGGAGCGGCCCTGGCCTCGGCCCCGGCCCTGCGAGGGTTCGGCCAGGACGCGGCGGCGGCCGACGAGCCGAAGGTGCCGCTGGTGACCCTTGGCAAGACCGGGCAGAAGGTGACGAAGCTGGGGATGGGGACGAGCTGGTCCGTCTCGCCGAGCTTCGTGCAGGCGGCCCTGCTCTCGGGGGTCCGCTTCATCGACACCTCCGAGTCGTACGAGAACACGAGGACCGAGCAGGTCCTCGGCCAGGTCCTCGAACGCACCGGCTTGCGGAAGGACACGTACCTCGTCACCAAGACGACCCGCTACCGAGGGGTCCCCGACCAGGCCGCCGTCTTCCCGAGCGAGCTGGAGAAGAGCCTCGAACGCCTGCGGACCGACTACGTCGATGCCTACTACATCCACGGCATCGCCGGGCAGGACATCGGCATGCTCTCGGACCCGAACGTCAAGGCGACCTTCGAGAAGCTGAAGGCGGCCGGCAAGATCCGATTCGCGGGCCTGTCGTGCCACGACGCCATGCTGCCCGAGATCCTGGAGAAGGCGGCCGAGGTCGGCTGGATCGACCAGGTGATGATCCAGTACAGCTTCCGCGCCGTCGACCACGACAAGCTGCAGCGGGCGATCGACAAGGCGTCGAAGGCCAATATCGGCCTCGTCGCCATGAAGACCCAGCGCGGGGCCGACGCGGTCGTCGACGCGATCGACAACGACGGCCAACTCTTCGCGATCGACCAGACGATGAAGCGGCTCCGCGAGGCGGGGATCAAGAAGGAGGTCGCCGCGGTCAAGTCGGTCTGGTACGACGACCGGATGCAGGTGGTCGTCTCCGAGATGACCAACTTCAGCGACCTGCGCGAGAACGTCGCGGCCAGCCGGGAGCCGTTGACGATCGAGGAGGCCCGCCTGCTCGAAGAGCACCGGCAGAAAACCGCGCACCTGTATTGCCACGGCTGCGGGCACCTGTGCGAGACGGCCGCGAAGGGGGTCCCGGTGGCCACCGTCCTGCGGTATCTCCGCTACTACGCCGCCTATGGCAAGCGGTCCGAGGCCCGGGCGCTCTATCAGGCCCTGCCGGCCGAGGCGCGCGACCTGGCGAAGGCCGACCTGGCCGCCGCCGAACGGGCCTGCCCGCGCGGCCTGCCGGTGGCGAACCTCGTCCAACTGGCCAATACGCACCTGAGCTGAATCGCCGGAGCGTCGGACCTGGGGATGCCGGGGTGCAAACCTTGCGCTTCGGCGTCCCCGAAGGACGGCCCGGCGGTTGCAGGCAGGGCTTCCCGCCCGACGCGAGCCGATCGGACGGACGGCGTGCGAGGCGCATCGAGACACCCTTGCTGGAGGATGGGACGATGAAACGGAGAACGCTCATCGGCGGGCTGGCCGCCGGGCTGGCGACCGGGCTCGGGGGTCGGGCGATCGGGGCTCGGCCGTTGCGGTCGGAGGAGGCCGGCGAGATCCCGAAGCGGACCTTCGGCAAGACCGGGGCCGAGCTGACCGTCATCGGCCTGGCCAGCGGCCGGTTCCCGGTGATCGGCAACGACGACGAGGCGATCGCCTTGACGCGACGGGCCGTCGAGCTGGGGATCAACTACTTCGACACGGCCCACAGCTACTGGGACGGCCATTCGGAGGAGATCTTCGGTGAGGTCCTGCCCGCCTGCCGCGACCGGGTCTTCCTGACCACCAAGTCCACCGACCGGACGAAGCAAGGGGCCGCGGCCGAGCTTGATCTCTCGCTGAAACGCCTGAAGACGGATTATGTCGACCTCTGGCAGGTCCACGGCATCCAGGACGAGGCGGACGTCGAGAAGGTCTTCGCCCCCGGCGGGGCGATCGAGGCGTTCGAGGCGGCCAAGGAGGCGGGCAAGTGCCGCTTCATCGGCTTCACCGGCCACGCCAACCCCGCGGCGCACCTGGCGATGCTCCGGGCCTTCGACCGCTGGGACACGATCCTGATGCCCCTGCACGCGGCCGACCCGCACTATTTGAGCTTCGAGCGGCAGGTGCTCCCCCTGGCCGTCGAGCAAGGGCTGGGCATCCAGGGGATGAAGAACTTCGCCAATGCGAAGCTGCTGCAACAGTTCAGCGTGCGCGACTGCCTGAGCTACGTCCTCAATCTGCCGATCCACTGCACGGCCGTCGGCTGCACGACGATCGGCCAGCTCGAGGACGACGTCCGGATCGCGCAATCGCTGGAAGAACTCGGCGACGAGCAGATGGCGACCTTGCGATCCCGGGCCGAGGGACTCAAGGGGCCTCGTCTCGAGGACTGGAAGGACGACGTCGGGCCGAAGGTCGGGCACCTCCCGCCCCGGCCACGCTACACGGGCTCCTGATCGCGGTCCCCGCTGGGGACGCGACGGTTTACGACTTGGCACCGGCCCCCTCACCCGGCCTGGCGGCCACCCACTCCCCGCTCGCGGGGAGAGGGTTGGGGTGAGGGGTCCTTGCGTTCGGAGCCAAGCATCGCGTCTTGCCTCAGCCTCCCTCACCCGGGCTTCGGCCCCCACTTCCCCAGGAGGGGGCGAGGGTTGGGGAGGCGGGGCGTGCTCGAGTGACGGGTCGAGACGTGAGTCAGCGATCGTCCGAAGGGTCGGGCGACGCGGAGCGTTGCCAGGGAACCTGGCCGGCCCGCTGGAGGTGCATCATGAGCGCCCGAGAGAGGAGCTGGGCCTTCGAGGACTCCTGCTCGATCATGTTGCGTGTTTCTTGAGGATCCTGCTCGAGGTTATAGAGCTGGAACGGCTCGAAGGGGTGGTTCTGGACGAGCTTCCACGGCCCGTGTCGGATGGCGTAGTAGTCCTGACCGAGGTAGCGAGGGCCACCTTCGCGGCGGACGAAGACGAGGGCGCGATTGTCCTCGGGCATCGATCGGCCGAGGAATAACGGGACGAGGGACCGGCCGGCGGTCGCCTCGGGGATCGTCGCGCCGGCCAGCTCGCAGACGGTCGGGAACAGGTCCATCGTCAGGGTGACGCGATCGGTCGAGGACCCGGCGGCGATCTGGCCGGGCCAGCGGGCGGCCATCGGGATCCGGATGCCGCCCTCGTAGAGGTCCCCCTTCCCCCCGCGATACGGGCCGCAGCGGGCGCCGACGTCGAGCTGGCCGCCGTTGTCGCTGGCGAAGACGACGAGGGTGGATTCGGCCTGGCCGTTGGCGTCGAGCGCCCGGAGGACGCGGCCGATGCCGTCGTCCATGTGCTCGATCAGGGCGACGAGCCGGGCCCGGCCCTCGTCGATGCCCGGCTCGCGGCGGCGGACGCGGTCGACCCAGTCCTCGGGGGGCTGGATCGGCGTGTGGGGGGCGTTGTAGGCGAGGTAGAGGAAGAACGGGGCCGCCTGATCCTTGCGGGAGTCGAGGTAGTCGATCGCCCAGTCGGAGAAGAGGTCGGTGGCGTGGCCTTCGGGGTCGATCTCGGCGTCGCCGAGGCGCATGTAATTGATGTCGTGGCGGCGATGGGTGTAATAGTCGTCCATCATGTCGCCGAGGAAGCCGTGGACGTGGTCGAACCCGCGCTCGCCGGGCGTGTTCGGCGATTCGAGCCCGAGGTGCCACTTGCCGACGATCGCGGTGTGATAGCCGGCCTCGCCGAGCAGTTCGGGCAGGAGCGGCACGTCGGGATCGAGATAGCCCCAATTGTTGAACCTGTGCGTCCGGATGACGCCGGGGACGCCGACGACGTCCGGCGTCCGGCCCGAGAGCAGGGCCGCGCGCGTCGGCGAGCAGACCGGGCAGTTGGCGTAGGCATTGGAGAACCGGAGGCCGGAGGCGGCAAGGGCGTCGATGTTCGGCGTCTGGAGATCCGGGGCGCCGAAGCTGGAGAGGTCGCCGAAGCCCAGGTCATCGACGAGGATGATCAGGACGTTCGGCCGTTCCATGGCTTCTCGTGCTCGGACCCCCGATCGGCCGAAGAGGGCCAGCACGGCAAGACCGAGGATACCGAGACCGATCAGCAATCGGCGGCGAGATCGCATGGGGGGTTCTCCGGTCTTCGGGCGAGTCGGATCGACCGATCGCGACCCCGACGAGGACAGCCAGCACCACCGGCCGGCTGTCTCTCGTCCGGTCGAGAATAAAATGCTCAGCCGCGCAGGGCGGCCAGGACGCGATCGTGCAGGGGGCCGTTGGTGGCGACGACGCCGCGGTTGCTGGCCAGGGTCGGGCCGAGGGTGAAGTCGAGCGGCTTGCCGTCGATGTCGGTCACGGTCCCCCCGGCCTCGGTCACGATCAGGGCGCCGGCGGCGTGGTCCCAGATCTTTTCCTGATAATCGGCCCGGGTCGGCAGGCGGAGGTAGACGTCGGCCACGCCGGAGGCGACCGTGGCGTACTTGGCCTGGCTGTCGAGCCGGACCGGGGGCTCGGTCACTCCCAGGCGGGCGGCCACCACGGCCGATTCGTTGTGAGCGCTGTGGCCCGATTCGACCGATTCACAGAGGCGGGCGCGCGAGGGATCGGTGCGGTCGGAGGCCCGGATCGCCCGCTCCTGGTCGGAGCCGTCGAGCGGGAGCATGACGGCCCCCGAGCCCCGGACGGCCAGGAAGACGGCGCCGACCGGGCCGACCGCCGACCGCGAGTGTTCCAGGTTCGGGCAGGCCAGGGCGGCGACCTCGATCCGGCCGTCGACGATCAGGGCCAGGGCGATGGCGTACTGTTCCCCCCGGAGGAACCCCTTGGTGCCGTCGATCGGGTCGAGGGTCCAGAAGCGGCCGGCGAAGCGGTCGAGGTTGCCGTGGTCGATCCAGGAGAGGACCGTCTCGGCGTCGGTGCCGGGCCGGAGGGCGGCCACCTCGGCCGCGACGCGGTCCCGGACGGCGGCGCGGTCGGGCGACCGCAGCTCGGCGGCGTCCTCCTCGGCCATGACCGGGTCGCCGGGGAAGGCCGCCTTGAGGGTCGCGCAGATGAGGGCCTGGCTGCCGAAGTCGGCGACGGTGACGGGGCTCTTGTCCCCCTTGGCGACCGGGTCGGGGCCGTGCGAGCCCCGGACGGCCCGGCAGAGCCGGGCGGCTTCCTGGACGGCCTGGGCGGCGACGGCCCGTTCGAGTGCGAAAGGATGGCTCACGACGCGAAGGATCCTCGGGGAAAGGGCGGGAGCACGGCGAGAGGGCCGGGGGACGCCCGGCCACGTCGCCTAGGCTAGTCGTTCCCGCCCCGGGGGACAAGCTGGGCCTCTCGCCGGGCGGGGCATCATCGCTCGGCGTGTTCGAGGCTTTACCCTCATGCGTGAAGACCGGACAATAACCCCGTCTCGCCCGGCGATGCTGAAGCGTCGGTGCCGGTTGCCTCGCGGAGCAGAACGTTGAGCGATCCGATTGAGTGGCGGAACTCCTGGCTGTCCCGGTCGTCCGAGGTTCTGTCCGGCAACGGCTCGGTCGCCCCGGGCCGCCTGCTGGTCGCGGTCCAGGAGGGGACCCGGCTCCGCAGGATGCTCCACGAGCTGGCCACCGACCCGATCCATCCCCGAGATCCCGAGGTCGATGAGCTGCTGGAACGGCTCCGCGACACCACGACGGATCGGCTGGCGGAGCTGCAGCGGGCCAACCCCGGGGCGATCGCGAAGCTCTCGGCGCAGATCGCGAAATGGCTCCGGGCCGAGCAGGGGTATCTGACGGAGCTGCTCACCCGGCCCGACCTGGAGCCGATCCGACGCGCGGCGCTGCTCGACCGATTCCGGAGGGACCTGACCTGGAAGTCGGAGCTGATCGCCCTGGTCGACGGCAACGTGCCGGTGCATCCGGCCGTCTCGGCGGGCATCGAGCTGGATCGCCTGCAGGAGCAGCTCCACGCCGAGGGGACGCCCGCGCTCGGGCCGGATCGCCGGGCGCTCGAGCACAGGGCGAGTCGGCTCCGGCTGTCGCTGCTCGATCGCCGTGTCTCCCAGTTGCTCGACGGGGCGGTCCCGGAGGGGACGCCCGAGGAACTCTGGTCGAGGCGATTCCTGCTCTCGCGCCTCCAGGCCGAGGTCGAGGGGCTCCCGGACGCGATCCCCGCCCCGCGGGCACCGGGTGGCACCGAAGACGAGGTCGCGAGCGTCCCCGGGCCGAGGCGGCACGTCGCCGCCCTGATCGGGCGTCGCGACGCCCTGGCCGACGCGGCGGCCGGCCAGCTCCGCCAGCTCGCCTCGGAGGCCCGGTCCGCGGCCTGGGACGAGCTGCTGACGGACGCCCGGGAGGAGGCGAACGAGATCCTCTCGATGCTGGAGGAGGTCGGTACGGCGCAGGGGGTCCGCCTGCTGAACCTTTCTCGGGACGACATGCTCCGGCTGCGCGACGAT
The DNA here is from genome assembly GCF_040717455.1 of Tautonia sp. JC769. Classification (NCBI taxonomy): domain Bacteria; kingdom Pseudomonadati; phylum Planctomycetota; class Planctomycetia; order Isosphaerales; family Isosphaeraceae; genus Tautonia; species Tautonia sp. JC769. The sequence continues at coordinate 113,492 of NZ_JBFEFH010000011.1, forward strand.
TGCCTCGCCTCGGGGGGTGACGGGGCCGCGGAGGGGCTGGATCGGCCGACCGTCGGCCATCTGCGGCGGGTGGCCCGACGCTTCGGCCGGATGGCCCGGACCGCCCGCAACGAGTGGCAGGAGAAAGACCTCTCGGCCCGGATGCAGGCGAAATTCGGGCCCGGGTTCCCGAAGCGGCTCGACGCGGTGATCCTGGTCCTGATCCTGGTGCTCACCGTGCTCCTGGTCGTGGAGACGGCGATCGACCAGACGGGGCGGATGACGGACCGGCTGGAAGCCTTCTTCGCCTACACCGACCTGGCGATCTGCGTGGTGTTCCTCTCCGAGTTCGCGTTGAAGATCTCGCTGGCGACGGGGAAGCTGCGGTACCTGGCCCGGCATTTCGTGATCGACCTCTTGCCGTCGATCCCGTTCGGGTTCTTCACCCATGCCCTGACCGTCTCGCACCAGATCGCCAACATCCAGTTCTTGCGGGTGCTCCGGGTCCCTCGGCTGCTGCGGTTCCTCCGGGTGATGCGGCCGCTGATCCGGTTCGTGAGGCTGGTGATCTTCGCCCTGCGGTTCACCGATCGGCTGGTCCGGCGCTATGCCCGGCTGTTCAACCGCAACATCATCCTGTTCGAGCTGAAGCCGGAGATCAGCGAGGACTCGCGCAACCATCACCTGCTCCACGTGATCCGCCGCCATTACGAGCGCAGGGCCCCGGAGCACCTCGGCACGCTGGGCGAGGCCGATCGGCTCGCCCTGGCCGACGCGGCGATCGAGGACCTGGAGGCCCGGGTGGCCGAGATCCCGACCGCCGACTGGTCGGAACGGGTGCAGGACCAGTCGCGCGACATCCCGATCGAGGAGGTGGTCGAGCGCTTGATCGAGCTGACCCCCGAGGAATTGATCGAGCAGATGGGGCAGGGCTTCGTCAACTCGGTCGACCACTACCTGCAGCTGGTCGACCTGCCGGTGATCCGACGCCTGCCGATCATCCGGCCGGTCCTCGAGCACCGCAAGCAGGGCCCGGCCGAGGCCGCCGCCCTGGCGGCCAACTACCTCGGCCATTTGATGCAGCGCACGCTCGACGTGATCTATTACGTGGCCGACCTGCAGGCGACGGTCTCCCCCCCGCTCTTCCTCGACAAGCTGGGGCGGACGATCATCTCGGCCACGAGGCGGCCGGCCTTCCGCCTCCTGACCTTCGGCGTGACCTTCTCGGCCCTCTATGCGCTGGTCTACCTGCTGGTCCCGAGCGGGAGCGGGGCGGTCGAGGCCGCGGAGGCATCTCCCCAGGAGGTCGGCGTGCTGCACGGCTTCGGCCTGCGGCTGCGCGCCATGCTCGGATGGTTCGCGGACAAGCTCGGGCTGCCGGTCATCGTCATCGGCGTCATCTGCTTCGTGCTGATGCAGGTGGGCGGCTGGTTCCGCAAGATCGCCAACCAGGCGGCCGAGTTCTGCGAGCGGGTCGTCGAGGCGCAGTTCGCGGCGCAGACGAAGCTGCTCAAGCGGCAGCTGAAGGAACGCGACCAGCGGTTCCTGAACGAGCGGGTGATCCTGCCCGAGGTCCGGCTGCGGACCTCGGACGACGTGCCCGAGACGCGGGAGCCGGCCTTGCCCGGCGGCTCGGATTTCGAGCGGGCGCAGGAGCACTGGACGCTGGAAGGGCAGATGCAGGAGATGGGCTTGAAGTCCTCGGAGACGGACTTCTTCTCGACCTTGAAGCTGCTCTATCAGGATTACCTGGACGGCTCGCCGTTCCACCGGAACGACACGAAGGCCTCGACCCAGCTGCTCGGCAACCTCGCGTTGAGGAACCTGAGCCTGAGCAACCTGCCCTACTTCCTCAGGGGGCGTCGCCGGCTCGACCGGCTCGACATGAGCCGGGCGGCGGCGAGCCTGCTCGGCGGGCCGTATCTCTGGTTCGATTACATCACGCGGATGATCGTGCAGGAGACGGCCAAGCTGCTGATCGACTACAACCGCAACGCCGTGCCGCTCGACCGGCTGGCCAGCAGCCCCGAGGGGGTCCGCAAGCGCTACCGGAAGTGGCTGTCCGCCCGCCTGCAACGGCCGGAGGGCGAGATCCCCATACCCGAGCCGAAGGGGCGGATCCCGCTGGTCGAGCGGCTCGCCCCGAGCCGGAGGCGACCGGAGGCGGACGAGTTCTTCGAGACCGTCGACTTCACGGCCGTCGATTTCCTGATCGCCGACCCGGAGCGCGACGACCTGATCCGGGCCCGTTACGGGGACGCCGTCGCCTCGCTCCTGCAGAGCGATCGGGAGCGGAATCTCCGGAACGCGTTCCGGAGCCTGCCCTTGCACCGCGCCCCGATCTCGCAGCGGACGATCAACCTGTTCCACCTCTATGAGTCGTACCTGGCGGGCGGCCGGCTGCTGATCCTGCCCTTCCGGCTGGTCTGGTGGGGATTCCGAGGGGTCGGGTACATGGCCGTCCGGATCGTGAAGGTGATCCGGGAGATCCTCAACCCGACGGTCACGACCGCCCCGGACGAGCCGGGCGAGTCGTACCAGGCGGCCGTCCGGAAGATCCACCGGATGCGCAAGCCGGCGTTCCTGGAGGCGCTCTGGATGCGGGCGCGGTTCGACATCGAGTACCTCGGCCTGCCGCTGCCGCAGGTGCCCATCAGCGTCGGCAGCGATTCCCTAATGGAAATCGACCTCGACTTCATCGGGGCCTCGCGTCACGAGCGGGTGATGGCCGAGCGGTTCCGCAACCGGCAACGCGACCGGGTCGAGTGGCTCAACCAGCTCCTGGCCGAGTTCGACTGGGACTTCGAGCAGCTGCTCCTGGTGCTCGAACGGGACCTGCCGCACCTGACCGACCGGCGCGGCGAGGTGATCCGGGCCCTCGTCACCGCCTGGGTGGCCGACCACGACGACGTGGCGACGCTCGGCCTCTCGGTGGTGGCGATGCGGAAGGTCGTGGCGCATGCCGCCGACCCCGAGGCCGACCCCCGGCAGCTCCCCGAAGGGCTCCCCGAGCCCCCCGACTTCGGCGACCCGCTCTGGCACCGGATCCAGGACGTCCGGCGGCCGTGGGACGACCTGCTCGAATTGCCGAGCTTCCCCACATACGACGACGAGCAACGGCCGCGGATCGCACGCTATCTGCGACGCCACCGGCGGGCGCTCCGCGGCTGGGTCCGGGTGATCCGGGGCCAGGGAGGCCCCGACCCGATCGAGACGCTCCGGACCCGATTCACCGAGGTGATGCTCCGGACCGACCTCTGGAGCGACCAGATCCTCACGCTCCGCGCCGTGCAGACGCTCACGATGCTCGACGTGCAGCACTACACCGAGCTGGTCTGGAACCTGGGCGGCTACGACCGGCTCTCGCCGGTCTCCCAGGTGGTCGACCTGCCGTTCGCCGAGACGGAACCGCTGGAAGAAGCGACGGCGCGATAGGGCGGCTCCCGTCGGCCCGTCGATTCCCGCGATCGGGGGACGGGGCGAGGGAGTTCGGATCGGGGGACGGGGCCCCCCCTGCAGGTATCTTGCAGGAAGGGGCGCCGTGCAGACCCGGACGATCACCCCGAACGGGCAACGAACAGCTCGGGGCGGGGGGACGGGCCTCAGCCTCAGCCGCGGTCGCCGATCGGCGAGACGGAGCGTTGCGGGGCGCCGACGTATCGGGCCCGAGGCCGCATCAGGCGGTTGCTGTCGAGCTGCTCGATGACGTGGGCCGCCCAGCCGGCGACGCGGGCCATGGCGAAGATGGGGGTGTAGATCGGCACCTCGATCTTCAGGTAGTGGTACAACCGGGCGCTCGGCCAGTCGACGTTCGGGGGCAGGCCCTTCTGCCCGGTGACGGCCTGCTCGATCGGCTCGGCGGTGCGTTCCCAGCGGTCGTCGCCGAGCTCCTGGGCGACGAGCTGGCAGTGGCGCTTGAGGATCACGGCGCGGGGGTCGCCGGTCTTGTAGACGCGGTGCCCGAAGCCCATGATCCGCTCCTTGCGGGCCAGGGCGTCCTTGATCCACTGCTCGGCCTTCTCGGGGGCGCCGACCCGTTCGAGGACCTCCCACGACCGCTCGTTGGCGCCGCCGTGCAGGGCCCCCTTCAGCGTGCCGACGGCCGAGACGATGGCCGAGTGGATGTCGGAGAGGGTCGAGGCGGTGACGCGGGCGGCGAAGGTCGAGGCGTTCAGCTCGTGCTCGGCGTAGAGCGTCAAGGAGAGGTCGAAGGCGTCGGTCTCGGCGGCGCTCGGCTCGGTCCCGTTGAGCATGTAGAGGAAGTTGGCCGCGTGGCTCAGGTCGGATCGCGGGGCGATCGGCTCCTGCCCGCGGGCGATCCGGGCGGCGGCGGCCACGGCCGTGGCCATCTGGGCGATCAGGCGCTCGGCCTTGCGGACGTTGGCGTCGTGATCCTTCGGGTCGGCGTTCACGTCGTCGTCGTAGTGGGCCAGCACGCTGACGCCGGTCCGAAGGGTGTCCATCGGGTGGACGGTCTTCGGCACCGCCCGGAACAGCGAGACGAGCGAGTCGGGAATCGACCGGGAGGCCCGGAGCCGACCGTTGAACTCGTCGAGCTGCGACTGGGTTGGCAAGTCGCCGTGGAGCAGCAGGAAGGCCGCCTCCTCGTACGACACCTTCTCGGCGAGATCCTCGATCGCATATCCCCGATACGCCAGGCCGCCCTGGCCTTCCGTTCCTTGCATGTCGGCGATGGCCGTCTCGTTGGAGACCACACCTTCAAGACCGGGGAAGAAATTGTCCTCCGACGCGCTACTCATCTCGGCTCGGCTCCAGGAAATTCCGACTCGAAATGCTCCGGGCCTCAACGGCCGGGAGGACGACGGCCAAGGGCGACCACCCTCGGACGGGCCCGGGCATGAGGCAATCGGATGCCTCGCGGACCGAAACCGGCCACTCCGCGATCCGAAGTCGATCGGCCGCTCGGCCGATCTCGGGGCGCCTGGCACGATGCTCGCTCAGTCGATGCGAGTCCGGGGATGGTCGTGGCTGTCGAGCCATTCAGGCACCAGTTTATGCGCAACGGGACCCTTCCGCCAGCGAAACCCGCCGGGAACCGTCGGATCGTCGCCGTCGGGAGGCGTTCGGGACCCGAAACCACGCCCCGAATCAACGAAAAAAAACCGGGGGGCAGGCGACGCGAGAATCACGCCGCCAGGCCCCCCGGATCGTTACGGTCCCGACAAGTCCTCACCCCCGAGGTGAGTTGCTCACGCCTTCCGCCCAAAACGCGCAAGCGACTTGACGGGAACCGTTCGCTCGCTGGTTCGTGTCGCCCGTCCTCGGGCACAGCTTCGTTTTAGTCGTTCAATTGCGTCTGAAAAGGGTGTCAGCTCGATTTTCGGGGAATTTCTTTCGACACGACCGGGGGCCGGGGCCGAGCATGGGGCGCAAACCCAGAGCGGAGGGGGGCTTTCGGCCGACCCTCGGTCGCCCGGGGAGGGGCGACTCGGATCGATCAGGCGGGGCGGTCAGGTGTCGACGGATCCAGATCCGAATCCGAATCGGTCGCCTCGTGGTGTTCGAGCAGCATGACCAGGTCTTCGAGTTCCGCCGGGCCGAGCGCATCGACCCGGGCGGCCAGCGCGTGGACGAGGGCGAAGAAGCGTCGGAGGGCGGCGATGCGCTTCAGGTATCGCGGGGCCAGTTCGGGGTCCTCGGAGACCTGGTCGACGGCCCGATCGAGGACGACCAGGGTCGGGTCGAGTTCCCTCCGCTTGCGTTCCAGGAGGATCCGGCGGAAGAGGGTCCAGATGTCCGTCTCGGCCCGGAAGTACTCGCGCCGCTCCCCCTGGCGGTGGACCTTGTGGACGACCCCCCAGGCGATCAGCTCGCGGAGGTTCATGCTCACGTTGCCCCGAGAGACCTTCAAGCGGTGCCTCAGGCCGTCGGCCGTCCAGTCGGTCCCGGTGATGTAGAGCAAGGCGAACAGTTCCCCCATCGTGGGATTGATGCCCCAGGAGCGGGCCATCATCCCCCAGTGCTCGACGAACTGGCGGATCACCGCCGCCTCGGCCGGGGTCTCCTGGGGGAGTTCCGGGTCGCTGGTCGCGTGTGGATCGAGGGACTCCGCCATTGCTCAAACACCGTCCTGTCGTCGCGATGGGCAGGGTGACCGAGTGCCCGGGAATCCGAACGATCATGTGTCCATCCAGGCACGGCGCATCGCGCGGCATGATGCGGGCACCCAGGGACGCAACACCGGAACTGATCGACCGATCGGGAAAATCGAGGTTAGAAGATACTAGGCGAGAACGCAAATCAGAGGTTAGAATAGATGACATTCTCCCATCCTGGCTTGCCTCAGCCGCCGGCCTGTTCGGACTGGCCCTGTCGAGTGCCGCTCGCATTGTCCCTGAGGCGAGTCTCCCCCCCGTTTTACGGTCACTGATCCAAGGAGGCATATCGATGCCAGAGACAGTGGTTCACTTTCAGATCCGGATGCCACCAGCGCTGCACGAGCAATTGGCGAGCTGGGCCAAGGAAGACAAGGCATCGCTGAACGCACTGATCGTCGGCCTCCTGGAGAAGGCGGTTGAGCAGCACAGCAAGGGCGGTTCGAAGGAAAAGAACCTCTCCAGCTGATCGCCCGTTCGCATCGCTTCCATCGTCCCTCGTCTGTCCCGCAACACGACCGCGACCGCGATGGAAGCGATCGGGAACCGCGATCCCCCCCGGATCGGAGGACCCGGGCCACTGCCCCCTTGATTCAAGGTCCCTGATCCGGTATCCTTCCCCTTGTCGATTCCCCGATAGCTCAATCGGTAGAGCGAGCGGCTGTTAACCGCTAGGTTCAAGGTTCGAGTCCTTGTCGGGGAGCTTCTCCCCAACGATCGATCAGTTCCGGACGTTCCACAAAGACCCGCCTTTCGGCGGGTTTTTTCATGGGGTCTTCGTGCGGTGGTCGGGCCCCTTGCCCGGCCGACCTGCAGGCGCTCTCAGGATGAGTCCGGCGCCGATGGCCCGGATGCGCAGGACGACGATGGGCGATCCGAGCGGGGACGGCCGGCCCCCCTTCATGCAGGATTCGGTCGGGATCGGGCCGTACGTCGTAGAACGTCGATCGCGAGTCGAGCGGAGGGGGGGCGTTCGCCTGATCGGGAGCGGCTCGGGCCTCCGGGGCGAGAGGCCCGAGCCTTCGAGGCCGGTGTCCTGGTCTGCGGGAGAGTCAAGTGGGGGGCTCCGGCGGGGAGAGGCAGGGGCACCGGCCCCGATCGGGTCGGGGTCAGAAGGTGTCGGCGCTGATGACTTCACCGCCGGCGGGGCTGCCGATCGCCCGCCAGGTCATGACGTTGACCGTGTCCTTGACGAACCGGACGCTGCCGTCGCCGAGCAGGGTGTTGACGCCGCCGGGGTGCCGGCTCCGGGAGGCATTGAAGGCCGGCTGGCCCCCGGTGCACGGGGGCACCCCGCCGACGAGGCCGAAGCTGCACCAGGGGCGGCCGTTCGCGTCGCCCCCCATCCAGTCGGGGATCTGGGAGTTGGGGGGCGTGTAGGTGTTGAACATGGTGCAGTTCAGGTCGTCGTTGAAGATGTCGCCGCGGTGGTCGTAGGCCCCGCCGGCGGCGTTGGTGCCCATGATCACCTCGCCGATGAGGATGGTGTTGCTCGTGCCGTCCCGGAAATTCCGGAGGCTGGTCGAGCGGTTGCCCATGAACGGGGCCCCGGTGAAGGTCAGGTTGACGGCCCCGACCGGCATGCCCTGGATCCCGAGCGGGCCGGTGTTCCAGGGGTTCAGGCCGGTGGGGTCGGTCGGCCGCTCGTCCTGCCAGAAGTGGGTGTTGCCCCAGTTGGCGGCGAAGCTGCCCTTGCCGCGCGGGTAGGGCGTGTCGGGCTCCTGGATGCTCGGCGTGTCGCTCGGGCACTGGAACATGGCCAGGGGCGTCCGGATGACCGTCGTGTTCTCGGCGAAGTAGAAGGGCAGGTCGAAGTTGATCGCCCCGAAGAGGTTCGTCTGCTCCATGTAGGGCAGGATGCTGAAGGCCCAGGTCCGCCGCTGCGGCACGCCGGTCACGGCCGGCGGATAGGTGTAACCCACCCCCATCCGGCCGATCGGGAACGACCCCATGGTGTCGTGGTAATTGTGCAGCGCGATGCCCATCTGCTTGAAATTGTTCACGCACTGGGCCCGACGGGCCGCCTCGCGGGCCGACTGCACGGCCGGCAGCAGCAGCGCGATGAGCACACCGATGATGGCGATGACGACCAGCAATTCGATCAGCGTGAATGCTCGACGGATCTTGATTCGTCGCATGGATTCCCCCTGGCTCGGGTCCGGGCGGCGCGCACCCTCGAACGCCCCCTTCGGGCGAAGGGTCGCGCCCAACCGCTCATCCATCGACCACGACCCCCTGAAAGAATATCAGGATGCTGAGATGTGATCGACCTCTCCGATTGGAATGTGACCACCCGACCGGGTCAAGAAAAAAACGGAAAAAGGGCGCTATAAAAAGGTTGGAAAAGCGGCGCCCCCGGGACGGAACTCCTTGGGAGAGATGAATTAAGCGGCGGAATCGCCCTCCGGGCGGAGGCGAGGGGGAATCCGCGGATCGCCCCCCTCGCCCCGGTCTTGGGAAGTAGACGGCCGGGCAACCGGAGCGCGACGGCCCGGCCGCGAGGGGCGATCGCTTGAGCACACAAGTGCCATTGCATGCAGCCGGGCGGTCGTCCCGACGGGAGTCGATGACGATCAGTAGTTTCCCCCTTCGGCGGCGGTCGGCGGGCCGGGGTCGACCTGGCCCGGCTCGACGGCGGGGGGAGGAGTCTCGTCGTCGATGGTCGGCGCGTCGCCGCCGCAGCCGACGATCGAGCCGAAGGACAGCAGGGCGACGCACAGGGTGCCGGCGCGAATGATTGATCGCATGGCGATCCTTTCACCTGGGTTTCAGGGCGGGGGCGGCCCGATCGGTCGGTCGAGGGCGGGGCGGGGCCCCGGGATCGGCGAAGGACCCTCGCCCGACCCCCCGGGCGGCCTTCGCGCCGATCCGGTTCCTAGTAGAAAGGGCCGAGATGAGCAACACAAGGCATGACCAGCCCCGGACGCGTCACGACTTTGAACGTGAGGATGTCTCGATTGGCTGCGCGAGGTCGTCGCCGGGCTCGGCGGTCGGGGCGATCGGGCCGCGGCCCGGGCCGTGCCGCCAGCGGTGGGCCAGGCTGAGGCACGCCGGGAGGAGGATGATGTTGCCGATCGTGCTGCCGACGGTGGCGATGGCCACCATCAGGCCGAAGGTGGCGAACGGCACGAACTCGCTGAACCAGAGGACCGTGAAGCCGAGCGCGACGGCGAGGCTCGACAGCAGCACCCCCGGCCCGGTGACGGAGTAGCTGGCGAACAGCGCGTCCTCGAACGACGCCGAGCGCCTCCGCTTGCGGAACTGGAGCAGGCAGTGGAACGTGTCGTCGATCGACAGGCCCAATGCCACGCTCGCCACCAGGGCGGTGGCCAGGTCGAGCTTCACCCCGAGCCACCCCATCAGGCCGAGCACCAGGCCGACGGCCAGCAAGGTGGGGACGATGGCCAGCACCGCCAGCCTCGGCCCCCGGAAGGCGAGGGTCAGCATCAGCAGGATGCCGAGCGTCGCCAGGGTCAGGGTCGTCCACTGTGTCGCGATCACCCCCCGGGTCGTCTGGGTCAGGAGGTGGGACAGCCCGGTCAAATAGGCGCGATCGTCGTACTGATTCCGGGCGAGCGACTCGGCCTGATCGAACAGGAAGATCTTCGCGGGGGCCGCCTGGCTCTCGGACAGGCGGACCATCGACCGGGCCCAGCCGGTCTCCGGATCCCAGAAGCTCCCGAGCAGCTCGGCCTGCGGCGTGGCCGCGATCAGGTCGAGCTTCGTCTCCAGGAGCCAGGCGGCCCGCCCGGGGTCGAGTCCGGCCAGGCGATTGTCCGGGTCGAGCACCGTCGCGAGCGAGGTGACGTAGGCGATCCCCTCGCTGTCGCGCGGCGGGGGGATGTCGAGGACGGCCCGGTCGAGGGCCCGAATCCGGTCGAGCGTCTCGGGGGTGATCGTGCCGTCGGTGGGCACGATCAGGCCGGCCAGGCCGATCCCCCCCAGGTTCTCCTCGATGAAGCGGTAGTCCTGCACCACCCGGGTCGAGGCGCGGAAGGCATTGATGTAGTTCGACTCGTATTGCAGGAACGGCATCCCGGCGGCCAGCGGCAGGACGACGAGCAGGGTGCCGAAGACGATCGGCGCCGGGCGTCGGTAGACCCGGGCGATCAGGCCGGTCATCGCCCCGGAGATGCGGGAGGTCGAGCCGAACCGGACCGGGATCTCCATGATCCGGAACGGCGGGATCATGGCCCCGGGGGAGATCAGGAGGGTCAGCAGGGCCGCCGCGGCCGTCGCCAACGCCAGCACGGTGCCGAACTGCCGGATCGGCATCACGTTGCTCGTGGCGAGGGCGCCGTAGCCGATGGTGGTCGTCAGGGCACACCAGAAGATCGGCTCGGAGACGATCTGCAGGGTCTCCCGGGCGGCGTCGCGGCGGTCGGCCATCCGGCGCAGGTCGTCGCGGAAGTGCAGCGCCAGGTGGCTGGCGGCGGGCATCGTGAGCACGATGATCTGGGCGATCATCGGCCCGCTCGACAGCGAGAGCTTCAGGCCGAGCACGGCCAGGAGGGTCGAGGTCGCCAGCCAGACCGTCCACCCGGCGATCAGGGGGACGAGCGCCCACCAGAGGCTCCGGGTGGCGATCAGGGTGACGGCCCCGATCAGGAGCATGCCGACGGTCGCCAGGCGACGGCCGTCGACCTCGATGGCCCGGAAGCCGTCGGCCAGCAGGACCGGGGGCCCGACGACGGCCGGGTCGCGGTCGAGGTCGTGCCGATCGGCGAAGTCGTCGGCGATGGCCCGGATCGCCTCGACGGTCTGCTTCACGTCGTGCTCGCCGGCCGACTTCAGGCGGGTCATCAGGGCCGTGTACGTCCCGGATGCGTCGACGAGCGTGCCGAGGAGCAACGGATGAGCGGTGATCCGCCCCTTCAGTTCGGCCAGGGCTTCGGGCTGGTCGGCCGTCGATCGCAGGGCCCCGGCGATGGTCGGGGTGGCCCACTGGCCCCCCCCTTCCCCCGAGATCCCGCGCTTGATGAGGTCGAGGACCTCGGCCCGGCTGGGCAGGAACAGGCGTTTCTTCTCGGGGATTTTTTCCAGGGCGAGCAAGGCGTCGTCGAGCTGCCAGAACAACGGCATCGTGTCGAGCGACTGGACCGACACCACCCCCTCGATCTCGGCCGATCGGACCTCTTCGGCCAGCTCGGCCACCCGGGCGATGCCGCCGGGCGAGAGCAACTCGGGGTCGTGATAGGCGATGAAGACGAACTGGTCGTTGCCGAACTGGGACGACGCCCGGCGATAGGCCACCACGTTCGGATCGTCCGCGGCGAAGAAGGACTCGATCGACTGGTCGTAGGTGATTTCCTTGCCGAAAAACCAGAGCACGATCAGCGCCAGGGTCGTTGCGGCAAACAGGACGATTCGAGCCCGGAGCAGCAGGGCAATCACGGGGGGCGGTCCTTGGCGAAAGGGGTCGAGGCAGCGTCAGCGACAGCGTCGCGAGGGGGGACGGCCGGCCGCGATGGCCGCGACCGCGTTCCCCCCGGATCGTTATAGGCTGCCTCACCGCCTCGCGTCGAGTCGGACCGCGTCCGAAGAGGAGGACAGGAGGGGGCGGGGGCGTCTCGGGCCGCCCAGGGGAATGGCGATCCCGAAGGCGGCGGAAGGTGGGTTATCGAGGGAGGAAATCACCGCGATCGAGGACGCCGACCGGGACCTGAATGGCCGGATCGGTGAACGGGACGGCCCCTCCGGTCCGTTCGTGCGGGGGGAGGTCCTGCTCGGCCTCGGTCAGCGGGATCGTCATGCCGATGAACTCGGTGCCGCCGCGGAGCGAGCCGGACTGGAACGGGCCGAGGCCGCCGATGTGCACGTTCTTGTCGTCCGAGGTCCCCAGCACGGTCCCCGAATTCCAGACGAGCTGGCCGCTGGCGCGGTCGTAGGCGAACAGGGCGAGCTTGGTGACCGCCTGCTGGTCGCTCTTCTTGATGAGCGGGATCTCCGGGACGTTGCCGGCCGGGATGCCCGGGATGGTCATCGGCACGTTCATCTGCGGCACGCCGATGAGCAACTGCGAGTCATCGGTGCCGTAGGCCCCGGTTCGGGCCTCGACGACCCACTGGGCGTCTTCCTTCGTCTCGCGGAGCAAGACCCCCTGGGAGAGTAACGCCTGGCGGAGGCTGGAGGTCACCCACCCCTTGTCCACGGCCTCGACGTGGGTCGTGTCGAGGAAGACGGGCACCCCGATCAGGGGGCGGAAGTCGACCTGACGCAGGGCCTGGTCCCAGGAGTTGGTCAGCAGGAGCTGCTCGGTCCCGGTCCGGGCGGTGTTCGTCATCCGGGTACTGCCGCAGCCCACGGCCAGGGGCAGGACGAGTCCGGAGAGGGCCAGGATCACCCTGGCCGATCGCCGGGCTGCCGTCGCTTCCGTGCACATCGGGGGGACACTCCTCAAAGGTCCTGAAGCCTTCAGCACGCCGGGGCTTCCGGATCCGGGGGCGGAAGGTACCGCAAGACGCCCGGCCGGTCAACGCCGATCCGGGGTGTCCGGATCGGCGCGACCGGCCGGGCGTCTTCGAGGGGCACGGGGGCGGGGGGTTCTGCCTCCCGCCCCGGGCCGAGGGATCAGTTGTCGCTGTTGCCCTCGCCCTCACCGTCGCCATCGCCATCCGGCTCGGTCGCCTTCAGGACGATGAATCGGCCGGCGGCGTCGGCCGGCTGGACATAAACGGCCAGGCTGTCCGAGTCGTCGAGCATGGCCTGGAAGTCGTCGAGGCTGGTCACGTCCTGGGGCTTGCGGTCCTTGATGACCTTGGTGATCAGGTCGCCCGCCTCGATCCCCTGCGCGGCGGCCGGCGAGTCGGGGGCGACGTTGCGGACGAGGACGCCCTGGGTGCCGGCGTCGTAGCCGAACTGCTCGGCCAGGTCGGCCGAGAGATCCTGGAGCTCCAGGCCGAACCGGTTCAGCTCGACCCCCGGGGTTTCCCGAGGGCCTCCCCGGCTCGGGGCCCGCGACAGGCCGGCGATCTCGACCTCTTCCGAAGGGGCCAGGTTGATGACGGCCGTCTGCTCCTGGCCCTCGCGGATGTAGGTCAGCTCGTGCCCCTGGGAGAGCGAGCTGGTCGAGACCTCCAGGCGGAAGCCGGGGACGCTGCGGACGTCTCGCCCCTTGAAGCCGACGATCACGTCGCCGGGCCGCAAGCCGGCCTTGTCCGCCGGGCTGCCGGGGACGATCTCGTTGACGAGGATGCCGTCGAGGTCCGGGTCGATGCCGAACGAATCGGCCAGCTCGGGGGTCAACGCAGAGATGGCCACGCCGAGGCGGGCCCGCTGCACCTTGCCTTCTTCGATCAGGGCATCGGCGACGTAGGACGCCAGCTTGATCGGGATGGCGAAGCCGACACCCGCATTGGCCCGGCTTCGCGTGGCGATCGCCGAGTTGATGCCGATGACCCGGCCTTCGATGTCGACCAGGGGGCCGCCGGAGTTGCCCGGGTTGATCGCCGCGTCGGTCTGGATGAAATCCTCATACCCCTCCCTCGGGTCGAGGATGCCGACCGCCTGCCGGTTCGTCGCCGAGATGATCCCGGCCGTCACCGTCTGGCTCAGTCCGAAGGGGGAGCCGATCGCCAGGACCCACTGGCCGACGTGCAGATCCTCGCTCGTGCCGATCTGCGCGGGGCGCGGCTCGTTCCGGAGCTCGGCCGGATTGACCTTGATCACGGCCACGTCGGTCGCCGGGTCGAGCCCGACGATGGTCGCCTGCGCGCTGCTGCCGTCGGAGAAGCTGACGAGGATGTCACCCTCCCCTGCCCCCTCGACCACGTGATTGTTGGTCAGGATGTGCCCCTGGTCGTCGTAGATGAAGCCCGAGCCGGTGCCTTCGATCGGCATCTGCTGGGGTTCGAACCGGAAGAAGTCCTCGGGGATCCCGGGGCCGCCTTCCGGGAAGAAGCGGCGGAACCGCTCCATGAATTCTTCCATCTCCTCGGGCGTCATCTCCCGAGGGCCGCCCTCTCCCCGGGGCGGGCGGCCGTTGTTCCCCTCGCGGCGCATCTGGGGGACGCGCTGCACGCTGATCTGCACCACCGAGGGGCTGACGAAGTCGGCCACCGACTCGAAGGCCCTCGACAGTTTCTTGGCCTCTTCCAGCCCTTCCTGCGGCATCTGAGGGCCGGCGGGGACGGTGCGCGACCAGTTCTGCGACCCGATCAGGGCGACGGTCGAAACGACCAGTGCCGCCCAGGCGACTGTGTTCCGCTTCATACGCTGAGTTCTCCTGAATGATCGAATGCTGGCGATCGGCCTCGTTGACCCCGATCCAATCCGGACCTTCGGGATCGAGCGGCACGGTCGGTGTCAGACCTCGTTTCACGCCGAAAACCAGACCCCGGCACTGGACGGGCCTTCATGACGCCAGTTCTCATTGGTTACGATCGTCGATCCAGGAAGGTTTGATCGGCAATCGATTTCGAGAAACGGGACTCCGAGGGATTCATCCCCTGGCCTCCACTTCCTCATACTTATAGGAAGATCGGCTCGATGAGCAATGTGGAAGGAACCTCGGAACGATGTTCGATCCCCGGGAGCGACCCTTCGGTGATGGTTGACCCTCGCAACGGCCTTCCTGAGGAATTCGTCGCCCACGCCGCCACCCGTCAAACGACCCCCGAGGCCGCCCGTCGCCTCCTGGCGGCGATCATCGGGCACGGGGAACACGACCCGATCGCCTGGAACCGGCGGTTCCAGCTCCCCCGCCGCCTGTTCGAGGGCTGGCCTCCGCTGCCTCGGTTGACCCGGGAACGGATCGAGACGTCCCCGGCCGATGGTTTCCAGAAAATCCTGTTCCGAACCCACGACCAACTCGCCGTCGAGACGGTCCTGATCCCCCTGCACAAGCCGGGGGCGGTCAGCATCTGCCTCTCGTCCCAGGTCGGCTGCCCGATGGCCTGCGCCTTCTGCGCCACCGCCCGCATGGAGCGCCGCCGCAACCTGGCGACCTGGGAGATGATCGACCAGTGGGTCCAGGCCCGCGACCTGGCGCGATCGCAAGGCCGCCGCGTCACCGGCACCGTGTTCATGGGCATGGGAGAACCGTTCCTCAATTACGACCGGGTCATGGCCGCCGCCGACCTGCTGCGCTGCCCCTTCGGCGGTTCCCTCTCGGCCAAGGCGATGACGGTGAGCACGGTCGGCCTCGTCCCCGAGATCGACCGCTTCACGGCCGAGCGGCGCACGATGCGGCTCTCGATCAGCATCGGGGCGGCCATCGACGAAAAACGCCAGATGCTCGTCCCGGTCGCCGCCCGGACCCCCGTCGCCGAGGTCATGGCCGCCGCCCGACGCCATGCCGAGGCCCGCAAGGGACGGGTCATGATCTCCTACGTCTGCATCTCCGGCGTCAACGTCGGCGAGGAGGACGCCGAGGCCCTTGCGCAGGTCGTGGGCGATACCCCGATCCGGCTCGACCTGATCGACGTGACCGACCCGACCGGCCGCTTCCGGCCCCCCTCCCCCGAGGAGCTTTCCCGATTCCGGGACGCCCTCACCCGGCACCTCGGCCAGCCGGTCGTGCGCCGCTATTCCGGGGGGGCCGACATCCGGGCCGCGTGCGGGACGCTGGCCGGATCCTGAACATGTGCCACCCGGCTCGATCCCGGAACCGAGGGATTTCTCATTGAATCTCCCGGCCGTTTGTTCGACAATGTTACACGAATGAATCACGACCCCCACAATCGCGAGGTCGCGAGCCTCCCCCCTGCCCGGCTCGAACCACCCCACGCCTCGTCCCGCCTCGTGCGCGTCGTCTTCGAATCGCATTGAACCAAACGATGGTGGTCCGATGGTCCTGAACTGGCTCAGACGGTTTTCGGTTGCGCCGACGTTGCTGGTCCCGATGGTGGCAGGCCTGCCCGCCCCGGCCCAGGACGACGATCCGGCCCTCCCGCCGCCCGCCGATCGGCCGATCGACTTCGAGACGGACATCCGGCCCCTCTTCGAGGCCCGTTGCATCAACTGCCACGGCGCCGACCAGCGCAAGGGCGGGCTCCGGCTCGATAACCGGGCCGACGGCCTCGCCGGGGGCGACTCCGGCCCCATGATCGAGCCGGGCGACAGCGCCCTGAGCTACCTGATCGAGAAGGTCGCCGGGCTCGACCCCCTCTCGACCATGCCCCCCTCGGGCGACCCGCTCACGCCCGATCAGGTCGGCCTCCTGCGGGCCTGGATCGACCAGGGGGCCGACTGGCCCGACGCCGACGACCCCGCCGAGGCCCCGTCGAGCGACCACTGGGCCTTCCAGGCCCCCGAGCTTCCCGAGCTGCCGAGCGTCAGCGACCCGTCGTGGCCCCGCAACCCGATCGACCACTTCATCCTCGCCCGGCTCGACGCCGAGGGGCTCTCCCCCGCCCCCGAGGCCGACCGCACGACCCTCATCCGCCGCCTCGCGCTCGACCTGATCGGACTTCCGCCGACCCCCGAGGAGGTGGACGCCTTCGTCAACGACCCATCGCCCGAGGCGTATGAGAATTTG
This sequence comes from Tautonia sp. JC769, assembly GCF_040717455.1. NCBI lineage: Bacteria > Pseudomonadati > Planctomycetota > Planctomycetia > Isosphaerales > Isosphaeraceae > Tautonia > Tautonia sp. JC769. The sequence goes on from NZ_JBFEFH010000011.1 coordinate 130,064, forward strand.
GTCGATCGCCTGCTGGCCTCGCCGCATTACGGCGAGCGCTGGGGACGCAGGTGGCTCGACCTGGCCCGCTACGCCGACACCAACGGCTACGAGAAGGACCGCGAGCGCTCCATCTGGCCCTACCGCGACTGGGTAATCGATGCCCTGAACGACGACCTGCCCTTCGACCAGTTCACCATCGAGCAGCTCGCCGGCGACCTCCTGCCCGACCCCTCGATCGACCAGCGGGTGGCCACCGGCTTCCACCGGAACACGATGATCAACGAGGAAGGCGGCATCGACGTCGAGGAATTCCGCTACGCCGCCGTCGTCGATCGCGTCGCCACCACCGGCTCGACCTGGCTCGGCCTGACGGTCGCCTGCGCCCAGTGCCACACCCACAAATTCGACCCGATCACCCAGCGCGAATATTATCAACTGTTCGCCTTCCTCAACAACGCCGACGAGCCGGAGCTGGCCCTGCCCGACCCGGAAATCCTCCGCCGCAGGGCCGAGCTGCAGGCGGAGATCGACGCGGTCGTCGCCTCCCTCCCCTTTCTCTTCCCCGTCCCCGACGACGCCCCTGGGGGAGAGTCCCTGACGGAAGACGAACGCCGTCGGCAGCACCGCGCCGCCTCGATGGCCCGTTGGGAAGCCGATCTCACCACCTTCGACTGGACGCCGATCGCCCCCTCCTCCCTCGCCTCGAAGAACGGCGCGACGATGGAGGTGCTCGACGACCGCTCGGTCCTGGTCAGCGGCGACACGCCGAATCAGGACGTGTACACGGTCGAGCTGGAAACCGACCTGGAAGGGATCACCGGGCTTCGCCTCGAAGTCCTGCCCCACGAGAGCCTTCCCGACGGCGGCCCGGGCCGTGCCCCCTTGTTCTCGGTCGGCGACTTCCTGCTGACCGAGTTCGAGGTCGAGGCGTCATCCGGTGAGGATACGCCGGAGCGGGTCGCCATCGCCCAGGCCTCCGAGGATTACGCCGAGAAGGGCCACCCGGCCGCAAAAGCGATCGACGGCGTGTACGACACCGGCTGGAACGTCAAGGGGGCCATCGGCGAGCCTCACGCCGCCGTCTTCGCGTTTGCGGAGCCGATCGGCGAAGGGGAGAAGACGCGCCTCGTCCTCACGCTCCGGCAAGAATACATCCACCAGATGACCATCGGCCGCTTCCGCCTCTCGACCACAACCGACTCCGGGTCGGTGCGGGCCTCCGGGCTCCCGGCCGAGATCGAGGCGATCGCCCGCATCCCGGCTCACGAGCGAACCCCGGAACAGGCCGATCAGATCACCGCCTACTACCTGTCGGTCGCCCCCGAGCTGGAGGAGCAGCACCAGCGGATCGCCTCCCTCCGCAAGGCGATGCCCAAACTCCCGACGACCATGGTGATGCAGGAGCGTCGGCCCGAGCACTCGCGGACGACGCAGATCCACCAGCGGGGCGAGTTCCTCCAGCCGACCGGCAACGCGGTCGAGCCGGGGGTCCCCTCGGTCCTGCATCCGCTCCCCGACGACCAGCCTCTCGACCGCCTGGGCCTGGCCCGATGGCTCGTCAGCGAGGACAACCCCCTCGTCGCCCGGGTCACGGTCAACCGCCTCTGGTCCGGCCACTTCGGCCGCGGGATCGTCCCCACGCTCGACGACTTCGGCACGCGGGGGGAGCCCCCGTCGCATCCCGACCTGCTCGACTGGCTGGCCGTCACCTTTGTCAATGAAGGCTGGAGCCAGAAGGCGATCCATCGCCTGATCGTCACGAGCGCGACCTACCGGCAATCGTCCGCCGTCGATCGGTCGCTCGTGGATCGCGACCTCGAAAACGTCCTGCTCGCCCGGGGGCCTCGCTTCCGGCTGGAGGCCGAGCTGGTCCGCGACCTCGCCCTCTCGGCCAGCGGTTTACTCAACCCGACCGTCGGCGGCCCGAGCGTGTACCCGCCGCAGCCCGCAGGGGTGACCGCCCTGGCCTACGGCGGCCCCGGCTGGCCGACCAGCACCGGCCCCGACCGCTATCGTCGCGGCCTCTACACCTTCACCAAGCGCACCGCCCCCTACGCCGCGTTCACCACCTTCGACGCGCCGACCTCCGAGGTGACCTGCACCCGCCGCGAGCGCTCGAACACCCCCCTCCAGGCCCTGACGCTGCTCAACGACCCCGTCTTCCTGGAGGCCGCCCAGGCCCTCGCCCGGCGGGTCGTCTCGGAGTTGCCCGAAGCGGACGCCGAGGCCCGAGCCGCCCGCGCCTTCCGCCTCTGCCTCTCGCGGGAGCCCGATGCGTCGGAGCTTGCCGCCATCCTCGACTTCTACCAGGCCCAGCACGACCGGATCGCGGCGGGAGAGCTGGACGCCGAGGCCCTCGCCGGGACCTCCGAATCCGATCGGGCGGCGGAGCTGGCCGCCTGGGCGACCGTGGCGCGGGCCCTGCTGAACCTCGACGAAACCATCACCGTGGAGTGACTCATGCCCTCGCGGAACCGCGACCTCCGACCTCTTGCCGCCCGAGAGACGCTGCGGGCCGTCACCCGCCGCCACTTCTTCCGCGATTGCGGCGTCGGCCTGGGCAAGATCGCCCTGGCGTCGATGCTCGCCGGCGGCGCTCGGGCGATCGGCTCCGATGTCCCCGCCTTCGACGTGACCAACCCCCTGAGCCCCAGGCCCCCCCACTTCGCGCCGAAGGCCAAGCGGGTCATTTATCTCTTCATGGCCGGCGCCCCGAGCCAGCTCGACCTGTTCGACCCCAAGCCGACCCTGGCGGAGTACGACGGCCAGCCCGTCCCGGCCGAGGTGGTGAAGGACCAGCGCTACGCCTTCATCCGGCCCGATGCCAGCCTGATGGCCCCCCGCTTCCGCTTCTCCCGGCACGGCGAGAGCGGCGCCGAGCTGTCGGAGATGCTCCCGCACCTGGCCAAGGTGGTCGACGACATCGCCATCGTCCGGTCGGTGCATACCGACCAGTTCAATCATGCCCCCGCCCAGATTTTCATGAACTCGGGCTCCCCGTTGCCGGGCCGCCCCTGCATGGGGTCGTGGGTCACCTACGGGATCGGCAGCGAGGCCGAGGACCTGCCCGGCTTCGTCGTGCTTTCCTCCGGCAGCGGCATCAGCGGAGGCGCGGCCAACTGGTCGAGCGGCTTCCTGCCCACGTCGTATGAAGGGGTCGTCTTCCGGTCGCAGGGGGATGCGATCCTCAACGTCTCCAGCCCCCCCGGCTTCGACGATCAGTTGCAGCGCGACTCGCTCGACCTGATCCGGACCCTCAACGACCGCCAGCTCGGCCGCGTGGGCGACCCCGAGATCGCCAGCCGGATCGCCTCGTACGAGATGGCCTACCGGATGCAGTCGAGCGCCCCGGAGTTGATGGACCTCTCGGGCGAGTCTCAGGACACGCTCGACCTGTACGGCGTCACCCCCGGCAAGGCGTCGTTCGCCAACAATTGCCTGCTGGCCCGGCGGATGATCGAGCGCGGCGTCCGCTTCGTCAACCTCTACCACGAAGGGTGGGACCACCACTCCGACGTCGAGGGGGGCCTCCGCTCCCAATGCGGCCAGACCGATCAGGCGTCGGCGGCCCTGGTGCTCGACCTGAAGCGCCGGGGGCTGTTGGAGGACACCCTGATCGTCTGGGGGGGCGAGTTCGGCCGCACGCCGATGGTCGAGTCAAACGCCACGCTCGGCCGCAGCCTGGGACGCGACCACCACCCGCAGGCCTTCACCATGTGGTTCGCCGGCGGCGGGGTCAAACCGGGCCTGACCCTCGGCGCGACCGACGACCTCGGCTTCCACGTCGTCGACCGCCCGGTCCACGTCCACGACGTGCAGGCGACGATCCTCCACCTGCTCGGGCTCGATCACGAACGCCTGACCTTCCGGACCCAGGGGCGCGACTTCCGCCTGACGGACGTCCATGGCCATGTCGTCGAGGAGTTGCTCGCATGATCGTTCGCTCACTCATCGGGACGTTGACGGCCACCATTGCCCTGACCTCCGGGGCCCTTGCCGCCGACGGGCCGATCGACTTCAACCGCGACATCCGGCCCATCCTCTCGAACAAATGCCTCTTCTGCCACGGCCCCGACGAGGCGGAACGGAAGGCCGACCTGCGGCTCGACGTGCGAGACGATGCCCTCGACGCCAGCAAGGGATACGCCGCGATCGTCCCGGGCAATCCGGACGAGAGCGAGCTGATCTACCGCGTCGAATCCGAGGACGACCTCGACGTCATGCCCCCCCCTTCGGTCGCCAATCCCGTCACGGAGGAGGAGGCCGAACTCCTGCGCCGATGGGTCGAGCAAGGGGCCGAGTACGCCGTCCACTGGTCCTACGCCAAGCCCGAGCGGCCGGACCTCCCCGAGGTCTCCGACCCCTCCTGGCCGAGCAACCCGATCGACCACTTCATCCTCGACCGCCTCCACGCCGAGGGGCTCGCACCCTCTCCCGAGGCCGATCGGGCCACCCTCATCCGCCGGGTTGCGCTCGACCTGACCGGCCTGCCGCCCACCCCCGAGCAGGTGGCCGAGTTCCTGGCCGACCCCGCCCCCGACGCGTTCGAACGGCTCGTCGACCGCCTGCTTGCGTCGCACTCCTACGGCGAGCACCAGGCCCGGCTCTGGCTCGACCTGGCCCGCTATGCCGACTCGGCCGGCTACGCCGACGACCCGTCCCGGACGATCTGGGCCTACCGCGACTGGGTCATCGACGCCTTCAACGCCAACATGCCCTTCGATCGGTTCACCCTCGAACAGATGGCCGGCGACCTCCTGCCCGACCCCTCCGAGTCGCAACTCGTCGCCACCGCCTTCCACCGCAACACGATGACCAACAGCGAGGGTGGCACCGACGACGAGGAATTCCGCTCGGCCGCCATTGTCGATCGCGTGAACACGACCATGACCGTCTGGATGGGCACGTCGATGGCCTGCGCCCAGTGCCACACCCACAAATACGACCCGATTTCCCAGGTCGATTACTTCCGCCTCTATGCCATTCTGAACAACACCGCCGACGCCGACCTCCGCGACGAGGCCCCATTGCTTCCCCTCTTCACCGAGGAACAGCTCGCCCACAAGGCCGAGTGGGAGCAGGAGGCCGCCTCGCTCCGCGAGACGCTCGCGACGGCGACCCCCGAGTTGAAGGAGGCCCAGCACGATTGGGAGCGGGCCGTCCTCGCCGGGGAGGAACCCTTCCCGGATGCCCCGAAGGTCCCCGAGCCGATCCTCGAAATCCTGCGCGTCGATGCGTCGGAACGCTCGGACGAGCAGGCGAAGCAACTGGCGGATCACTTCCTCGGCGTCACCCCCCTGTTGCAGGCGGAGCGCTCGCGGCTGGCCGAACTCAAGGGGAAGCTCGCCCCTCATACGACCGTCCCGATCATGCGGGAACTGGCCGGCGACGATCGCCGCACGACCCGCGTGCAGCTCCGGGGGAACTACCTCGACCTCGGCGAGGAAGTCGCGCCGGGCGTCCCCGAGTCGTTCCACCCCCTGCCCGATGGGGCCGCGCCCGACCGGCTCAGCCTGGCCCGATGGCTCGTCGCCGACGAGAACCCGTTGACCGCCCGGGTCGTCGCCAACCGCTGCTGGGAACAGGTCTTCGGCCAGGGTCTGGTTCCGACCGGCGAGGAGTTCGGCTCGCAGGGGGAACCCCCCACCCATCCCGAATTGCTCGACTGGCTGGCGACCGAATTGGTCCGGACCGGCTGGGACTTGAAGGCGTTCTTCAAGCTGCTCGTCACGTCGAGCACCTACCGGCAATCCTCCCGGGTCGATCCGGACTTGCTCGAACGCGACCCGGCCAACATCTTCCTGGCCCGAGGCCCCCGCTTCCGCCTCTCGGCCGAGATGATCCGCGACCAGGCGTTGTTCGTCTCCGGGTTGCTCAGCCCGCAGATGCACGGACCGCCGGTCAACCCCCCCCGGCCGGCCACCGGCCTGAACGCCGCCTTCGGCAGCGCCATCGACCGCGAGACCAGCACCGGCCAGAATCGCTACCGCCGCGGACTCTACACCGAGTGGCGGCGTACGAATCCGTACCCGTCGATGACCACCTTCGACGCCCCCAACCGCGAGGTCTGCACCGTCCGGCGCGAGCGCACGAACACCCCGCTCCAGGCCCTCGTCACCCTGAACGACCCGGTCTACGTCGAGGCGGCCCAGGCGCTTGCCCGCCGGATGGTCCGCGAGGGGGGCGAGACGGCCGACGATCGCATCCGCCGCGGCTTCCAGCTCTGCCTCGCCCGAGACCCCTCGGAGGCCGAGCGTGAGCACCTCCTTGCCCTCGTCGAGGATGCCCGCCTCGCCTTCTCAGGCGACCCCGAGGCGGCCCTGGCGATGGCCACCGACCCGCTCGGCCCCCTGCCCGAAGGTGCTGCCCCCGACGAGCTGGCGGCCTGGACCGTGGTGGCCAACGTCTTGCTGAACCTCGATGAAATGGTCTTGAAGCGTTAATCACATCGGCCGCGCCGAAGCCCGGAGGACGATCGCGATGGACCCCCGCACCGAACGCCTGCAGCACGTCACCCGGCGGCACTTCCTCAGGGAGATGCCGGCGGGCCTGGGGGCGGTCGCCCTCGCCTCGTTGCTCAACGACGGGGCACAGGCCCGCGACCGTTCGTCGGGCGACCCGATGGCCCTCCGCCCGCCGCACTTCGCCCCGAAGGCGAAGAACGTCATCTATCTGCACATGTCGGGCGCCCCGCCGCACCTCGACCTGTTCGACTACAAGCCCGCACTCGTCAAGCACAGCGGCCAGGACTGCCCCGACCGCTTCCTCGAAGGCCGCCGCTTCGCCTTCACCTCGGGCACGCCGAAGCTGCTCGGCACCCCGCGCACCTTCGCCCCCCGGGGCGAGTCGGGCATCTGGATGTCCGACGCCATCCCCCGCCTGCACGACGTGGCCGACGAGATCTGCCTCGTCAAGTCGATGTATACCGAGCAGTTCAACCACGCCCCGGCCGAGTTGCTCTTGTTCACCGGGTCGCCCCGCCAAGGGCGCCCGTCGTTCGGCTCGTGGGTGACGTACGGCCTCGGCTCCGAGAGCCAGGACTTGCCCGGCTTCGTGGTCCTCATCTCCAGCGGCGTGCAGCCGAGCGCCGGCCAGGGGGCCTGGGGCAGCGGCTTCCTCCCGTCGGTCTACCAGGGGGTCCAGTGCCGATCGAAGGGGGATCCGGTCCTCTACGTCTCCGACCCTCCCGGCATGGACCGCTCGCTCCGCCGTCGCAGCCTCGACACCCTGAACGAGCTGAATGCGCTCCAGGCCGAGGAACTCGGCCACCCCGAGACGAGCACCCGGATTGCCCAGTACGAGCTGGCCTATCGCATGCAGATGTCCGTCCCCGAGGTCATGGACATCAGCCGCGAATCTCCCACCACCATCGACGCCTACGGCGCCCAGCCCGGCGCGGCCAGTTTCGCCAACAACTGCCTCCTCGCCCGCCGCCTGGTCGAGCAAGGGGTCCGCTACGTCCAGCTCTTCGACTGGGGCTGGGACTTCCACGGCACCGGCCCCGGCGAGGATCTGCGCGACGGCCTCACGAATAAGTGCGCCACGATGGATCGCCCCGTCGCCGCCCTCATCAAGGACCTGAAGGCCCGCGGCCTGCTCGACGAGACGCTCGTCATCTGGAGCGGCGAGTTCGGCCGCACCCCGTTCCGCGAAGGGCGGACCTCCGGCGGCAACATCCTCGGCCGCGACCACTACCCCGACTGCTTCGCCATCTTCATGGCCGGTGGCGGCGTCCGGCCTGGCTACTCGCACGGCGAGACCGACGAGCTGGGCTTCTCGATCGTCGAGAAGCCGGTCCACGTCCACGACCTGCAGGCGACCATCCTCCACCAGCTCGGCTTCGACCACGAACGCCTGACCTACCGCTTCCAGGGCCGCGACTTCCGGCTGACCGACGTCCACGGCCACGTTGTCGACGAATTGCTCGCCTGATTCAATCGCAATCGGCCTGACTGCTCGCATCGGCGGCCCGATCCCCTTACACTGAGGCTCTTCTCCTTGAGAGTCGTTCGTGCGAAGGGGTCGGGCCGATGGACCGGAAGATTGACGACGCGTTCTCGATCGCCCGGGAACGCTACGCCGAGCTGGGCGTCGACGTGGAGCGTGCGCTCGACGTCCTCGGCCGCCTCTCCGTCTCGCTCCACTGCTGGCAAGGGGACGACGTCGCCGGGTTCGAGGGGACCTCCGGCGAGATCGGCGGCGGCCTCGCCGTCACCGGACGCCACCCCGGCCGGGCCCGCACCGCCGACGAGCTGCGTGTCGACCTCGATCAGGCGCTCCGCCTCATCCCCGGCTCGCACCGCCTGAACCTCCACGCCAGCTACGCCGAGCAGACCGGCCCGCCCGTCGATCGCGACGGCCTGACGCCCGATCACTTCGCCCGGTGGATCGACTGGGCCCGCGACAGGAAGATCGGCCTCGACTTCAACCCCACCTTCTTCGCCCACCCCTTCGCCGCCGACGGCCTGACGCTCGCCCACCCCGACATCACCGTCCGCCGCTTCTGGATCGACCACGGGATCGCCTGCCGGCACATCGGCGCCGCCTTCGGCCGGGCGACCGGGTCCGCCTGCATCACCAACCTATGGATCCCCGACGGCTCGAAAGACACCCCCGCCGACCGCAAGGCCCCCCGCGAACGCCTGCTCGAATCGCTCGACGCGATCTTCGCCGATCACATCGCCCCGACCTTCAACCGAGACGCCGTCGAGGGGAAGCTCTTCGGCATCGGGGCCGAGGCCTATACGGTCGGCTCGCACGAGTTCTACCTGGCCTATGCCGTCAGCCGGGGGATCCTGCTCTGCCTCGACGCCGGCCACTACCACCCGACCGAGGTCCTCTCCGACAAGATCTCGGCCGTCCTCAGCTTCCTCGACGAGGCCCTGCTCCACGTCAGCCGAGGCGTCCGATGGGACAGCGATCATGTCGTCACCCTCTCCGATGAACTCGACGCGATCGCCCAGGAAGTCGTCCGCGGCGACTACCTGCACCGCGTCCATCTCGGGCTCGACTTCTTCGACGCCAGCATCAACCGCGTGGCCGCCTGGGTGATCGGCACCCGCAACCTCCTGAAAGCCCTGCTCCGGGCCCTGCTCGAACCGATCGAGCTTCTCCGATCGCTGGAAGCCTCCGGAGACCTGACCGGCCGCCTGGCCCTGATGGAAGAATGCAAGCTCCTCCCCTCCGGGGCCGTCTGGGATGCCTACTGCCTCCGCCAGGGCGTCCCGATCGGGCTCGACTGGCTGGACCTGATCCGATCGTACGAACGGGACGTGCTCGTTCATCGAGCCGGGACGAGGGGGTGACCGTGCAGACCGTGCTCCGCCTCGGCGGCATCAGCAAATCGTTCGCGGGGGTGCAGGCGCTCGATCGCGTCTCGTTCGACCTGCGGGCCGGCGAGGTCCACGCCCTCGTCGGCGAGAATGGCGCGGGCAAGTCGACCCTCATCAAGGTCATCACCGGCGCCCACGACCCGGACGAGGGGACCATCGAGGTCAACGGCCGGCTCGTCGTCGAGAACGACCCCGTCCGCTCCCGATCCCTCGGCATCGCCGCCATCTACCAGCAGCCGGCCCTCTTCCCCGACCTGACCGTGGCCGAGAACATCGCCATCGGCCTCGAACCCGGCGGCCCCTGGCGCCGCATCCGGTGGGGAGAACGCCACCGGCGGGCCCGCCTCCTGCTCGACCGCATCGGCGCGGCCATCGACCCAGACGCCGACGTCCGCCGCCTGACGATGCCCGAGCAGCAGCTCGTCGAGATCGCCCGGGCCCTCGGGGCCGACGCCCGCATCCTCATCATGGACGAGCCGACCGCCTCGCTCGGCGACCAGGAGGTCGAGCACCTGTTTCGGGTCATCCGAGAGCTCAAGGCGCAAGGGGTCGGGATCATCTACATCTCTCACCGCCTGGAAGAACTCCCCCTCGTCGCCGACCGGGTGACGGCCCTGCGAGACGGCCGCCTCGTCGGCACGAAGCCGATGGCCGAGGTCGATCGGGCCGCCTTGATCCGCATGATGGTCGGCCGAGAGCTGGACGCCGTCTTCCCCAAGGTCGAGGTGACGCCGGGCGAGGTCGTGCTATCGGCCGAGGGGCTGGGATGCCGGGCGTCCGGGGTCCACGGCGTCACGTTCCTCGTCCGATCGGGCGAGATCCTCGGCATCGCCGGCCTCGTCGGCGCGGGCCGGACGGAGTTGGCGCGCGTCCTGTTCGGCCTGACCCCGGCCGACCAGGGGACGATCCGCCTCGCCGGTCGCCCCGAAGCGATCAAGGCCCCCGACGAGGCCGTGGCCCTGGGCATCGCCTACGTCCCCGAGGATCGCCGCCACCACGGCGTCATCCCGCCGATGACGATCGCCTCGAACACCACCCTGGCGACCCTCCGGACCCTCTCCCGGGGTGGCCTGATCGACCGGGCCTTGGAGCGAGAGCTTGCCTCCACCATGACCCGCCGGATGGGCGTGAAGGCGCCGTCGATCGCCACCCCCGTCGGCCATCTCTCCGGCGGCAACCAGCAGAAAGTCGCCCTCGCCCGCTGGCTGTCGTGCAAGCCCCGCGTCCTCATCCTCGACGAGCCGACGCAGGGGATCGACGTGGGTGCCAAGGCCGAGATCCACCGCCTGATGGGAGAGCTCGCCCAGTCGGGGCTTGCGATCATCATGATTTCTTCAGAACTTCCCGAGATTCTCGGCATGAGCGACCGCATCGCCGTCATGCACGGCGGGACCATCGTGGGCACCCTGGACCGCGCCGACGCCACCCAGGAAGTCCTCCTCCACCTCGCCCTCGGCCACCCTGTCGGGGAGGCCGCGTCGCGATGAGGCTCGGACGCTACCGGAGAGAACTGTCGGTCTCCGTCGCCTTCCTCGGGCTGCTGGCGCTGCTCGCCCTGGCCGCCCCGCGCTTCTTCCGGGCGGAACAGCTCATGGCCATGGCCGTCAGCAATGCCCCCGTGGTCGTGGCCGCCATGGGCATGACCATGGTCATCCTCTGCCGCCAGATCGACATTTCCATCGGTTCTCAGTTCGGCGTGTGCGGGATTGCCGCGGGGTTGATGGCCCAGGCGGGGTTGCCGATCCCCCTGGTCGTCGTCGGCACGCTCCTCGTCGGCGCGTCGTTCGGGGCCGTGAACGGCTGGCTGATTGCCCGGGTGGGGTTGCCCTCGATCGTCGTCACCCTGGCCACCCTCGTCATCGGTCGCGAGGCCCTGCGGTACGGCCGCCAGGGGGCCTTCGTCCGCAACCTGCCCGACGCGTTCCAGTGGTTCGGCGCCGGCCAGGAGGCCGGCCAGTGGATCATCCTCGGCGCGGCGCTGGCAGTCTTCCTCGTTTTCGCCTGGGCCCTGCGTAACCTCGCGGCCGGCCGGGCGGTCTATGCGACCGGCTCCGATCCCGAGGCGGCCCGCCTGGCGGGGGTCCGGCCCTCCTGGGTCGTCTTCGGCGTCTTCACGATCATGGGGGCATTAACCGGCCTGGCTGCCCTGCTCAGCGCCGTTCGATTTGTGGATGTGGATCCCAATGCCGGGATGGGCCTCGAACTGCGAGTGATCGCCGCCGTGGTCGTGGGTGGCGTCGCCATCTCGGGAGGCCGGGGGTTGCCGCTCGGTGCCCTGATCGGAGTGGCCCTGCTCGGCATCATCGGCCCTGCTCTGGTTTTCCTTCGGATCGAGCCTCAATGGGAGAAAGCGATTCAAGGGATGATCATTCTCCTGGCCGTTGCCACCGATGCCCTCGATCGGGGAGGACGCTGACATGGCCATGACCACCGAATCCACCAGCGGCGGCGATCGCCTCCCCCGGCCCAATGCGCTGGAACCGGCCCAGGTTGCCCTTCTCATCTTGCTGGCCGTGGAAGTGATCATCTTCGGATTGATCGGGACCAACTTCTTCACGATCGCCAACGGCTTCGAGGTCCTTCGCCTCAGCGTCGAGATCGGCCTGCTCGCCGTCGCCCTCACGCCGGTCATCGTCAGCGGCGGAATCGACCTCTCCGTCGGCTCCCTCATGGGCCTCTCGGCCGTCGTCTTCGGCAAACTCTGGCGCGATGCCGGCCTGCCGATCCCCGTGGCCGCGGCCCTGACCCTGGCCCTCGCCGCGCTCGCCGGATCGTTGAATGGCGTCTTGATCACGCGTCTGCGCATCCCTCCCTTGATCGTCACGCTCGGCACCTTCTCCCTGTTCCGAGGCCTGGCCGAGGGGATGACCGGGGGCGTCGATAATTTCACCCAGTTCCCCGGGTCGTTCCTGTTCCTCGGCCAGGGATACGTGTTCGACCGCATCCCGACCCAGGTGCCGATCTTCCTCGCCGTGGCGGTCGGCTTCTGGGTGCTCCTGCATCGCAGCACGATCGGCCGCGGCCTGGTCGCGATCGGGTATTCGCCAGAGGGGGCCCGCCATGCCGGGGTCCGGGTCGATCGGCTCGTCTTCAGTGTTTATGTACTTTCGGGGGCCGCCTCCGGCCTGGCGGCGATCATCTACGTCTCCCACCTCGGCCAGGCCAAGGCCGACGCCGGGCTTGGCTACGAACTGCTGGCGATCACGGCCGTCGTGCTCGGCGGCACGTCGATCTTCGGCGGCCGGGGCAGCGTGCTCGGCACCCTGCTCGGCCTCTTCGCCATCGCCGTCTTGCAAAATGGGATGAGGCTGGCCGACCAGCCCGGCGAACTCTCGGGGGTGTTGACCGGCGTGCTGCTGCTGGCCGCCATCGGCCTCGATCGCCGGCCGGCCCGGACGCCACCGTTGAACGATCAATCCAACGTCGATTCCGAAGGGGAGTGGACCGTGAAGAACTCGCAGGTGGCCGTGATCTGCGGCGTGATCCTCGCAGCCGGGGTCATCATCGCGGCCAGTAATATCTATGTCGTCCGATCGCTCACCGATCGCCTGGTCGGCCCCGGTGGGGCCGTTGCCGATGCCGGCGGCCAGGCCGCGCGCCCCGCCGATCGGCCGATCACCGTGGCCATGATGCCCAAGAGCAAGGGGAACGCCTACTTCATCGCCTGCCGCCAGGGGGCCGAGGAGGCGGCGAAGGAACTCGGCGTGGACCTCATCTGGGACGGGCCCACCGACCCCGACCCCGCCCGCCAGAACCAGATCATCGACACCTGGATCACCCGGGGGGTCGACGTCATCGCCGTCGCCGTCGAGAATCGCGACGGCATCGCCTCGGTCCTCAAGAAGGCCCAGGACCGCGGCATCAAGGTCATCACCTGGGACGCCGACGCCGCCACCGACGCCCGCACCTTCTTCGTCAACCAGGCCACCCCCGAGGGGATCGGCCGCGCCCTGATGGACACCGCCGCCGAGATCATGGGCGGCTCCGGCAAGTTCGCCATCATCACCGCCTCGCTGACCGCCGCCAACATGATCTCCTGGCAGGAACAGATCGAACTGCGCCGCGCCGAGGAGTACCCCGACATCGAGATGGCCGTGCTCCGCCCCTGCGACGACCTCCAGCAGAAGGCCTACGACGAGGCGAACAACATCATGAACGCCTACCCCGATGTCGAGCTGATCATGGCCATCTGCACCCCCGCCGTCCCCGGCGCGGCCGAGGCCGTGAAGCAGTCGGGCCGCGACGACGTGAAGGTCATCGGCCTCGGCCTGCCGAACGACAACCGCCGCTATGTCCACGAGGGGATCACCGAGGCGGTCATCCTCTGGAACTCGATGGACCTCGGCTACCTCACCGTCCAGGCCGCCAAGGCGCTCGAGGAAGGGACCCTCTCGCCCGGCGACGAGCAGTTCGACGCCGGTCGGCTCGGCCCGGTCAGCCTCCGGGGCGACAACATCCTCCTCGGCGAGCCGTTCATCTTCACCACCGACAACATCGACCAGTTCGACTTCTGACCCCGAGGCCCATCATGTCACGCTCCGTCGCTCCGACCATCGCGTTCATGCTCGCGCTCGCCCTCGGCGGGATGCCCTCAGCCCCCTCGATCGCGGACGAGCCCACGCCCGAGGAGGCCTGGATCCCCCTCTTCAACGGCACCGACCTGGAGGGCTGGACCCCCAAATTCGCCGGGTCAGACGCCGGAGACAACTTCAAGAACACCTTCCAGGTGGTCGATGGATTGCTCACCGTCTCCTATGACGATTATGAGGATTTCGATAATCGATTCGGCCACCTCATTTCCGATCAATCCTTCTCCAAGTATCGCCTCCGCGCTGAGTATCGCTTCGTCGGCGACCAGTGCCCCGGCGGGCCGGGCTGGGCCATTCGAAACAACGGTCTCATGCTCCATTCCCAACCCGCCGCGAGCATGGACAGGGATCAGGATTTCCCCGTCTCGATCGAGGTCCAGCTCCTTGGTGGAGCCGACGAAGGCGAACGCCCGACGGCCAATCTCTGCACCCCCGGCACCCACGTCGTCATGGACGGCGAATTGCTCACCCGCCACTGCACCGACTCCTCGTCCGACACCTACCGGGGCGACCGGTGGGTCACCGTCGAGATCGAGGTCCGCGGCGGCGAGGTCATCCGCCACCTCGTCGACGGCAAGCTCGTCCTCGAATACGAGAAGCCCCAGCTCGACCCCGACGACCCCGACGCCCGGCGCCTCATCGAGGGGGACGACCTCGTCCTGACCGCGGGGCACATCGCCATCCAGGCCGAGAGCCACCCGACCCAGTTCCGAAGCATCGAAGTCTTGCCGCTCGACTGATCGGAACGATTGTACGATCGTTGATCTCCCGGTCGCTCGGGAGATCAACGATCAGCGATCGCCTGGGTCGATGGTCGCACCCCCATCCCCATTCGGGCCGGCTTCCCCCCCACCAGCCACACCGCCCCTTCGGTCCCGGCCCGGCACACCGAGTCGACGCCTCTCACCAGCCCCCATCCCAGCCCCGCCCCGATCGTGTTGAGCAGGACATCATCCACATCGGCCATCCGGTGACCGCAGGCATACTGCGTTGCCTCGATGCTGACGCTCAGTACAAAACCGGCGATGAGCACCCCCGGCAGTTCCCACCGTTTCGCCGCCCCCCAGAACCAGGGGCCGATGATCCCCAGCGGGGCCAGCAGGGCGAGGTTCCCGAGCAGGTTGACCACCATCGTCTCACCGCCCATCGCCCAGCACGCCGCGATCGTCCGCAAGAGTTCCGGGTTCGGCTCGGGGTTGGGTTGCGGACTCACGACCAGGGTCGCGTAAATCAGCCCGGCGATGTAGGCACTGATGACGCTTGTTCGCGCAAGCAGGCGCATCGGATCGCCCCCGAGCGACCGGCGGCCGGGCCATCACCACCACGGTGATCCCCCTGCCCCCAGGACCGTCGGTCGATCGTAACCGTGGACGATCGCCCTCCATCAGTTCGACCGCGCTCCCCTCGCGCGTCCAATCCTCGACCGCCCGCCCGGCACGAGCCGGCGGTCGAACTCGCATCGCCCTCAGCATTGGTGCGATCGCTACGATCGCGACGAATCAGAGATCGGTCCGGAAATGGTTGTTCACCGGGACGGCCCGTCGAATCCGGGTGACCGTTTCCAGGTCAATCTCCGCCAGCGCCAGCCCCGGCCCATCGGCCGCGGTGGCCAGGACCTGGCCCCACGGGTCGACGATCATCGCATGGCCGAACGTCTCGCGGAGGCTGTCGTCCTCGTGCCGCCCCCACTGGGCCGGCGCGATCACGAAGCCCTGGCACTCGATCGCCCTCGCCCGCAGCAGGACCTCCCAGTGTGCCCGGCCGGTGGTCAGGGTGAACGCCGACGGCACGCAGAGCACCTCGGCCCCGTCCCGGACCAGGCGCCGATACAGGTTCCCGAACCGCAGGTCGTAGCAGATCGACAGGCCCATCCTCCCCAGCGGCGTCGTTGCGACCACCGGGTCCGACCCCGGGATCACCCGGTCCGACTCCCTCGACCGCACCGTATCCGACAGATCGACGTCGAACAGGTGGATCTTCCGGTAAACCGCCGCAATCGCCCCGTCCGGACCGAACAGGACGCTCGTATTCGAGCACCGGTCCGGGTCGCCCCCGCGTTCGTTGATCGAGCCGATCAGCAGCACCACCCCCAGCCGCCGCGCAAGAGCGCCGAACCGCCGGCAGGTCGGCCCGCCCAGCGGCTCGGCCAGCCGGACCATCTCCGCCATCGGCGCGAGCATCCGGGTGTGCTCGGGCGTGGCGATGAAGCGCGCCCCATGGGCCGCCGCCCGCTCGATCAGGGGGACCACCTGATCCTCGTTCGCCGACGGGTCGGCGGTCGCATTCATCTGCACGGCCGCGGCGAGGAACATGCAACACCTCCCTGGGGCGAGCTCGGCTCAAATCCCCTCACTGCTGGGGGCTGGCCTGCACGCGGGACTGTCGCGGTTCGAGCCAGTCGATGATTTCGGGGAAGATCTCGTTCGTCGCGTGACGGCTCCAGACCAGGTCGCAATGGCCGTAGTCGGCCACGTGACCCTCAGATCGCCCGAACCGCAGGAAGGTCTTGTCGCTGCTCCCGAGCTCCTGATAGGTCCGCCACTTCGAGTGCAGGTCGGCCAGGATGTCCCCGTCGCCGGCGACGAACAGGGTCGGCGTCGTCACCTCGGGCAGGCCGGCGAAGTAGTCGATCGAGCCGTCGGCCGACATCAGCCGGCCGGTCGCCAGGTACGTGTCGAGCTGCTTGAGCGCCCCCGGCCCCGGGTCCTCCAGCGTCGAGCCGTAGAAGCGGTTCACCGTCTCGCGGTCCACGTTGTCGGCCGAGTAGTAGAAGCGGTCGATCTGGTCGAGCCCCGGCGGCCGGGCGATCGACATCGGCCGCGCGATGCGGCCGGTGCTGATGGCCATCATCAGCATGCGGAGCCCCCGGTTCGCCCGCAGCATGCGCTGCGATTCCGTCGACTTCGCCACGCACGCCGGGCTCCCCATGGCCACGAAGTTCGCGATCCGCTCGGCCTGGTCTGATTTCTCCAGGAATGCGAACATGAGCATGCCGCCCAGGCTGTGGCCGATCCAGTTGACCCGCGACCGCCCGGTCTGCTGCTGCACGTAGTCGAGGATCGCGGGGACGTCGTAGAACGCCTGGTGGTCCATCGTCCACTCGTCGTTCCCCAGCTCCGGGATGAAGGTCTGGCGCAATCCCGAGTTCACCCAGCCGAGGGTCCCGTCCCGATAGCTCCCGCCCGATCCCCTCATGTCGACCACGAAGACCTCATACCCCCGCTCGATCAGCTTCGACGGCAGGTGGCCGTCGGTGATCGTCCAGAAGGTCCCGTTCAGGCCGAGGCCGTGGCAGAGCACGACCGGCAGCTTGTCCGGGTCGGGCCGCTCCGGGTGATAGTGGCGGATCCCGAGCATCCAGCCGTCGGCGGTCTGGGCGAATCCGTCCGTGCAGGGGCGCAGGTCGCGGTTGACGTTCAATCGCCTCATCGAGGCGCATCCGGACATCCCGACCACCAACACGCAGGCTGCCAGCGTCGCGACGACGAGGCTGCCGCCCCGCAACCGACCTGCAATCCGTTCCGCTCTCATGCGCATCGCAACGTTTCGAATGGGCCTTCCCTGTCCCGACTCGATCGCGCAAATCGATCCCGGCTTGTTCCACGATGGGCGAAACCATACGATCCAGGCTGGTATTGATCAAGTCCAAGCCGGCCCCGCCGACCCCCGCCCCGCTCGATCGGCCCCGGCCGCCGAAGGAGTCCGTATCATCGCTGATCCGACGTTCATGATCGCGCTGGCCTCCGTCTCGAAGTCCTTCGACGACGGCCTCTCGCACTCGGTCCTCGACCTCGACCTCGGCGTCCGGGCCGGCGAGTTCCTGGTCATCCTCGGCGAATCCGGGAGCGGCAAGACGACCACCTTGAAGATGATGAACGGCCTGATCACCCCGTCCTCGGGGTCGATCGTCGTCGACGGCCGCGACATCGCCTCGGTCGATCAGGTCATGCTCCGCCGCCAGATCGGCTACGTCTTCCAGGGGATCGGCCTGTTCCCGCACCTGACCGTCGCCGAGAACATCGCGATGGTCCCCAGCCTGCTCGGCTGGCCCCGGGCCGATCGGGCCGACCGCGTCGACGAGCTGCTCGCGCTCGTGCAGCTCGACCCGGCCACCTACCGCTCCCGACCCCCCGCCGAACTCTCGGGCGGCCAGCGGCAGCGGGTCGGCATCGCCCGGGCGTTGGCCGGTCGGCCCAAGATCGTCCTGATGGACGAGCCGTTCGGCGCGCTCGACCCGATCACCCGCGACCACCTCCAGCTCGAATACCTGAAAATCCACCGGGATCTCGGCCTGACCACCGTCATGGTCACGCACGACATCACCGAATCGCTCCTGCTCGCCGACCGGATCGCCGTCATGTGCAGCGGCACGCTCCGGCAGCTCGGCGAGCCCGCCGACCTGATCGCCGAGCCGAGCGACCCCTACGTCGCCCAGCTCATGGAGACCCCCCGGCGCCAGGCCGACCGGCTCGGGCACCTGATCGGCCAGACCGGGAGCCCCTCATGAACCAGAACCTCGCCCGGCAGCTGGAAATCCTGCCCCTGAACCTGTCGCACCACCTGAAGATCACCGTCATCGCCCTGGCGATCGGCGTGCTGGTCGGCCTGCCGCTCTCGATCCTCATCGCCCGTCGGCCTCGGCTGCGCTACGCGGTCCTGACCGTCATCGGCGTGATCCAGACGGTCCCGAGCCTCGCCCTGCTCGCCCTGATGGTCCCGTTGCTCGCCATGCTCAGCGACCTGGCCGAGCGCACCGTGGGCACCGGCTTCTCCTTCTTCGGCTTCTACCCGACGATCCTCGCCCTCTCGCTTTACAGCCTCCTGCCCATCGTCCGCAACGCGGTGACGGGCATCCTCGGGGTCGACCCCACCCTGACCGAGGCCGCGAAGGGGATCGGCATGACCCCCCGCCAGACCCTCCTCCGCGTCGAGCTGCCGCTGGCCGCCCCGGTCATCGTCGCCGGCCTGCGGACGGCCACCGTCTGGGTCGTGGGCACGGCCACCCTGGCCACCCCCATCGGCCAGCGATCGCTCGGAAATTATATCTTCAGCGGACTGCAGACCCGGAACCGCGTGGCCGTGCTCTTCGGCTGCGTCGCCGCCGCCGTGCTCGCCGTGATCCTCGACGTGCTCATCGGCGCCCTGCAGAAGGCCACCGCCGAGCGTCGCCGGGCCCTGGCCGTCGCCTCGATGCTGGCCCTGGCCCTCGTCTTCGGCGGGGGGCTCGTGGCGCCGACCCTGCTGGCCCACTGGCGCGGGGTCAACCGGTCCGACCAGGTCGGCATCGGCGCGAAGACGTTCACGGAGCAGTATATTCTGGCATCCCTGTTCGAGCAGGTCCTTCTGGATGCCGGCATCCCGGCGCGTCGGAACGAGAGCCTCGGGTCGAGCGTCGGCCTCGATGCCCTGGCCCGGAGCGAGATCGACGTCTTCGTCGATTACAGCGGGACCATCTGGGCCAATGCCATGAATCGGTCCGGCTCCGCCGATCGCGAGACCGTGCTGGACGAGGTCTCCACCTGGCTCTCGACCGAGCTGGGCATCCGCACCCTCGGCCGCCTCGGATTTGAGAACGCCTATGCGATGGCCATGCGGCGCGACCAGGCCGAGGCCCTCGGCATCACGACCATCGCCGACCTCGCCCGCCACGCCCCGTCGCTCAAGATCGGCGGCGATTACGAGTTCTTCGAACGCCCCGAATGGTTCGCCATTCAAGAACGCTATCGCCTCGACTTCGGACGCGAAGTCACGTATGACTCGACCTTCATGTACGAGGCCGCCTACCGGGGCGAGGTCGACGTCATCTCCGCCTTCACCACCGACGGGCGGATCGACACCTACGACCTCGTGCTCCTCGACGACCCGCTCGGCGCCATCCCCCCCTACGATGCCCTGCTCCTGCTCTCTCCCGAGGCCGCCGAGCGCGATGACATCGTCACCGCCTTGACCCCCTTGATCGAATCGATCGACGATCAGCGGATGCGATTCGCCAACTCCCTCGTCGATCGCGACGAGGACAAGAAGCCACCCTACGCGGCGGCCAGCGACCTGCGCGCCGCGATCGCTCGGCCAACGCCCCCCTGACCCGCGCGTTGACCGATTCGGATCAATGCCATCAATCCCGTCGATCCCGGACCTTCAAGCGCCCCACGGAGCCGATCCCGATGACACCCACCAGCGCCGAGGAACTGACCCGAAAACGCTGCCTCCCCTGCGAGGGAGGCGTCCCCCCGCTCTCCCCGGACGAGGCGAACGCCCTGGTCGAGAAGGTCGAGGGCTGGTCGATCTCCCCCGACGGCAAGCTCATCCGCCGCGAGTGGACGGCCAAACACTTCAAGGCCGCGATGGCCTTCATCAACGCGGTCGCCGATCTGGCCGAGGATGACGGGCACCACCCCGACCTGCACCTCGTCGGCTACCGGAAGATCACCATCGAGCTGACCACCCACGCCATCGGCGGCCTCTCGGAGAATGATTTCATCCTCGCGGCGAAGATCAATCAGCTCCCGATCGAACTCAAGGGATGAGCCGGTCGAAGAAGTTGCCGATCCCTTCCCGCAACCGGCCGATCGGGCCCCTCGGCGGCTCGACCGCGAAGGGTCGCCCGGCCTCGGTCGGCTCGATGACGATCACCCGGGGCGTGCCCAGCGCCCCGCCGCCGCTCGGCGCCGATCGCGAGGAGGTCGGGGGGCTTTGCAGCCGCGTCAACCGCGTCGCGTCCCCCCGGCCCCCCGGCGAGACCTGGGCCAGGAACTGCCGATTGAGTTGCGGCAGGTCGTTGCGCAACCGTTCCGAGATGGACAGGGCCCGTTCCCCCTCGGTCCGGAGCGTCTCGAGGTGCGTCACCAATGTCTGCCGACGCGGGCCGTGCAGCAGCAAGACGGACCAGGCCCAGGCCTCCCGATAGTCGGTCGGCGACATCACCGCGACATTCTCGACCGACTCCAGCCGCTCCAGGTCGGGTCGCCACCCCTCGCGGTACGAGGCCGCCAGCTTGCGGAACCGCGCGACCGCCTCGGCGGGCAAGGTTTGCGGCTCCACCTCGAAGTACTCGGCCAACCCCTCGTCGAGCCAGAGCGGCAGGTGCCCCACCGCCCGGTGCAGCAGGGCGTGGGTCGCCTCGTGCCGCAGGTCCTCCTCCAGGTGCGTCCCCCTGGCCGTGTACACCGCGGCCACGTCCCCGACCGCCAGGAAGAACGCCCGGCGATTGGGCAATTCCGGGTGGTGGAACGTCAAGAAGGTCGTGAATGCCTGGTCGTCATCGAGAATGTAGACGTCGATCGGCGGCTCATCCTCACCCACCCGGACGCCGAGCACCCGCTCCAGGCGCCCTTGCAGCCCCGCCAGGGCGAGCAAGGCCGGGTCATCCTCGCTCATCGGCAGGTTCGAGGCCACCCGGAACGCCCCCACCTCGGCCTGATACCGGGTCGGGATCAGCGGATTCCCCGACGTGCTCGCCCCCCCGTGCCGGTTGGCCAGCGTCGAACACCCGCCCAGCAGCACGACGACCGCCAGCCCCACCACGCCCGGGAGGCCCCCACCGCGACGCTTCCAAACGAAACGTGCTTGCGTCAACGAGTTCTGCGTCATGGATGCCTCCTTCGTCGGGTTGTGGTCGAGAGATGCTCAATCAGGGGGAGATGCGGGGGTCAGGACAAAGGTCGCCCCCGCCTCAGGTTGCGGGCCCGCTTGCGGCGGATGCGCCGGTCGATCTGCCTCCAGACGCCTTTCCAGCGCCCGGCCGCCGCCTCGTGCTGCGGCAGGTAGGCCCGCAGCACCCTGAGCGAGTCGGTCCGGGTCCACTCGGGATGCTCGGCCAGGCTCGCCAGCAATCGGGCCAGATTCTGCACCCGGCGGTTCCTCGGCAGGGGGCTGATCAGTCGCACTCCCACCAGGTCGATCAGGCTCAACTGCGGCCGGATCGCATCGGGGTCCCCTTCAATCAGGATGTTCGACGCCTTCAGATCCCGATCAGATAAGCACCGGTCGTGCAGATCCCTCAGCAGCCTCCCCAGCGCCCCCGCCAGGCGGCGGCGGGCGGCGATCCGATCCCCCTCGGGCCGCCCGGGCAGCCCCGCGATCAGGTAATCGCTCAACGTCACCGACGGCTCGGCCTTCACCGTCATCAGGTACGTCTCGCTCGGCCCCGACGGCACGCGGAACTGCCCCGCCTGGTGGTCGCGCCCCATCACCAGCAGGTCCGGCGGCGTCGGCAGCCCCCGGCTCCTCAGGTGGTGGTTCGCCCGCCAGGCCCGCCAGGCCCGGGACGGCCGGACCGCCGTCAGCAACGCTTCGAGCCTCTTTTTCCGGTTGAAACGCTTGTAGACGACCCGCGTCGGCACCCCGTCGACCGGCAGCGTCAGCTCGACCACCGTCGTGGTCCTCGAATGCTTGAGCAACACGGCATCCGGATCGGCGAACGGCCCGTCGGGGTTTCCCGTCAGGCGATCCAACGTCTCCCGGTCGATCGCCCGAGAGGCCACCGCCCAGCGGTCCCGCCCCCGGACTGCCTGGAAATCCGTGTTCGATCCCACGCAGCGCCGCGCCCGACGCCTCCAGAGTCGCTCCGCCCACCGCCGCGTCAGGCCCACCACGCGCTTCGTGAACGGCCCCAGGTCGCCGATCACCGCGCCGCGCCCCTCGACGTATGCCCGCAAGAACCGTTGTCGATCCGTCCGGGTCGCCAGCAGGAGCGACGCATGGTTCAATCGCGCCAGGTTCGCCGCCGAAGCCTTCGCGCCCAGAGGCTTGCCCACTCGCATCGCATCCAGGTCGATCATCGCCAGCCAGGGACGGTCTCCCTCGTCGAGCCGCAGCAGCACGTTCCCCGGGTGGAAGTCGTCGTGCCTCATCCCCGACGCGTGCAGGCGGGCCGTCAGGGCACCGAGCGCCTCGGTCAGGCGATGCCGGACCGTCACCGCGCGCCGCCGATCCATCGTCGGCAAGGCCTCGCGCAGGAACCGATCGAGCGGGATCGCGTCCGGGATCTCCGGAGAGATCAGCGTGTTCTCGAACAGGAACTTCCGAATGCGTCGCTCGCCCAGCGCCACCGGCCGGATGGTCGGCACGCCGATCGCCGCCAGCTTCCTCGCCTGCTTCGCCTCGTTGCGCCCTTTCCCGCGGCGGAACCACTGGCGCAGCACCTCCCGCCAGGTCGGCACGAGGAATTCCTTCACGTAGACCGGCCCGGTCGGCAGGGCCACCCTCGACACGATCCGGTGCGGCCCCGTCTTGATCGTCTCGACCTGGCCGTCCGCCCGCCATTCCTCGATCCGCAAGGCCCCCTCGGGCGTCAGCAAGACCGATCGCCAGTCGGGCCGGACCCACCAGCCCACCTCGCCGGCATGGGCCCACACCCAGTCGGGCGGCTGGAAGATCCGCCCCTCCGGGCCGTGTGCCTTCTGGTGGTCGGCGGCAATCCGCCGCGACCCGGTTCCGCGATCGACCGTGCTCATCGTCCCGCCCCCTCGACCCGGCCCGAGGGGAGCGACCGCCCGCCGCCGATCGCATCGAAATGCGGTCGCGCCGGCATGCCTCCCGACGACCCCGTCACCGCCTCCACGAACGCCGAGGCCCAGCGATCCACCGCGTAATCGGCCTCGACGATCCCCCTCGCCTCGGCCCCCATCCGCCCCCGCAGGCCCGGATCGCCGACCAGCCGCGCCACCGCCTCGACCCAGTCGTCATCGGTCGCCGCCAGGAACCCGGAATGCCCCTGTGCGATCATTTCCGGATGGACCCCCACCGGGTTCGCCACCACCGGCAGGCCCGCCGCGAGGTACTGCAAGACCTTCAAGCCGCACTTGCCCCGGCTCCACAGGTCGTCGGGCGTCCAGGCAATCCCGATGTCGCTCTCGGCCAAAGCCTGCGCCTCGGTCGCCTCCGACCAGGGGACGAACTCGACCGGCAGGGCGCCGAACTCGGGCACGCGGTCGCAGATGATCCGCATCACCACCCCCGGCACCTCCCGGCCGATCCGGTCCCAAAGGCCCCGTCGTTCTTCCAGACCCCGCAACGTACTCGACGACCCGATCCAGACCAGGCGTGCGGGCGACCCCGCCCCATGCGTCCGCGTCGGGCACGGCTTCGGATCGACGCAGGTCGGCAGGCGTCGCACCGCCTCGGCGTCGGCCCCGGCCAGCAAGGCCCGGCCGACCAGGAAGTCATTCCCTGCCGTCACGGCGTCGGCCTGGCGGACGAGTCTCGCGAACCTCCGCTCGCGGGCCGGACTCCGCACCCCCTTCGCGTGGTACGAATCGCGCCAGAAGACCGCGTCGTCGAGGTCGAAGACCAGGCGGCGGCTCGATCGCCGCAACACCGCCAGGTCCCACGGGCTCAGGAGCTTGCGTTGCAGGATCACGGCATCGTACTGCCGGGCCGTGCGCAGTTGCCCGGGCCGCGCGAGTGCCCCCCGGGCCAGCCCCTCGATGGTCAACGACCATCCGGCCGCCGCCAGGGCCTCGGCGAAGGCCCGGACGCGGTATCGGCAGCAGACGTGGTCGGGGGCCTCGACCAGGGCGAGGGCCTTCATGCCGTCCTCCCTGACGGAACAACGAGTCGGCCCGCCGTCTCGCAGACGGGCTCGATCGGCGGTTGCCCGCGATCATAGCCGAACCCTCGATCTTGCCAAGGCGAGTCTCCGCCGCCCCGCGGCCCGCCGATTCCCGGGCCGGCCGATCCCCGCCCCCCTCCCCCGACGGCCCATTGTCGCGGCCGATCGTCCTGGTACATTCAAAAGGAACGAGGATCATGGCCGCCTCGCTCGCCGATCCGCTCGGGTCCGGATCGCCGACGAGCCCCTCGGCCGATCGACGGAAAGGAACAGCACCGATGCCCCTCAACCGCCGTGATTTCGTCGCCGCCGGCCTGGCCGCCGGGGCAGCCCTGGGAGCGGTCTCGCCTGCCCGCGCCGCCTCGCAGGACGAATCCCCCGACGTCCCCCGCCGCGACTTCCGCCTGAAGTACGCCCCGCACTTCGGCATGTTCCGCAACCATGCTCCGGGCGGCGTGCTCGACGAGCTGAAGTTCATGGCCGACGTCGGCTTCCGCGCCCTCGAAGACAACGGCATGATGCGCCGGCCGGTCGAGGAGCAGGAGGCGATCGCCCGCGAGATGGAGCGGCTCGGCATGGAGATGGGGGTCTTCGTCACCACCGCCAGCTTCACCGACCCGATCTTCACCTCCGGCAAGGACGAGCACATTGAGAAGGTCCTGGCCGACGTCCGCGACGCCCTCGAGGTCGCCAGGCGGGTCAACGCGAAGTGGACGACCATCGCCCCCGGCATCTTCGACCACCGCCTCCCGCTCGACTACCAGACCGCCAACGCCATCGAGCTCCTGCGCCGCTGCTGCGACATCTGCGAGCCGAGCGGCCTGATCATGGTCCTCGAACCCCTGAACCACTTCCGCGACCATCCCGAGATGTTCCTCTGGCAGATCCCCCAGGCCTACATGATCTGCCGGGCCGTCGACCACCCCTCGTGCAAGATCCTCTTCGACCTGTATCATCAGCAGATCAGCGAGGGGAACATCATCCCCAACATCGACGCCGCCTGGCCCGAGGTCGCCTACTTCCAGACCGGCGACAACCCCGGCCGCAAGGAGCCGACCACCGGCGAGATGAACTACACCAACATCTTCAAGCACATCCATGCCAAGGGGTTCGACGGCGTGATCGGCATGGAGCACGGCAACTCCCTGCCCGGCAAGGAGGGCGAGCTGGCCGTGATCAACGCCTATATCCAGTGCGACTCCTTCTGATCCTGACCCCGACCCCGACCGACTTGACCGACTGACCGCCTGGCTTCACCACCCGGCCCCGCGACGCTCCCGACCCGGCCCCTCACCGCGTCGGGAGCCCCGCCCGACCGGCGGAGGATCGGACCATGCACCACTTCCGCGGCATCCTCAAGGAAGGCTCCGAGCCCCGGCTCGACCCCGCCAACGTCTACATCGAATACCTCGGCCCCCAGGACGGCACCCGCTCCAACTGGAACGGCTACCTCCTCGTCCCCGACGCCTCGGCCGTCGAGCCCGGCGTCCTCTACACCCTCGAACTCTCCGACGGCCGCTCCGGCGACCTCATCGTCGACCGCCTCGTCCCCGACGACACCGCCCCCGGCCGCCTCCGCGCCATCTTCTACACCGAAACCCCCCTGGCGTAGGGAGCCGTTGATGCGGGCCCACATAGCCCTTCACCGGCCCCCGGGTACCCCGTCACATGGAAATGTCGGTACTCTCAGGAACTGATGAGTGTTCCCCATGATCGAACGGGTCCGCATCGAAAATTTCAAGGCATTGCGCGAGATTGAACTCGATCTCGGCCAGTTGACCGTGATCGTGGGGCCGAATTCTTCCGGGAAGTCCAGCATCCTTGAGGCGATCCACGCCGCGTGCCAACGGATCCCACCGAACGACCCCGACCACGATTCGGTTGATCCTTATGTCATTCGCTACGTCAACTCTGAGGGCTCGATCCGCGTCATCTGCGGCGGGATGGGCGGTGCCTGGACGTTCTCGCTGAACCCACCGGAGCGACATGCCCACAGCAAAGTCGAGCCGTTCCCCTGGGATTCGTCGATCGAATTCCAGGGGGATCAGCCCTTCTCCATGACCTCCGCCCTCTTTCGGTTCGAAGCCGACACATTGGCGATGTCCTCTCGGAGCGATCGATTTCCACCTCTCCTGCCCCGGAATGGTTACGGCCTTGCGAGTGTTTTGGCATACATGGCCCTCAATCGCCCCGACGATTTCAGCTGGGTCCAGCGAACCATTCGCACAATCGTCCCTGCGGTTCGCAGAATCCGGTTCGATCGGAAAGTGACCGTAGGCCCCGCTCCTTACCCGCTCGATGTCCTCGTCTTCGACATGGAATCGGGCGACAATATCGAGGCGGCCGCGACGAGTGAAGGGACTTTACTCACCCTGGGAATCCTCGCTGCCGTGGCAGGGTGTCGGGGCCGGGATTCGATCCTCCTTGTGGATGACCTCGACCGCGGGCTTCACCCTCGGGCCCAGCACGAGTTGATTAATGCCCTACGTTTCTTCCTGGAAGAAAATCCGAGCGTTCAACTGGTTGCGACCACCCATTCCCCGATCCTCCTGAACTATCTCCGCCCCGAGGAAGTCCGCCTCACCTCCCTCAACCCCGACGGCACGACCGCCTGCGCCCGGATGACCGACCATCCCGACTTCGAGGAATGGAAGGATTCCATGGCCCCTGGCGAGTTCTGGAGCTACGTCGGCGAGCAATGGGTACGCGACCTGCCCATCGGAAAGGGATCGGCGTGAGCCGCCTCGACATCGTGGTCGTCTGCGAGGCCCGCGCCGATCTCGTGACGGCCGGATCGCTGGCCGACCGGGTCATCATCGACGCCGTGGAATGGATCGATGAGGAGAATCTGCCCTTCGTCCGGCACTGGCGAGGCCTCGCCGAGCAAGACGACTTTGTTCCATGGTCGAAGGTCGATCGACTCGCCCGCGATCATGGCCTGCCTCCCCAATTCGGGCACTTCGGCGGCGAACCGGCCGCGTTCGATGCCCGGACCGCGCAATGCCCTCCGCCTCATCAAACACCTCCGGATCCCCGCCGGGGGAGTCCTCCTGGTGCGCGATGGCGATGCTCAATCCGATCAACGCAAGAAGGGGCTGGAACAGGCCCGGCAGCATTCTCCGCTCGGCGTGGTGCCGGTCGTCATCGGCCTCCCGGTCACGAAGCGTGAATGCTGGATCCTCGCGGCGTTCGAACCGGCCGACGATCGCGAGCAAGGCTTGATCGAGGACGTCCGCAAGGAGCTTGGGTACGACCCGCGACGATCCCCCGAGCGACTCACGGCGGCCAAAGCGGGGGCGACTCACAACGCAAAGGGCATCCTCAAAGCCCTCGGCATCGACCCCGACCGCGAAGCCGATTGCCTCCGAAACGTAACATTATCGTGGCTTCTGGAACGAGGTGAAGGTACCGGCCTCACTGCCTTCCTGGGAGAAGTCCGCTCGCGATTCGTCCCTGTGATCGATGGAATTCCCCGGCCATGACCGACCCGACTCGCCCCGCTCCACGTCGGTCCACACGCCCCCCGGCCCGACGCCTCCGACCTTCCCCCGGCCTCCCGCCGCCCGACCCCTGGTCGCTCGACGTCCTGGTCGCCGAGATCGAAGACCGGGTGACGGCGACCGCCGCGAAGCACCCCAACGAGCCGATGGGCCGGTGGCTCTACCGGGTGCTCGACGCCTGGGTCGGCGACCGAGACGGCGCCTGGCGTCGGCAGCGTCAGGCTCAGGGGCTGGCGATCATCCGGGAGCCGGCCTGTCAACTCGGCTGCGATCATTGCTGTTACCAGCACGTCGCCGTGACGGAGCTTGAGGCCGAGATCCTCGCGCAGCACGTCCAGGCACACCTCGACCCGGGCGAACAGGCCGCCCTCCGCCATCGGGTCGATCGCGATGCGGGGCGACTCCGACAGCTCGCCGCCGAGGCCCCCACCGCCGACGCCCATCGCGCCGCCCTCGCCCGCAGCCGGCAGCCCTGCCCATTGCTCGACGAGGCCACCCGGCAATGCCTCGCCTACGAGGCCCGCCCGGTCAACTGCCGTCGCGAGAACTCGGTCGAGGTCGAGGTCTGCCGCCGCTACCGAGACGACCCCGACGCCTCCGAGTCCTCCCTCCGCCTCGTCCGCTTCGATCTGCTCTGGGGCGCCGTCCACGTCCTCCTCGCCCGGATGGCCGCCGACGACCCGCATCTCGACTCCGCCTCCGACGCCACCCAGCCCCTCGCCCTCGCCCTTTCTCGCCATTTTGTGTGACTGGCGCGGCCCATTTTCTCGATACTTCTCATCATGGGGCGATTCGGATTCGACCCCCGCCTCCCTATTTTTTTCTCTTCGTACGACCTCTACCACCCTCGATTGGCGCGTCCTGGGTGTCCCCGATTGCTCGCCAATCGGGGCGGCGCAGCCGCACGAGGCCACGGGGACCGCACTGAGCTCTCTCGTCGCCCCGCGACCCCGGTCGGCGAGCCACCGGGGCCGCCCGGGAAAAACGCATCGCCTCGGTTGAGGGTGGAAGCAGCAGCAGGGTGCCGTCGAGTCCTCGAAGCCGCTCCGACCCGTTTTGCGAAGCCCAGCGTCGCGACTTGGAGGACTCGACGGCACTCTGCAAGCGTTTCTGGTCAAACGACTTTCGACGTTTCTTGCTCGCTCGCCCCCGTCCCGCGCTCCTTGGCAATTCGAACCGACAGGGCCGCCGCCATGCCGGGTCCCCTCCCGGTCGCGACCGGCGACGTCCGAGGCGGTCCCCGAGGGGGCCGGGAACTCCGGCGACGCCGAGGCGTCCAACCTCCCGGGCGTCGCGATCGAACCGATCCCGATTCAGACGAGAGGATCCGCCATGACGATCCCGCCGGAGGCACTCCCTCCCCGACCCGGCCCGCACCGGCGATCGACCGATCTCGGGCGCAAGGCCCGCCGATACCCGGTGGGGTCGGCCCGCGGCCGCCTCTGGCGTGCGCTCCGCCCCCCAACCTTCGACGATCACGTCCTGGGATGGCTCGGGATCACCTCCCCCCGCTGGTTCCCCGAGCGCCCCGCCCCCCGCCGCGGCCGCCGATCACGCGTGCCCTGACTGCCACGCCGGTGAGGAGCGCAGCTCCCGAAACGGACCGAGACCAATCGCCGCAATCTCTTTTTCGGAAACGAGTTACTGGTTTCCTGCGGGACGCGCCCGGGGCGTACCAGGCGGCGCACCCCGGGCGCACCGGCCACGAGAGAGAGTTCCGGACCGATCGTCCCGGAACCTCCGAGACGTCCCATGAGGGCAGGAATCACCGAAACGAATGGCCACACTCCTCGGAACCTGTTTCCAGAGAAGCGATTCCGCCGAACCTTTCCGGCGCACCGAGGCGCACCGACCCTGACCACGGGTCCGCACCGATCGGGCGCAACCCTCCCCGAACTGGCTCGTCCCCGAGACAAACGGGTTCCCGAAACGAATCGAGAGATCGGGCGGAACCCGTTGGCGTGAATGCGTTTTTGGCGATCACCTCGGGCGCACCATGCCCGGATTCGCGGGCGCACCCGGGCGCACCAGGCAGGACCGGAGGGGGGTGCGTGCCGGAGCGAGGCGGGGCGGACCCTCGATCGGCCCGGGGAACTCCCCAGGCCGATCCATGGCGCCCTCGCGGTGAGGGGCCGGGGGCGATAGACTTGAGATCCCGCGTCTCGCCCGAACGATCGGACCCGATCCCCTTCGGGTCGTCATCGGCGATCGAAACGGACCCTCGAAGGACCTCGGCATGGCGACTGCGATCGGCGATCGGGCACCGGCGGTGATCCGGCTCCGCGAGGAGGACAACGTGGCCGTCGCGGCCCGGGGGATCGACGCCGGGACGCTCCTGACGCTCGACGGCCTGGCGGTCGAGACGGCCGAGCCGATCCGGCCCGGCCACAAGGTCGCCCTGACGGCGATCCGCCAGGGCCAGGCGGTCCTGAAGTATGGCCAGGTCATCGGCTTCGCCTCGGCCGACATCCCCGCCGGGACTTGGGTGCATGTCCACAACCTGCGGGCCGACCTGTTCGAACGCGATTACGCCTTCGCCACCGAGCGGCCCGAGCCCCCCGCGAACGAGGCCCCCCGGACCTTCCGCGGCATCCTCCGGCCCGACGGCCGGGTCGGCACCCGGAACTACGTCGCGGTGATCAGCACCGTCAACTGCTCGGCCAGCGTCTCGAAGTACGTCGCCGACCGCTTCCGCGACGAAAGCTGGAAGCGCGACTACCCGAACATCGACGGCGTCTTCGCCATCACCCACAAGGGGGGGTGCGGCCTCCAATTCGAAGGCCCCGACCACGAGCAGCTCCAGCGCGTCCTGGCCGGGTTCGCCACCCATCCGAACGTGGCCGCCTATGTCCTGATCGGCCTCGGCTGCGAGGTCGGCTTCGCCGGCCACCTGGTCGAGTCGCGCCACCTGGTCACGCTCGGCGGCGCCCGGTCCCGGGGCGAGTCGAACGGCCCGGGGCCGCCCCGCGTCCTCAACATCCAGGAGCAAGGGGGCATCGCCCGGACGGTCGAGGCCGCGGTCGAGGCCGTCAGCCGCCTGATGCCCGCGGCCGATTCCTGGAAACGGACCGATCAACCGGCCTCGAAGCTGGTCGTCGGCCTCGAATGCGGCGGCTCCGACGGCAACTCTGGCGTCACGGCCAACCCGGCCCTCGGCGTGGCCGCCGACCTGATCGTGGCCCAGGGCGGGTCGGCCGTGCTCGCGGAAACCCCCGAGATCTACGGGGCCGAGCACCTCCTGACCCGCCGCGCCGTCAACGAGGATGTCGGCCGCAAGCTCCTGGAACGCATCAAGTGGTGGGAATGGTATACGGGCGTCTTCGGGGCCGAGATCAACAACAACCCCTCACCCGGCAACAAGGAAGGGGGCCTGACGACGATCTACGAGAAGTCCCTCGGCGCCGTGGCCAAAGGGGGGGCGACCGCCCTGGTCGACGTGCTCCACTATGCCGAACCGGTCACGACCCCCGGCCTCGTGTTCATGGACACCCCCGGATATGACCCCGCGAGCCTGACCGGCATGGTCGCCGGCGGCTGCAACGTCCTCGTCTTCACGACCGGCCGCGGCAGCGTCTCGGGCCTGAAGCCCTCGCCGTGCGTCAAGGTGGCCACGAATACGCCGATGTTCGAGCGATTGTCCGACGATATGGACCTCGATGCCGGGACCGTCCTGGCCGGAGAGCCGGTCGAGGCGGTCGGCCGGCGTTTGTTTGACCTGATCCTGGACGTGGCCGACGGCTCCCCCACCAAGAGCGAGCTGCAGGGCGTCGGTGAGGAGGAGTTCGCTCCGTGGTCGATCGGGCCGACACTCTGACGCAGACCCCTGCCCCCCGGGCCTCCTGGACGATCGCCCTGGTCCTCGCCGCGCAGGCCGCGGCGCTGGCCTGGCTGATGGTCGTCCCCCTGCCGAGCATCGAGGCCCAGCGGCTCGACGCCCAGGCCCGCGCCGAGGCGGCCGGCGACCCCGGCGGCGCCACCCTGCAGAGCCTCCGCCGCGCCTTTTTTCTGCTCGCCGCCGACGAGCACCTGGCCCGGGCCGCGGCCAACCTGGCCGACCCCGAGCACCTCGGCCAGCGTCTCCCGATCGTCCTCGCCGCCCTCCTGATCGCCGGGGCGGCCGTGGCGGTCGGGGATGGGACCCTCCGCCTACTGGGCCTGGTCTGGGGCCTCACTCCCCTGGCCCGGTGGCCCCTGGCGTTCGTCTCGGGGGCGACCCTGCTGGCGGCATTGACCCTCGGCCTCGGCCGGGTCGGTGGGCTGGCCCCCTGGCCGGTGCGGATCGGACTGGCCGGGCTGCTGCTGGTCGGCGTGGTCCTGTGGGGCCGCGACCTGCTCCGCAAATCCCCCGGCCGGCCGAACCAACCGGGCCGACCCTTCCCGATCGCCCTGGCGGTCCTCCTCGCCCCGGTCCTGACCCTGATGGCGCTCGGGGCCATGCAGCCGACGATCGAGTACGACGCCCTGGAATACCACCTGCAGGGGCCGAAGGAGGCGTACGAGGCGGGCCGGATCGCCTTCCTGCCCCACAATGTCTATACGAGCATGCCCTCGGCCGTCGAGATGCTCCACCTGCTCGGGATGCTCGTGCTGGATGACTGGTGGCTCGGGGCCCTGGCCGGTCAGCTCCTGATCGCCGCCTTCGCCCCGGCGACGGCGGCCCTGATCGCCGCGACGGCCTGGCGCTGGGCCTCGGGCCGATCGGCCTGGGTCGCGGCTTTGGTCTACCTGACGACCCCCTGGGTCTTCCGCCTGGCCACCTTCCCGTTCGTCGAGGGGCCGCTCTGCTCGTACCATGCGGCCCTGGTGTTCGTGGCGGCGATGGCCTGGACGATCCCCCGGCAGGAGGAGCAGGCCCGCCGGTCGTCGGCCTGCTGGCTGCTCGTCGGCCTGCTGGCCGGGGGGGCGATGGCCTGCAAGTACCCGGGCCTGGTGTCGGCGGTCGTCCCGTTCGGCCTGGTGGCATTGGCCGACGGGTGGCGTCGGCGGTCGTGGCGGTTGCCGGTGGCGTTCGGCCTGGGGGTGGTCGTGGCGGTCGGCCCCTGGCTGGCGAGGAACGTGGCCGATACCGGGAACCCGGTCTATCCGCTCGCCTATGGGGTCTTCGGCGGCTCGGAGTGGGATGCGGAACTCGACGCCCGCTGGCAAGGCGCCCACGGCCCCCGGCCGATCACGGCCGCGGCCTTCCTGTCCTCGACCCTGGACGTGATCGGCCGGTCCGACTGGAACTCGCCGCTTTATGCGTTGCTCGTTCCCTTGGCCCTGTTGCGGCGAAGTCCGAAAGGGTTGATCCTTGCCCTCTCGGCCTATGTCCTCTACCTGTTCGCGACCTGGTTCCTGCTGACGCACCGGCTCGACCGCTTCTGGCTGCCGCTCTTGCCGGCGGCGGCGGTGCTGGCGGGGATCGGGGCCGACTGGACCCGCTCGCGTCCCTGGCCGGCCTGGATGGCGGGGGTGATCGGACTGGCGACGGCGACGAACCTGGTCTTCCTGACCACCCCCCTCTGCGGGCCGACGGAGTGGACGAGCGACCTCGACCGCCTGCGGCGCGAGGCCATGGAAATGGCCACGCCGTCGCTCGCCCGGCTCGACGCGACCTTGCCCGACGGCTCGACGACCCTGGTCGTCGGCCAGGCGGGGGTCTTCTCCCTCCGGCATGAGATCCGGTACAACACCGTCTTCAACCGGGAACGCCTGGCCGGGATCGTCGCCGGTCGGTCCCCCGCCGAGGTGCTCGACGAGCTGCGCCGCCAGGGGATCACGCACGTCTATGTCGATTGGTCCGAGGTCGAGCGGCACCGCAAGGCCGGCGGCTACGGCTTCTCGCCGGTCGTGACTCGAACCCTGTTCGAGGGCCTCGTGTCGAGCCGGGTGCTGACCCCCCCCGTCCCGATGGGGCCGAACCACCTGCTCTACCGGGTGGTCGAGCCGCCGGCCCAAGTCCCCAAGGATGCCCCCTCGTCATGAACGTCGAAACCGAGCGACCGAATCAGACCGACGCCGATCATCGACCCCCGGCGTCCCGATCGCCTGGGAATCGGATCGTGCTGGTCACGTTCGGCTCGCTCGGCGATCTGCACCCCTACATGGCCCTCGGCCTCGAACTGAAGCGGCGGGGGCACCGGCCGGTCATCGCCACCAGCGAATACTGGCGGACGAAAGTGGAGGCCGAGGGGCTGGAGTTCGCCCCGGTTCGGCCCGACGCCGCCGCCGACCTGGACGAGCGCAAGGCGCTCCTCGCCCGGCTTTTTGATTCGCGGGAAGGGGCGAAGGTCGTCCTGTCCGAGCTGATGATGCCCGCGCTCCGCGAGAGCTTCGACGATACGAGCCGGGCTGTCGAGGGGGCCGACCTGATGGTCGCGCACCCCCTGACCTTCGCGGTCCGGCTCCTCGCGGAGAGGGACGGCATCCCCTGGACCTCGTCGGTCCTGGCACCGCTCTCGTTCATGTCGAGCCACGACCCTCCGGTCTTGCCGATCATGTCGTGGCTGGAACGGTTCCGATGGCTCGGTCCCCGGTTTCACAGGGCCCTGTTCCGGTTGGGGCGTCGGCAGACGATCGCCTGGGCGAAACCCTGGCACGCCTTCCGGGCCGAACTGGGCCTGCCGCCGACCGGGGAAAACCCGATCTTCGAGGGGCAGCATTCCCCCGATCTCGTCCTGGCCCTGTTCTCGGACCAACTCGCCCGGCCCCAGGTTGACTGGCCTTCTCAAACGGTCGTCACCGGGTTCTGCGACTTCGACCGGAACGGCCCGCAGGAGGCTGCGCCGGAGGAGGTCGAGCGGTTCCTCGACGCCGGGCCGGCCCCGGTGGCCTTCACGCTCGGGTCGGCGGCCGTCTGGTCTCCCGGGTCGTTCTATGCCGAGAGCCTCGAGGCGATCCGTCGGATCGGTGCCCGGGCGATCCTCCTGATCGGGCCGGAGGGGGTCAACGCCCTCCCCGAGCACTTGCCCGAGGGGGTCGCCGCTTTCGGCTATGCTCCTTATTCGAGCCTCTTCCCGCGCTGCGCGGCGATCGTCCACCAGGGGGGAGTCGGCACGACCGCACAGGCGATGCGGGCCGGCCGGCCGATGGTGGTCGTCCCGTTCGGGTTCGACCAGCAGGACAACGCGGCCCGGGTGCAGCGGCTCGGGATCGCCCGGGCGATCCCAAAGGAGCGGTACACGGCGGCCCGGGTCGCCGGGGCGTTGCGGGAACTGCTCGACGACCCGGGCCCGGCCCGTCGCGCGGCCGAGATCGGCCGCCTCGTCCGGCAGGAAGACGGGGCCGCCGAGGCGGCCGACGCCATCGAGGCCCTGCTGGCGCGCAGGGGCCGGGGCCCCATGACGCAATCGGCCCCCGGCCGGCCGATCACGACCCCGGGGGCTTGACGACGACGATGGACGACCTGACGATCGTGACCGGAGGCGCCGGGTTCATCGGCAGCCACCTCGTGGATCGGCTCGCGGCCGAGGGGCGCCGCGTCCGGGTGGTCGAGCGGCCGGGGGCGGCGGTCGGGCACCTGCCCGGCGGGGTCGAGGTGGTCTTCGCCGACATCAGGGACCGATCGGCGGTCGATCGGGCGGTCGTCGGCGGGCGATGGGTGTACCACCTGGCGGCCAATCCGAACCTGTGGGCCCGGGACCGGTCGACGTTCGACGAGGTCAATTACCGGGGGACGCTCCACGTCCTCGACGCCAGCCTCGCGGCCGGGGCCGAGCGGGTCCTGCATTGCAGCACCGAGAGCATCCTGACCCGGGCCCGATCGAGCGGGCCGATCGGCGAGGACGTGGAGGTCACCGAGGACGACGCGGTCGGGCCCTATTGCCTCTCGAAGCTCCGGGCCGAGCAGGCCGCGATGCGCCGGGCCCGCGAGGGCCGGCCGGTCGTGATCGCCAACCCGACGATGCCCGTCGGCCCGGGCGACCGCGGGATCTCGCCGCCGACGCGGTTGATGCTCGACTTCTGCAACCGCCGGCTGCCGGCGGTGATGGACTGCACCCTGAACCTGATCGACGTCCGGGACGTGGCCGAGGGCCTGATGCGGACCATGGGGCGCGGGACGCCGGGGAGGCGATACCTGCTCGGGGCCGAGAACCTAACCCTGCTCGGCCTGCTCGGCATCCTGGGGGAATTGACCGGGGTGCGGCCCCCCCGGTTGCGGGTCCCCTACGCGTTGGCGATCGCCTCGGCCCATGTGAGCGAGTTCTGGGCTGATCATGTGAGCGGGCAGATGCCCCAGGCGACCGTCACCGGCGTGCGGCTGACCCGCCGGGCCATGCACTTCGACGCGGGCCGGTCGCTCCGGGAATTGGGCCTGGCCCCCCGGCCGATCCGGGCGTCGCTGGCGGACGCGGTCGCCTGGCACCGAGGGCAAGGGACCCTCGGGCCGACAGGAGATGCTCCGGCACACCATTTGCTCGAAAAGTCCGCGGAATCTTCTTGACGGATTGCTCCGGCGATGCAAGATTCTTGAAACGATCGCGTCGGACCCGGATGAGGCCGCGTTTCGCCGACTCCACACCCGAGCCGTCGCGCGAGCCCGGCGTCCCCTTTCCACTTGGACTTGGAAATCGGGACGGGCTAAAATGACGGCCGGTCCCTTGCCGTTGTTCTGTGATCGCAAACGGCCATTTCTCCCGGGCTTGGGACGTTCTCGAATCGACAGGCCGGGTGGCCGGGGGCTTTTATTTCATGCCCATACGACTGGTCGCACTGGACGAGGGCTCCGACATTCTCGTGGATCGGGCCATGGTGATCGTGGGCCGCCATCCGCAATGCGACGCCCGGCTCGAATCGATTCGGGTGTCTCGGCGCCACTGCTGCATGATCCAGGATCAGGACACCGCCGACGTGATCGTCCGAGATCTCGGCAGCACCAACGGCATCCGGATCAATGGCCAGCGGATCGAGAAGGGGACGCTGCGCCCCGGCGACGAGCTCTCGATCGCCCACCTGCGGTACCGGATGGAGGCCGGGCATTCCGAGGAACTGACCCTGGCCGAGACGATCCCGGCGGAGCAGCAGGTGAAACTCTCGGCAGCGTTCGACTCGCCCTCGTCCCGCCCGGTCGCCGCCCCGAATGCGCCGACCCCGTCGGAGCATCGCCTGGCCGCCGCGGTCCGCGACATGCTGCCCGCCTCGATGGCCGACCGGTGCCGGATCCAGGTGATCGTGCAGGTGCCCCCGGACGACGGCGATCATGACGCCGCGATGGATGTCCCCCTGGATGCGAAGCCCTCGGAGCCCGACGCGTCATGCCGCCCGCCCGACTCGTCCCCCTCGTCTCCGGGCTGATCCGACCGATCCCGCTGGAGCGGCCGGTGGTCCTGATCGGCCGCCACCAGGAATGCGATGCGCCCGTGGTCCATGCCCGGATCTCCCGGCGGCATTGCTGCGTGGCCCAGATCGCCGGCGGGCTGGTGATCCGGGATCTCGGCAGCCGCAACGGGGTCCGGGTCAATGGCGAGCGGATCGAGGAGGCGGCGCTCGCCGACGGCGACGAGGTCGCCATCGGCCCGATCGTCTATCGGCTCGAGTGGCCCCAGGTGTCCGGCGATCCGAGGTCGGCGGCGCAGCAATCCCCGGACATCATCCCCGGGGATCTCGTCCCGCTCGACGACGACGAGTGAGCGCCCCGCGCCGGCTCAGTTGGCCCGGATGACCTCCGACCGGTCGGCACCGGCGCCCCCCTGGGGCAGGTAGTCGATGAACTTCAAGGCCGGGTCGGCCGGGACGAGGACCGCGTTGCCCGGGTCGACCGGGCCGAGGGTGCGGCGGAGCCCGAAGACGTCCGCCTCGGTCGCCGGGGCGAAGGCGATCGGCTCCAGCCGCTCGGGTTCGATCATGATCGCATCCTGCTCGAAGGCATCGCCGAGCGCCCCGGCCACGAGCATCGACCCGTCCGGCTCGATCGCGAAGCGCACCCCGAGGTCGCCGAAGGCGATGGCCTGGTCGGCCGCGGTCGAGGTGCGGAGGAGCTGGAACCGCTCGGCGAGCGGGAAGCGCATCTCGGCCTGGAGCGCCTGGAGCAATCCGGAACTGATCGCCCCGGGGCCGGCCCGGAGTTCCCCGGAGACGGATCGCCAGCCGGAACCGGGGCCGAGGGGCTGGGGCCCCCATTCGGCCTCGTCGATGATCAGGTGCGCCAGGCCGTCGAGCCGGTGCTCGGTCACCCGTCCGGAGACGAGCGTGGCGAGATCGACGTCGATCAGCTCTCCCGAAAAGCTCGCCCGCCAGTCCCCTGCTCCGATCCGGGACAGGCGCAGTTCCCCTTGCATCCGGGCAGCGGAGCCGATCCAATCGGCCGAGGAGAAGAAGGGGTCGAGGACCGAGGCGGGCAGCGGCAACCCCTCGGCCGTCCGGAGCGTCAGGATCGTCTCCGGCTCGTTCCCGCGGCGGTCCCGGACCAGGACCAGCTCGCAACGATTGGCCGACCCCGAGGGCGTGACCACGCGGTAGCTGGCCTCGACCGTCGGGGCCCCGGCGTCGATCCGGAAGGAGGCGGCCAGGTCGCGGAGGCCGTACTGGAGGCCGTCGCCGAGGTCGATGGCGCAAGAGTCGGCCGAGACGGCGACGTGGTCCCACGCCTCGTCGGCCGCGGCCCGGCTGAGCAGCTCGCCGACCTGCTCCATGGCGTGCCGGGGCCCTTCGGCGGCCAGGGCGAGGCCCTCGGCCCGGAGCACGAGCCGCCGGCCTTCTCGGGAGAGCTTCAGGGTCTCGGCCCGGGCGACCTCGACGAGCTGCTTCTCGCGCCTCGGCTCGCGCTGCCAGAGGACGGCCCCGGAGTAGATGATCTCGCCGGGTTTGGGGTATCGGACCCCTTCGAGGGTGACCTTCAGGCCGAGCTGGCGGCCCAGCTCGGCCTCGACGTCGTGGCGGTGGCCCGGCCGGTTGACCTGCCAGGCGGTGAAGGCGACGAGGGCCGTCGGCACCATCGTCGCGACGAGAATCCCGAGGGTGAACAGCACCTGGCGGTGCGGTCGGGACAGGGTTCGCATCCTTGCCTCCTGTCGGAACGGCTCGGGCCGGCATCCTCGGCACGCTGCCGTGCGCAGACAAAAGAGCGTTATGGCCGAGGAGGCCCCGGTCGTCAATGCCGATCGCCCCGGGCCGACGGGGCGAGGCCCTCGCCTTGGCACGGGGAATGCTGTAGGATACGGGCCTCGCGGCTCACCCACCTGGTTCGCAAGCAAATTTGATCATGACAGAAACCCTGGTTGCGATCATTGGTTTGCCGTTTTGCGCCGCGCTGATCGCGTTGATGGTCCCGCCGCGGTGGGCGGGAGTCCTGGCCTTGCTGGCCCCGGCCGGGGTCTTCGCGCTGGCGGCCCGCTCGTGGCCGGAGGTCGCGGGGGGGGCGCCCCGGGTCGTGCCGATGGGGGGGCTGCCGGGCCTCTTCTCGCTGGACCTGCGGGTCGACCACCTGGGGATCTTCTTCGTCTTGCTGACCGCCGGGGTCGGCCTGGCGACGGTCCAGTACGCGCGGGGGTACTTCGGCGAGAAATCGTCGCGGCTGTTCTGGTCGGCCCTGCTGGCGTTCATGGGGGCGATGATCGGCCTGGCGCTGGCCGACTCGCTGGTCCTGCTGTTCGTCTTCTGGGAGGTGACGACGATCACCTCGTTCCTCCTGATCGGGATGCACTACGACGAGGAGGGGTCGCGGCGCGGGGCGGTGCAGTCGTTCCTGGTGACGGGGGCCGGCGGCCTGGCCTTGCTGGCGGGGATCGCCCTGATCGGCGGCCGGGCGGGGACGTTCGACCTGTCGGCCCTGGCGGCGCAGAAGGAGACAATCCTGGCCGACCCGGTCCACCGGATCGGCCTGGTGCTCATGCTGCTCGGGGCGTTGACCAAGTCGGCCCAGTTCCCGTTCCACTTCTGGCTTCCCGGCGCGATGGCCGCGCCGACGCCGGTGAGCGCCTTCCTGCACTCGGCGGCGATGGTCAAGGCGGGGATCCTCCTGATCGGCCGCTTGCTGCCGGTCTTCGGCGAGTCGGACGTCTGGCTGCCGCTGCTGGCGACCGTCGGGCTGACGACCTACGTCGTGACCGGCTGGCTTGCCTTGCGGGCGACCGACCTGAAGGAGCTGCTCGCGTTCAGCACGGCGGGGTTCCTGGGGCTGATCACGGCCTTCTACGGCTACGCGGGGCGGGAGGGGTCGGAGGCGCAGTTCCTGCACATCCTCAATCACGCGACCTACAAGGCGGCGCTCTTCTTCCTGGTCGGCTGGCTCGACAAGGCGTCGGGGACGCGGGACCTGGGGCTCCTGGAATCGCAGCGGTGGTGGAGCCGGAGCCGGCCGGCGGCGGTCCTGTTCGGGATCGGGACGCTGGCGATGGCCGGCTTGCCGATGACCCTCGGGTTCATGAGCAAGGAAGAATTCTATGGGATCGTGATGGGGGGCGAGTTCGAACGGCTGACGCCGGCCCTGGCGGCCGTGATCGTCGGCAGCGCCCTGATGGTTGCCTATTCGTTGAAGATCTTCATCGGGGTCTTCCTCGGCAGTCATGTCCCCTCTCCCGGGCGAGGGACGCCGCCCGAGAAGCGGTCGGCCTGGCTGCTGGTCGTGCCGGGGATCCTGCTGTCGGTGCAGGTCGTCGGCGGCCTGGTCCCCCACTGGCTGCTGAGCGAGGTGCTCGCCCCGGGGCACGAGTGGCCGTCGAGCCCGGCCATCTGGCATTATGTCGATGCGCTGCTGGTGATCAGCCTGATCAGTTATGCCGCGGGCCTGGTCCTGTTCTTCGGCTGGCATGCGGCCAGGCGATTGCCGGGTGTCCCCGGGCCGAAGGTCATCGCCGAGGCCCTGGCGGGCGGTGTCGTCGCGATTGCCGAGTGGTGGACCCGGGTGGCCCAGGCGGGGGGGCACCCGCGGTATCTCGCGGTCATTCTGCTCACCTTCGTGGCGAGCGGGGTGGCCGGGCTCGGCTACGGACGGGCGACCCCGGCCGACCTGGTCGGGCCCTGGGGGCCGGACACGTTCGTCGGCCTGATCCCGGCCCTGATGATCCTGACGGCGGCGGTCTTCCTGATCGCCCTGCGGCGGCGGATCTCGAAGCTGATCATGCTGACCGTGGCCGGTTACGGGATCGTGGTGGTCTACATGATCTACCAGGCGCCCGACCTGGCGCTGACCCAGATCCTGACCGAGGCGGTGGCCCTGATCCTCCTGCTCATGATCTTCCGGCAGCTGCCCGACCTCGGGCCCGATCCGAGGCCGGTGCCCCGGAGGGTGCTGCACGCGGCGGTCTCGGCGCTCGTCGGCCTGACCCTGGCGGCCTTGGCCTGGGGGGCGGCCTCGCGATCGCGGCCCGACCGGGCCGGCGCCGAGCACCTGAGGCTCTCGGAATCGGAGAAGCTGGGTGAGAACGTGGTGAACGTGATCCTGACCGACTTCCGGGCCATGGACACGCTCGGGGAGATCCTCGTCCTGGCCCTCGCGGCGCTGGGGGTGGTGGTCCTGTACCGGGCTCGGCGGCGGTCGGGCCGGGACCGAAGCGGGCGGGCGACGGCCCGGGGGGGTGCTCCGTGAATTCGCTGATCTTCCGGGAGGTGACCCGGGCCGTCTATCCGGCGGCGATCGTCTTCTCGCTTCACCTGCTGATGCGAGGGCACGATGAGCCGGGCGGCGGGTTCGTCGCCGGGTTGGTCCTCACGATGGCCGTGGTGCTGGAGACGCTCGCCTTCGGCGCCGAGGCGGCCCGGCGACGCTACCGCCTGATGCTGCGGCCGGCGCTGGTCCTCGGCCTGGCGATCGCCCTGGGCTCCGGGCTGGCGCCCATGTTCTGGGGTCATCCGCCGTTGACGTTCTCGAGTGTCTCCTACCGGTTGCCGGGAGATCATGTGTTGAAGCTTTCCGGGACCCTGGCGTTCGACGTGGGGGTGGTGCTGGTGATCATCGGGTCGATGGGCACGGCGCTGGTGGTGATGATCGGCCTGAAGCGGACGAGGGCGGTGCCATGATCGGATTCGGCGCGCTGTTCATCGCGATCCTGACGTCGGTGTCGCTCTACCTGATGATGTCGAGCGACCTGCAGCGGATCATCATGGGGTTCGTGGTGCTCTCGAACGCGGCGAACCTGGTGATCCTGGTCTCGTCCGGGATCTCGGCCGACGCGATGCCGCCCTTGCTGCACGGCCTCCCGGTCGAGGAGCTGGCGGACCCGCTGCCGCACGCGTTCGTCCTGACGGCGATCGTGATCGGGCTGGGGAACGCGGCCTTCCTGATCGTCCTGGCGTCCCGGATCGCCCGGGAGACCGGGTCGGAGACCGTCGAGGGGGGGCCGGGCTCGTGACGAATCTGGTCGGCCTCCCGGTCTTGATCCCGCTGGTCACGGCGCTGCTGGCCCTGGTGCTGGGGCGATGGCCCCGCGTCCGGTTCGGGGTGACGCTCGCGGGCCAGGTGATCCTGCTCGGGGTGGTGGGCCTGCTGGCCTACCTCGCCGCCTGGCGGGGCGAGATCCTGACCCTCTCGATGGGGGGCTGGGCGCCCCGGGTCGGCATCGTCTGGGTGGCCGACGGCCTCAGCTCGATCATGACCGTGCTGGGGGCGGTCGTCGGCCTGGCGGTGCTCGTCTACGCGCCCGGGGGGTTGAAGCCGCCGAGGGAATCGCCGTTCTTCCTCGTCCTGCA
Source organism: Tautonia sp. JC769 (assembly GCF_040717455.1). Classification (NCBI taxonomy): domain Bacteria; kingdom Pseudomonadati; phylum Planctomycetota; class Planctomycetia; order Isosphaerales; family Isosphaeraceae; genus Tautonia; species Tautonia sp. JC769. The sequence goes on from NZ_JBFEFH010000011.1 coordinate 172,623, forward strand.
TCAGGTGATGGTCGCCGCGGTCGAGGGGTGCTTCCTGACCGGCGACCTGTTCAACCTGTTCGTCTTCTTCGAGGTCATGCTGACGACCTCGTACGTCCAGATCTCGATGGGTGCTCGGCCGGGGCAGCTCAGGAAGGCGTTCCCGTACGTCGTCGTCAATTTCGTCGGCGGCCTGTTGTTCCTGGCCGGCGTGGGGATCATCTACGGGACGAGCGGGACGGTGAACCTGGCGTCGCTTTCGAGGCTGATCGCCGAGGGGGACTTGCCGCCGCAATTCTGGGGGGGGATTGGGCTGGTCGTGACCGTCTTCGCCCTGAAGACCGGGCTGGTCCCCCTCTACTTCTGGCTGCCGGAGTCGTATCCGGAATCGCCGATCCCCAACAGCGCCATGCTGGCCGGCTTGCTGACCAAGGTGGGCGTCTATTCGCTGTTTCGGGTCGTCCCGCTGGTCTTCACCGAGGCGGACGCCGGGTTCTTCAGCCTGCTGGCGGGCGTCTCGGCGGTGACGATGTTCCTGGGAGTGCTGGGGGCACTCGGGCGAGACCGGATCAGGCAAATCCTGGCGTTCCACATCATCAGCCAGGTGGGATACATGACCTTCGGCCTGGCGCTGTTCAGCCCGGCCGGGCTGGCGGCGGGCCTCTTTTATGTTGTGCATCATATCGTGGTCAAGTCGGGATTATTCCTGGCCGGGGGGATCGCCGAGCGGGTCGGCGGGTCGGATCGCCTGAAGGGGGTCGGTGGGATGGCCACGACGCATCCCTGGGCGGCGGCCGGGTTCTTCGTCCCCGCCCTCGCGCTGGCCGGGATGCCGCCGTTCAGCGGGTTCTGGGGCAAACTCTTCCTGGCGATCGCGGGGTTCCGGCAGGGATACTGGGTCACCACCGCGACGGCGATCGTGGTGAGCCTGCTGACGCTGGCCTCGATGCTGAAGATCTGGCAGTCGGTCTACTGGGGGAAGCCCGAGGGGCAGCGGCGGCCGGAGCTGGGGCGCGACCCGGGCATGCTGGCCGGGGTGCTCGGCCTGGCCGGGCTCTCCGTGGCCATCGGCCTCTGCGTCATCCCGCTGATGCTCTGCTGCGAGCGGGCGGCCGAGCAGCTCCTGGCGGTGACGCCCTATGTCGATGCCGTGCTTGGTCCGACGTCGGGTGGGCAACCCGGGGAGCTTGGCCGATGAGACGACTGCTGGGCATTCTCCTCCTCTCGGGACTCTGGATGCTCCTGTTCGGCCGGTTCGACGCCCTGACCTTCGCCCTGGGCCTGCTGGTCGGCGCCGGGGCCCTCGCGCTGAGCCGATCGGTCTTCGGGAGCGATCGGCTCGAACCGAATGCCCGGGACCAAGGGCGGCGCCGGGTCGGGTTGCTCCAACGCGTCTGGTCGGCGTTCAAGCTGGCCTGGTATTACTCGTATGAGATGATCGCGTGCAATGTCGTCATGGCCCGAGACGTGCTCAGGCCATCACCCGAATTGAGCCCGGCGATCTTCGCGCTGAACGTCCCCGGGCTGGGGCCCGCGGGGACGACCTTGCTGGCGAACCTGATCACCCTGACCCCCGGTTCGCTCGTGATCGACTTCGACCCCGATGGCGAGACCCTGTATATTCACACGCTTTATGCCCGAGACGTGGACACGATGAAGCGAGACTATCGGCGCTTCGCCCGCCAGGTCTTCCGGCTGATGGACCGAGAACCGCCCCAGGCCATTCGCGAGGCAGGTCGATGAAAGAAGTCGTCATCATGGCGGCCATCGTGGCGCTGACGGTGGGGGTGGTGCTCAGCGGGGTCCGCATGATCATCGGCCCGACGATCTACGACCGCGTGCTCGCGTTCGATACGGCGGGGCTCGACGTGATCGGCGCCATCCTCCTGGTCGAGATCCTCTTCGATACGGGCGTGTTCATGGATGTGGTCCTGGTGATCGCGCTGCTCGGGTTCCTGGGGACCATCACGCTGACCGCGTATCTTGAGGGCCGGCTCGGTGAGTGACCTCCTGATCATGATCGCGACGGTCGTGGGGACGTTCCTGATGGTCGTCGCCTCGCTCGGGGTCCTGCGGATGCCCGACTTCTTCCAGCGGGTTCACCCGCCCGCGAAGTCGTCGACCCTGGGCCTGCTGTTCCTGCTGATCGCGCTGGGGATCGAGTCGCCCGACGTGGCGACGATCACCAAGGCCGTGCTCGCCTTCCTCTTCCTCGCCTTGACCGCCCCCGCCGCGATCCACCTGCTCGTCAGGGCGGCCTACCGCCAGGGGATCGCCTGCGCGCGGGACCCAAGCCCCGACGATTACCGGGCCTTCGTCGATCGGCACCCCGAAGACCTCGACCCCGCCTTGAAACCCGTCGACGCCTGCCAGGATTGACTCGCGAACCGCCCGATCCCCCGCCGGGTGATCGACGGGTGGCGGCGCCATGGGCCACGGCTATACTGGGGCGGTCGGATGCGCGAGGCCGCGGGTCGTGCGTGGCCGAGTCAGCCGTCCGCCCGAGCCATCGAGGGAGATGACCATGCGTCGCCAGGACGACCGCAACCGCGTGCCGATGACCCGGAGGTCCCTGCTGCGATCGACGGCCGCCGCCGCCGCGACGGTCGGGGCGATCGACCCGTCCGGGGCCGCCGGGGCCGACGACCCCCCTCGCGGCACGGCGGTCTCCCGGGGGAGGCTGAAGCAGTCGGCCTGCCGGTGGTGCTACGGCCGGCTCCCGATCGACGAGCTGGCGTCGGCGGCCAGCGAGATGGGCCTGGTCGGGCTGGACCTGATGCGCCCCGACGAGTTCGACGCCCTCAAGCGCCACGGCCTCGTCTGCACGATGACCTCGACCCACGGCCTGGCCGTCGGCCTGAACGACCCGAAGAACCACGAGGATTGCCTCAAGGCGATTCACGAGGCCATCGAGGCGACCGCCAAAGAAGGATGGCGCAATGTCATCACCTTCTCCGGCAATCGCAACGGCATGGACGACCGGGCCGGCCTGGAGCACTGCGCCAAGGCCCTCCGAGAGGTCGTCCCCGAGGCCGAGCGGGCGGGGGTGATCATCAACATGGAGCTGCTCAACAGCAAGGTCGATCACCCCGACTACATGTGTGACCGTTCCGATTGGGGCGTCGAGCTGGTCAAGCGGGTCGGGTCCGATCATTTCAAGCTGCTCTATGATATTTATCACATGCAGATCATGGAGGGCGACATCATCCGGACCATCGAGGCCAATCACCCGTACTTCGGCCACTACCACACTGCGGGCAACCCCGGGCGCAACGAGCTGGACGACTCCCAGGAGTTGAACTATCCCCCCATCTGCCGGGCGATCGTGGACACCGGCTTCGACGGTTATCTTGCCCAGGAATTCATCCCGAAGCGCGACCCCTTGACGAGCCTGGCCGAGGCCGTGGCGTTGTGTGATGTCTGACCTGCGGCTTCCTCCGTTCGACACCTCTTCCCCGATGGATCCGGAGCACCGTTGATGCGATTCCGCAAGCTGGACGTCCTGGCCGTTCTCGGCATCGTCATGTTGGGATTGACCGGTATGGCGAGCGACGAGCCGACTCGATCGGACTCGGCGGTCGAGTTGATCCTCGGCCGCCTCCTGCCCGAGGAAGGGGCCCCGCCCGAGGCCGACCCCGGCCCCTTGGAGGAGCCGTTCGGCGTCGATTTCCTCGCCGACGGGACGATGATTATCGTCGAACTCGGGGGCGGTCGGGTCCACCGCCTCACGCAAGAGGGAGACTTCCAGACCATCTCCGGAGACGGCTCGACCGGATACAAAGGCGATGGCGGGCCGGCCCGCGCGGCCACATTCAACGGAATGCACAACGTCGCCGTCGGGCCGGATGACGCCATCTACATTTCCGATAGCTGGAACCACTGCGTGCGGCGGATCGACCCCGACGACGGGACCATCGACACCGTGATCGGGACGGGAACGGTCGGAGATTCGGGAGACGATGGCCCGGCCTCAAACGCAACGTTCAATTTCGTCATGTGCATCACCTTCTCTCCCGATCATGAGGCATTGTATCTTGCCGACCTGAACAATCGCCGAATTCGGGCCGTGAATCTGGCTTCGGGAAACGTTTCCAATGTGGCCGGAGATGGTCGCAAAGGCGTTCCGACCGATGGTAAACCGGCGGCCTCCTCGCCGCTCGTCGACCCCCGGGCGGTCGCGGCCGACTCCGAGGGGCGTGTCTATATCCTTGAGCGAGGCGGCCATGCCCTGCGCGTGGTCGAGGCCGACGGCACGATCCGGACCGTGGCCGGCACGGGGGAAGCCGGGTTCCGGGATGGGCCGGCGCTCGAAGCCCGGTTGAACGGGCCGAAGCATCTCGCCGTGGGGCCCGACGATTCGGTCTACATCGCCGACGACCTGAATGGCGCGATCCGTCGCTACGACCCCGAAACGGAGACCCTCTCGACCGTGCTGGGCCGGGGCGTCGGCCACCCCTCGCTGACCTTGCTGCACCCGCACGGGGTGTGCGTCGAGGGGGATTGGCTGTACATCGTCGATACCGGGCACGACCGGATTCTCCGGATGCCCCGGGTCTCGAGTGCTCGTTGATCGAAGGGGGAAAAACAGGAGTTCCGCCGGGTCAGGCCCTCGCGAAGGGCCACCACCAGCGCCGGGGCCTCGGCGGCTCGAAGGCTTCCATCACCAGGGCGAAGGGATCGTGCTCTCCGGTCGACCGGGCGATGTTGGCGCCGAAGAATCGCCCCATCACGTCGAAGACGAGTTCCTCGCCGTAGGTCGACGGGTCGAATTCCTCGGTGGTGCCGTTGACCTCGACGAGGAAGACGCGTTCGCCGTCCCGCATCGCCGATCGCTCGAAGTGCGGGCGTTCCTCGGGCAAGAGCTCCCCGAGGTCGACCAGCACGCCGTCGTCGGCCGATCCGCCGTAGGCTCGGCGCAATCGGCCGCGGTCGAAGAACTCGTAACTCCAGAAGTTCACCACGCTGTGCAGGCCGATCCGGGCGATCTCGGCCTCCGGGAACCGGTCGAGCACCCGACGCATCAAGGGGTCGTCGCCGAGGGTGAAGCAGTGCTCCCCGACGGTCGGCGAGCCGATGACGGCGGCCCCGTCGTAGGCCCCGATCACCAGGTCCCGGGGATACATCCCCTCGTCGAACGAGGTCATCCCCTTGCTGCGGGCCGGGCCGAGCCCGAGGTCGTCGATGAGCCGTCGCGTCGCCTCGGCGTCATGGGCGGGCAGGGTGCCCAGGTAGCCCGGCTCCCGGTCGTTGACGAGGATGCAAGACGCCTTCCAGCCCACGGGAGCCTCCGGTTCGGTTCGAGGCGCGGCGGTCCTGGTCGATCGGGTCAGCGATGCAGGCGATCGGCCAGCTCGCGGACCAGGGTCGAGTTCGGGTCGAGTTCGAGGGCGCGGTCGGCGGCGGCCCGGGCGTCTTCCGTGCGGTCGGCCTGCTCGTAGGCCAGGGCGAGCAGATAGGCGACGTCGACCCGATCGGGCAGGTGTTCCGAGGCGAACCGGAGGTCGGCGACGGCCTCGCCGGTCAGGTTGAGCGCCAGGCGAGCCCGCCCCCGCTGGTGGCGGGTCTCGGGGTCCTCGGGCGAGAGCTCGACCAGGTGATCGAGCCGGGCCAGGGCCGACTCGGGCTGGTTGCGGTCGAGCTGGATGGTGGCCACCCGGCTCAGGGCCCGGACGGCGTCGGGTTCGTGCCGCAGGGCCCGGAAGTAGGCGGCGAGCGCCTCGTCGCCGCGGCCGAGGAGTTCCAGGGCCTGGCCCCGACCGATGTGGGCCGTGGCCTGGCCCGGGTCGATCTCGATGGCCTCGTCGAAGCGGGCGACCGCCTCGGCCGCATTCCCCCGGGCCAGCTCGACCCTCCCCAGGCCGATCAGGGAATCGATGTCGTCGGCGTCGCGATCGAGGGCCCTCTGGAACGCCTCGGAGGCCCGGTCGAGCTGGCCGAGGTCCTCGTTGATGCGTCCCATGCGGGCGGGGGCGTCGGCGGATCGGGTGTCGAGCTCGGCCAGCCGGGCGAGCAGGCCGAGCGCCCGGGGGAAGTCGTGCACCTCGGTCGCCTGCCGGGCCGATCGGCTCAGCTCTCGGCGCAGCTCCCAGGTCTCGGAATCGGGGCCATGGCCCGCCCTCGGCCCCATCGCCGCGCAGCCCGAGACGGCGATCACGAGCCACCCGACGCCCACGACCGACCGCCGCATCCTGGTTCCTCCCGCGAAGGGTCCGCGATGAATGATGATCGAACCGCCCTCCCGCCCCGATCCGAAGGCTGGGCATTTCGGGTTCATCGGGTTGGATCGACCCGAACGACGGGGGATCTTGAGGATTGTTCGGGAATTTCCGGGAGGCGTGATCGGGGAGCACCCGCCTCCCGCTCGGCGCGATTTTGGCCGGGAGGTTGACGCGCGCCTAGAATCGGCGTTACCATCCGATCTCCGTTGACAGGCCCAAGGTGACCGATCCCGCTTCCTGCGGGAGCGGTGAACAGGGAACCCGGTGAGAATCCGGGACGGCCCCGCCGCTGTGACCGGGCGTTCCAAAGCGGATCCAACCCCTCCTTCAGCCATTGTCGAGGCCCATTCGGCGTTGCGGCGCCGATCGGCCCGATGAGAAGGCTCGGATCCGCAAGGCCCGGGAGTCAGAAGACCTACCTTGCGTCGAATCCGGCCCAGGCTCTGCGAGGGACGAGCCCGCCGGACGGAATGCGTCGATTTTCCGATTCGACCCCCGTTCCGAGGACCCACCGGGGTCTCGACCGCCGGATCCGCCCGCCTTGGGATCGCCTGTGACTCGCCTCCGGGGCCATCGTGGCATGGCTTCGCGAATCGGGCAAGGTCGACTCTCACGCAGGGCGCCCGCCGATCGATCCCCCCGGATCACCGCCCATGACCCGACGTGACCTTCGCCGCGGTGCCCGCATGCACCCGGTCAGGGCTGGTGGCTTCACGCTCATCGAGTTGCTGGTGGTCATCGCGATCATCGGCGTGCTCATCGCGTTGTTGCTGCCGGCCGTGCAATCGGCAAGGGAGGCGGCCCGCCGCGCCCAGTGCCTGAACAACCTCCGGCAGATGGGGATCGCCTTCCACGGCTACCACGACGCCCATCGGACCTTCGCCCCGGGCGGCTGGCTCCGGGCCTCGACCCCGAGCCTGCGCTGGATCGCCTGGTCGGCCTTGCTCCTGCCCCACATCGAGCAGGCATCGCTCTATGAAAGCCTGAACATCGACCTCCCCTACAATGACCCGACCAACGCCACGGCCGGCGCGACGGTGCTGTCGGTCTACCTCTGCCCCAGCTCGTCGCGGCCCGAGCCTCGGGTCGAGGGGCGGGGCGGGTGCGACTACGGCGGGATTTACGGCGAGCGGATCACCAGCCCGAACAACCCGCCCAAGGGGACGATGCTCTACGACTCGCCCGTCTCGATCCCGATGATCCGGGATGGCACGTCGGGCACCCTACTCGTCTCCGAGGACTCGGCCTTCAGCGACGGCCAGTGGCTCCACGCCCGGAACGTGATGGACCAGGCCTTCCCCATCAACAAGGCACCCGCCTTCGAGAACGACATCCGCAGCGAGCACCCCGGCGGCGCGAACGCCTTGTTCGCCGACGGGTCGGCGCGATTCCTGAAGGAAACGATCGCGCCCCGGCCGCTGGCCGCCATCTGCACCCGGGCCGGCGGCGAGGTCGTCTCGGCCGACGAATTCTGACCATCTCTCGAGCGATCGCGGTCAGCCCGGGGCGGATCGGTCCCGCCGCCCGGGCTGATGGATCAAGGAGTCTATTTGCCATGATGACTACGCGTGTTCTGCCGTCCCTCGCCCTCATGCTCCTGCTCTCCGCGCCGTCGGCGCGGGCCGAGAGCCTGTCCGTCGACTTCAGCGACCTGACGCTGGGGAGCGAGTCGTTCGACAACGGCTCGGACGGGTCGGGGGGCTTCACCAGCAAGGGCGTCTTCTTCCGCAACTCGTACAACCCGACGTGGCAGACCTGGTCGGGCTGGTCCTACTCGAACCGGACCGACAACACGACGGCGGGCTTCGGCAATCAGTTCAGCAGCTTCGCCGGCGGGGATGCCTCGGGAGACGGGAACTACGCCGTCGCCTACGGCCAGTCGCCGTCCTCGGTCCGGTTCGACCTGCCCGAGCCGGCCCCGGGCCGAGCCCCGGTGGGCATGTCCGCAAGGTTCACCAACACGACGTATACCGCGCTCTCGATGCGGGATGGCGACCAGTTCGGCAAGGCGTTCGGCGGGCCGACGGGGAACGATCCCGACTTCTTCCTGCTGACGATCGTCGGTTATTCGGGGGCAGGCGCCTCGGGAGACGTCCTCGGCGAGGTCGATTTCTACCTCGCCGATTTCCGGTCCGACGACAACAGCCTCGATTACATTCTCGAGGACTGGGCCACCGTCGATCTGTCGTCCCTGATCGGGGCGCAAAGCCTCGGCTTCCGGCTCACGTCCTCGGACGTCGGGACGTTCGGCATGAACACGCCGGCCTACTTCGCCATGGATGACTTCGCGATCCGATACGCGGTCATCCCCGAGCCGGCGAGCCTCGCCCTGCTCGGCCTCGGCCTGGCCGGGGTGGTCGCGGTCGCCGGGCGGGGGCGTCGGGGCCGGGTCGCCTGACCGGCAATCGAGGCCGGCGGCTCGTCCCGGGGATCGGGCCGCCGGCCCCCGGATCGACCCGCCCGCCGATCAGGCCATGCCGCAGGCGAGCCGGGCGCGGTCGAGGACGGCCCGGGCGGCCCGGCGAGCCTTGGCGGCGCCGGCGGCCTTCACCTCGGCCAGTCGCTCCGGGTGGGCGAGCAGCTCGGCCCGGCGCTCGCGGGCCTCGGCGAAGCGGTCGATGATCAGCTCCGCCAGGCGCACCTTGACCGTCCCGTAGCCGAGGCCGCCTTCGAGGTACTGCCGCTTGATGTCCTCCCACTCCTCGGCCGGGGCGAAGAGCCGGAAGAGGAGGAACAGGGGGAACTCGTCGAGCTTGCTCGGGTCGCCGGGTTCTTCGGGGGGGCGGCTGTCGGTGATCAGGCGCTTGCATTTTTTGGTGATGAGCTTCGGGTCGTCGAACAGGTCGATCGTGTTGCCGTAACTCTTGGACATCTTCCGACCGTCGGTGCCGGGCACGACGGCGACATCCTTCAGGATGTACGGCTCGGGAAGTTTGAACGTCTCGCCATACGTATTGTTAAACCGATCGGCGATGTCTCGGGTGATTTCGAGGTGCTGCTTCTGGTCCTGCCCGACGGGGACGAGGTCGGCGTCGTAGAGCAGGATGTCGGCCGCCTGCAGGACCGGGTAGGCGAACAGCCCGTGCTCGGCCGGGATACCCTGCTGCACCTTGTCCTTGTAACTGACGCACTTCTCCAGCCATCCCATCGGCGTCACGCTGGTCAGGAGCCAGGCCAGCTCGGTCGTCTCGGGCACGTCCGACTGGACGAAGAGCGTGACGGCGTCGGGGTCGATGCCGAAGCTGAGCAGGGTCACGACCACGTCGTCGGTGTACGCGCGCAGCTTCTCGGCGTCTCGGGTGCTGGTCAGGGCGTGATAGTTGGCGACGAAGTAGAAGACCTCGTTGCCCTTCTGCAGTTCGAGGAACTGGCGGATCGCCCCGAAGTAATTCCCCAGGTGCAACGGGCCAGACGGCTGGATTCCCGACAGGACTCGCATCGGTGCTTGGCTCTCTTCGATCGATCAGGTCAAACGAACGTCGTCCGCGATCCGACCCGCGACGGCCGGGGCGCACTCCGACCGGGTCGGCCGCCCCGGCCGACGCGCCACCGCCTTTTACTCTAGCAGGCTCGCCCCCGATCGGCCAACTTCCGGAGCGGCGATCAGGTCGTCCAGTCCTCGATCGTCAGGCCGGGGACGCGTCCGAAATCCCGACGATTCCTCGTGACCAGGGTCGCCGAATGCTCCAGGACGACCGATGCGATGCGCAGATCCATGCGACCTACCCCCAGCTTGTCCTTCAGCAGGTCACGGTAGCGGTCCGCAGCCTGGGCTGAGAATGGGAGGATTGTGACTGCCGAGAAGAATTGCACATTGGTCTGAAGTCGGGCGTAGACCGCCGGGAGTTGCTCGGGGCGTGTTGCCTTCCGGAGCAGCGTGTACCAGCCCGAAAGCTGCTCCTCGACCGTGATAATCGTCACGGCCAGGGCATTCGGCGGGTGAGATTGACATCGGCTTACGACCGAGGGATGACCACGCTGGAAGAGCGACAAGAGATCGGTATCAAGGACAAGGAGGCTCATCACCGCTTCGGCCCCGGATCCTCGTCTCGGCGGGCCTCGGCGATGGCCTCTTGCCAGACTTCGAACAGCGGGTCATCGCGAAAGACGCCGGCATGCTGGTTCCAGGGGTTCTCACCGGGGTCGGTCCCCTCCATTTCCAGCGGCACCAGTTCGGCTCCGGCGACGATCTTCTTGGCGATCAAAGCACGAAGGTTCCCGATCGCCTCATCCCGAGTCGCCCCCACGGCTTCCATGCCGATCGACGGCCCACCCGAGGCGCGGAAACCGATTCCCGGAATCGGTTCGACGAGAACGGTGATTTGCATGGTGTCGCCCCCTTCGCCGCCTGGCTGCATCACGGTGGCTATTCTACGGACGCGATCCGCCGATCAACACCCCGCCGCCTCCCCCTCGACCGGCCAACCGAAGGGCACCGGAGGCCGCGGGCGAGGTCGCGGTCAGGGCCGGAGCTCGATACGATAGGATCAGGGCAGCAGTTGGATCACGCTCGGGCCGCCTGAGTCGAGATGCAAGAGGGCGTCTCGTAGACCGGGGCCGGGACCAGTAAAGGAACCCCTTGCTCATGACGGGCCGCTTCGACGAACACGGCATCCGATTCGAGTATCCGGCAGACTGGAACGTCGAGGTCGATTCCGACGGCGAGAAGACGACCGTCTCGGTCCACTCGCCGAACGGCGTCGCCTTCGCCCTGGTCGCGATCGACGAGACCTGCCCGGAGCCCTCGGAGGTCGCCGGCCAGGCGCTCGACGCGATGGAGCAGGAGTATCCGGATCTCGATGCCTTCCCCGTCATCGAGTCGATCGACGGGCACCAGGCGGTCGGCCACGAGGTCGAGTTCATGAGCCTCGACGCGACCAATTCGTGCTCGATCCGATGCTATCGGACCCCTCGCCGCACGGTCCTCGTCTTCGGCCAGTGGTCCGACCTCGAAGGGGACGGCCCGGCCGATCAGATCCGGTCGCTCCGCTCGACGCTCGGGGAAACCGACTCCTGATCGGCCGATCGAAGCCCGGGTCGATCGAGCGACCGGTCGAGGAACCCGAGAATCCTCGCGACCAGGGCCGGGCCCCCCCGGTCGAACACCTCGGCGTGCTCGGCCTCGGCGACGGGGACGACCTCGGGGCGGTGATCGTCGGGGAAGGCGTCCGCCAGCCGACGGATGGCCGGGGCAGGGGTGACGGTGTCGGCCTCTCCCCGGAGGATCAGGGCCGGCCGCTGGAATCGGGGGGCCAGGTCGATCGGCCGGGGGAGATCGATCCGGGCGCCGGCGATCCGGGAGGCCTGCCAGAGGACAAGCCCGCCGAGCCGGGCGGCGCCCGAGAACCGGAGCCTCTTCAACCGCAGCGAGAGGGCCTCGCGGAGATCGTCGTAGGGCGCCTCCAGCACGACCGCCTCGATCCGGTCGTCCTCGACCGCGGCGCGCAGGGCGACGGCCGCCCCCATCGATCGGCCCCAGACGACCACCCGGGCGCCCGGATCCTCGTCGCGCAAGAGGTCGACCCAGCCCACCAGATCCCCGGCCTCCCTGGCCCCGTACGAGGCGCGGTCCCCTTCGCTCCGTCCGAAGGTCCGCAAATCCGGCAGCAAGACGGCCCAACCGCGTTGAACGATGGCCTCGGCCCTGCCTTGCATGCTCGGCGAGGCTTCGGCCAGGCCATGCACGATGATCGCGACGCGGCCAGGACCGAGGGCCGAGACGCCCTCCCTCGGCCCCCGTTGCCAGGCCCGGAGCCGGACCCCATCCCGGGCAACGATCGAAACCGACCGCCAGGGGGCCGGGAACGTGACTTCCTGGCCGCTCCCGTTCCCTCGCCCAGGGAGCACCAGCGACCATGCTCCCCAGACGACCACCGCCGAGGCCCCGCAGAGCCAGACACCGAGCAGGATTCCCCCGACGCAGACCAACCCCCGCACGATCCAGGACGACCCGAGGGGCAGGATCGCGGCCGAAACGATCCGCCGCTTCGGCTCGGAACCTCCGCCACCCGGGACCGGCGGCGGGTCGGGAGGCTTCCATCCCGAGAGCTTCGGACCCTCGGCCATCCGATCGGCGTCCCAGGAGACGCGGACGGCCCCCGATTGCCAGGTCCGGAACACCGAGATCCCCCGATCCTCCAGCCCTTCCAGCGCATCCGACGCCCCCGGCCGGGTCGCCCGCTGGCTGGAGATGACCGCCGAGGGGCTGGCCCAGTCGTAGAGCCAGGGGGGATTGGCCGACCGGCCGCCGTGGTGGGGGGCCAGCATCACCGCAATCGGCCGGCGAGGCATCGCCAGCAGCTCGGCCAGCCCCGCCCCGTCGAGGTCGCCGGTCAGCAACAGGTGATCGGGGCCGACGGCCAGGTCGAGCACCAGGCTCCGGTCGTTGTCGGCGGCGTCGGGCAGCCAGCCCCGGGCCGGATGGAGGACCTCCGCCACCAGGCCCGGTACCACTTCGAACCGATCGCCGCGCGCGACCTCGTGAATGGGAATCCGACGCGATCGGGCCTGATCGAGCAAGGCCCCGGCCCCGGGATTGTTCCGCTCGTCGAGCCCGTCGGGCACCACAATCGCGCCGATGGCGAACCGATCGATCAGGTCGGGAACGCCGTTGTAGTGGTCCGCGTCGGCATGGGAAATCACCAGGCGGTCGATCCGACGGATGCCCCGCGCCCAGAGCGCCGGCGCGGCGATCCGGCGGCCGACGCTCGGGTCGCCCGAGCGGCCGCAATCGTAGAGCGAGGCCGACCCGTCCGGCCCCCGGATCACCGTCGCCAGCCCGTGGCCGACGGCCAGGAATTCGACCTCGAACGACGACGGCCGCCGCGGGGTCATCGTCACCACCGCCCCGATTGACCCCACCACGACGACGCCGATCCAGGCCGCGCGACGCATCGGCAACGGCCAGCGCGCCGCCGACGCCCGGCAGGCCATCGCGAGCATCACATAACCCGCGATCACCCAGCCGGTCGGCGGCGTGGGGACGAAGACATGACCGAAGGGGACTGCCTCCGACCGGTCGACGATCGCCAGCGAGAGGCCCAGCAGCCCGTCGCAGAGCCGGGCCGCGGGCATCGCCAGGGGTTGCCAGGCGATCGAGCCGATCAGGGCCAATCCCCCGAGGATGACGGCGCCGCTGATCATCGGGATCATCGGCAGGTTCAAGAGAATGCCGATCGGCGCCACCACGTTGAACCGCCAGGCGATCAGGGGCATCGTCGCCAGCCAGACGGCCGCCGACGCCACCAGCGCCAGCACCGGGACCAGGGCCAGGCGGCGGGCAACGCCTTTCCAGGCCGGTTCGAGCCTGCGCTCCAGGGCATCGAGCGGGTCGTCGTCCGGGTCGGGGGCGAACCACCTGCGTTCGATCCATCGCACGAGCGGAGGCACCCCGAGGATCAGGACCGCGATGGCCAGGAACGACAGCTGCCAGCCGATCCGGAACAGTGAGGCCGGATTGATCGCCATCGTCGCCAAAATCGCCAGCGTGATCGTGTTCGCCGGCGAGCTGCTCCGATCGACGATCGCGGCCACGCAGACGGCCCCCACCATCGCCGCGGCCCGACCGACCGAAGGGGTCCAGCCGACGAGCGTCGCATAGGCGATCGTCGCCGCCAGCACGATCTTCGCCGCATCCTTGTGATTGAACCCGAGGACGACCGCCAGCAGCCCCACCACCCCGGCCACGGCCGACAGGTGCAACCCCGAGATCGCCAGCAGGTGCGCCGTCCCGGTCCGGGAGAAGGCGGACGACGTCTCGCCGTCGATCCCCCCCCGCCTGCCGAGCAAGAGGGCCGCCGCCACCGGGGCCGTCCGATCGCTGAGCAGATCGGCCAGGCGCGCCTCGCTCGCGGCCCGGACCCGGCCGAGCCAGCGGAGCCGGAGCGACGGTGCCCCCTCCGGGTCGATCCTGACGCCGTCCGGCCCTTCGGTCGACAGCTTCAGGCGGACCCCCTGGGCGCGAGGGGCGAGCCTCGGGTCGGTTTCGCCGGGGTTGAGCGGTCCGGGCAGCAGGGCGATCGAGCCGGCCGCCTCGATCGCGTCCCCCATCGACAGGCGATCGTCCCGTCCTCCCAGCGTGACCAGCGCCTTGCCCGAGGCGCGGTGCCACTGCCGGCCGTCGCTGGCCGAGGTGATCCGCAGCTCGAACCGGGTGTAGCCGTCGTCTCCGGGGCGTTCCTCGGCGACCGAGCCGGCCCGATGCTCGGGGACGGTCAACACGATCCCGCGGACCCAGCCGGGCCTCGGTTCCTCGGTCACGACCCTCGCCAGGTCGTCCGCCGCCAGGTCCGACCACCGCCAGTGGTGCCAGGCCCCGCCGAGGGCCGCGATCGCCAGCAGCAGCGCAGGGTAGCAGAGCCGTTTCCTGTTCAAGCCGACCAGGGCCACGAGCGAGGCCGACAACGCCATCGCCGCCCAGGTCGCGGTCCCGCACCACGCGCCGAACCGATCGAGGATGATCCCCGACGCCAGCGCGACGGCCACCGGGGCCAGCGGAGGCACCCTGCCCGGCGTCCCTCTCCAGCCGGGGACGAACGGCTCGGCCGGGTCGCGTCGGGGTTTGCCCTCGGCTCCGAGGTCGGGAAGGGTGTGCTGCGCCATCGGAGCAAGGGGGGGATCGATTGGGGACGAGCCGGGACAACCCCGTCACCCGCCCCGGCCTGTCGCGTCCGGGAGCCGAGGGCGGGCGATTTGGGAAACAAAGGTCGACTCAGCGAGGACGCCCCTCGGCCTGGAAGCGGCGGATGATGCCGATGACCTGCTCGGCCGTCTCCAGGGCATCGTCCACTCGGAATTCCGACTCGACCTTCACGACCGCGTCCTCGCCGGAATCCTCGGCCGCCCGGGCGACCTGGCCGAGGTTGTACTCGGACTCAAGCACCCTGACGCGGGCCTCGGCGACGGCGGCCTCGGCCTCGGCGACGGCCAGGCGAAGGATCGTCGCCTGCTCGTCGCTCATGATTTGGCGGCCCCCCGGTCCGTCCGCGTCTGCTGATTTCCGCCGAGCGACATCGAGGCGAAGCTCCGCGACGTTCAGGACCGCCCGAGCCGCCTCGACCTTCGCCTCGGCGACGGCGACAATCCCCGGCGTCTCTCGGCGATCGCCCCGTTCCCGTTCCCGTTCCCGATCGCGGTCCTGCTCCCGTTCCCGTTCCCGTTCGACGCGTTCCACGTGTTCCCGTTCGACGCGTTCCGTGCGCTCGCGCAACCCCGGGCCGAACGGATCACCCTGGTAGCCTTCACCCCGCCGGGCACGATCTTCCTCCCCCCGGGAGCGTTCGAGCCGTTCCTCGGCCTGGCGGCGGGCGTCGCGTTCTCGTTCCAGCATTCGGCGCAGCTCGGCCAGCTCGGCCTGCAGGCGATCGACCGGGGGGCCTTCTCGATCCCCGCCCCGATCGGGCCTCGCCTGGTCGCCGGGCAGTTCGAGCCTGGGTTCGGGGCGCGGTTCGTCCTGGCCGGTCGCCGAGACGAGGGGGCCGAGCACGAATGCCATCAGGCCGGTGCCGCACGCGGCGGCGATCGGGAATCGGAGTCTCATCGCGGTCATCTCCCGGGCAAGCGGTTGCGTCGACGAAGGGCGATCTCCCGACGTGGGGAGCGGCCCGCGTGGCATCGCTCCGCGCGATTCTATCCGGACGCCCTGGCGAAGTCATGGATGATTCGCGAAGGC
>NZ_JBFEFH010000012.1:0-181802 GCF_040717455.1 Tautonia sp. JC769
GAAGGACCAGGACCGCCAGTGGCACCAGGCCCACCCCCACGCCTCCCGCAAACGCTTCGCCGACACCCCCAGCACCGGCGCCGGCCTCCCGAACGTCTCTCCGACCCCCGCCGAACCCCCGGCTCCCGCCAGCGACCCACAACGCCCCCAACCCTCCCCGCCGCCGAACTCCCGAAACGAACCGCCAAACTCCTCCCCAGACCCTCGCACCGATTCGCCCAATCCCCATCATCGCAACAGCTTGCGACGCGACCCCTCGGCCGACCTCTCCCCCGGCGGTTCGCGCACCGGACCCCGATTCCCGGGTGACACACCCCCGCCCGACGGCCCTGGTTCCGCCGCCGAGGCCCCTCGACCTCCGCAGAACATCCCCCGGCAGCCCTGACACCTGACCCGATTTCCCGATCCGACACCCTCGCTCTGGCCCCTTCGGCGGCCAGTCCCGGGAGATCGTCCGCCCCGATGTCCTCCCGGAGATCTCCCCCACCTCCTTGAAGTTCGCGGACGGGTCCGGAACACTCGTGACGCCGGGTCGGCCCGACGCCCCTCGGGATCGAGCCGATCGCGATCACCCCTGACCGACCCCCGAAAAGGCCCGCGCCATGAACCTCTGGGACGTGATGGACACTCCTCGCGACGCCCTCGGCCGGGGATCTCCCGTGCGGGTCCGCATCGCCGGGGATGCCGATTCCTTGATGATCGACATGGCCCGCGCCATGGCCGCCGAGGTGCTCGAGAACGCCCGCCAGGGGCGGCCCACCTGCCTGATCGTCCCCGTCGGCCCGGTCGGCCAGTACCGGCACCTGGCACGCCTCGTCGCCGACGAGGGGCTCGACCTCTCCGGCACCACGATCATCCAGATGGACGAATTCCTCGATGACTCCGATTCCCTCATCGACCCCGGCCACCCCCTCAGCTTCCGCGGGTTCCTCGACCGCGAGTTCTACGCCAAGCTGCCCCCCGACAGGGCCCCGAGGACCGATCGCCGCCTCTGCCCCGACCCGCGGTCGCCCGATGAGACCGCCCAGCGCATCCAGGGACTCGGCGGCGTCGATGCCTGCTTCGGCGGCATCGGCCTCAATGGGCACCTCGCGTTCAACGAGCCGGAGCCGGACACCCCCGTCGACGACTTCGCCCGCCGAGGCACCCGGGTGCTCGACGTGGCCCCCGCCTCCCGGGCCCACATGGCGGTCAACCTGAGCTGCGCCCTCCCTTTGATCCCGACCCGGGCGGTGACCCTGGGCATGCACGAGATCCTCGGTGCCCGCCGCGTCCGGATCTACGCCAACCGCCCGTGGCAGCCGGGGGTCGTCCGCCTCGCCGTCCACGGGCCCCTCTCGGCGAGCTGCCCGGCCTCGCTCCTGAGGCTCCACGCGGATGCCGAAATCGTCATCACCGACGAGGTCGCCCGGCCGGTCGAGGTCCGACTCCAATGAGCACGTATCCATACCCCCTGTCCTTGCCCCGGCGCGTCCTGGCGATCGCCGCCCACCCGGACGACATCGAGATCCTCTGCGCCGGCACGCTCGCCCGCTTCCTCGAACTCGGCTCGTCGGTCCACCTGGCCGTCGCCTGCCGGGGGGACCGCGGCGGCCCGGCCGGCTCCGACCCGGCGCTGGCCGATCGCCGCAGAGCCGAGGCCGAGGACGCCGCGAGCCTGCTCGGCGCCCCGATCGACTTCCTCGACTTCCGGGATGCCGGGGTCTTCGACACGCCCGAGGCCCGCGATCGGTTCGTCTCGGTCATCCGCAAGGCCCGGCCGGATCTCATCCTGACCCACGCGCCGGAGGATTATCACATCGACCATATCCGGGTGGGCGAGCTGACCGCGGCCGCCTCCTGGTTCGCGGCCTCGGGGGGGCATCTGGGGGACCAGCCGAGCCTCGACCGGCCCCCCGCCCTGGTCTTCATGGACACGATCGCCGGGTCGGGGTTCGAGCCGTCCCTCTATGTGGACATCTCCGACCACTTCGACCTGAAGCGCCGGATGCTCGCCTGCCACGCCAGCCAGACGGGCCGATCCGACGGCGGCATCCACGCCCTGGCCGACCTGGCCGAGACGCAGGCGAGGTTCCGGGGGTTCCAGGTCGGCGTCCGCTTCGCCGAAGGCTTCCGCCCGGCGCCGCTCTGGGGGCGTCGGCGGGCCGGGCCGCTCCTGCCCTGAGTGGTCGGTCGACACGGGGCCATTGATGGCCGATCATGTGGGCGATTGTCCCTCGAACCCGGCACCCTTTTCCTCCTTGTTGCTCCCGGACGCCACGATGTCACGACCCGAAACCGAGCCCGAGCCTGATCCCGACCGATCCTCACGCAGCCTCGGCACGTCGGCCTGGCTGGTCTTCACGATCGCCTCGGCCGGCTGGGTCTTCGACGTGTACGAGGGGCAGCTCTTCGCCGTCTTCAAGGGGCCGATGCTCCGCGAGCTGCTCGGCGGTGCCCCGGGGGCGGAGCTGACCGACGCGCTCCGAGGCCGCATCGACTGGCACAGCAACGTGGCGTTGGCCCTCTTCCTGATCGGCGGGGCGGCCGGCGGGCTCGGCTTCGGGATGCTCGCCGACCGGGTCGGCCGGGTCCGGACGATGGGGCTGACGATCCTCGTCTACTCGGTCTTCTCGGCCCTGACCTACTTCGTCACCGAGGTCTGGCAGTTGCACACGCTCCGATTCCTCGTGGCGATCGGCGTCGGGGGCGAGTGGGCCGTCGCGGCCTCCCTGGTGGCCGAGTCGGTCCCGACCCGATGGCGGGCCTGGGCCGGCGGCGCCTTCCACGCCTCCAGCGTGATCGGCCTGGTCCTGGCCTCGGCGACCGGCTGGATCTTCTCCGAGCCGGATCAGTGGCGCTGGGCCTTTTTGATCGGATTGCTCCCGGCCCTCCTGGTCCTCTGGATCCGCCTCAGCCTCCGCGAGCCGGAGCGCTGGCGGCGAGCGACGCAGGATTCTGGGGCCGTCCCGACGCCGAGCGGCCATCCCGTACCAACCGCCCCGAGGCGATCGGCCGGGTCGCTCGGCCAGTTGCTCGGCGACCGCCGCTGGCGGCCGAGGGCCCTGATCGGCATGGGCCTGGCCGCCGTCGGGCTCGGGACCTACTGGGGGGTCTTCGCCTTCGCCCCCGAGCTGGTCAAGGACGTGCTCGGCGACTCCCTCTCCGACGCCGAGAAGCAGGCCCGCGCCAGCCAGGTCTACTCCCTCATCACCCTGACCGGCAGCGCCGCCGGCCTGCTCGCGTTCGCCCCGCTCGCCTCGACGATCGGCCGCCGCAAGACGTTCCTGCTCTACCACGTCGGGGCCCTGGTCCTGGTCCCGTTGACCTTCCTGACCGCCTCGACCCTGCTGAGCACCGTGATCCTGCTCACCCTAATGGCCGCCTTCGTCGTCGGGATGCACGCCGGCTACGCGATCTACTTCCCCGAGCTGTTTCCGACCCACCTGCGGGCCACCGGGTCGAGCTTCTGCTTCAACGTCGGCCGCATCCTCGGGGCCGTCATGCTCCTCGTCCGCGGCGGCCTGGGCGCGACCATCGGCGTCCGACCCGCCGTCGCCGTCGTCAGCCTCGTCTTCCTCGTCGGCATCGCCCTCCTGGCGATCGCCCCGGAGACGAAGGACACCGAGCTCCCCGAGGACGACCAGACGGTGGCCTGATTCGAGCCTGCCGGGCCCCGGTCAACCTTCCTGCGGGGCGAGGTCGGTGGAGGCGGGGCTTTCCTCCGCGATCGCGCCGGGGCGGGCGACCTTGAGGAAGCCGGAGATGCAGACGATGAGGAACCCGAGGAGGACGGTGATCGCCAGCCATTGCCGGGACTTGCGGCGGATGCCCGCCAGCCCCTCCGACCGGCCGACGAGGGCCGAGGCGAGGAAGAAGACGACGAAGGCCAGGAGCATCTTCGTGCCCATCAGGGCGTGATAGAGACCGTCGCCCCGGTGCCTCGGGATCGCCACCGCGAGGTAGTTGTAGAAGCCGCTGAGCAGGAACAGGGCGATGCCGATGGTCACGACCCGGCGCCAGGTGGCCATCAAGCGAAGCCGAAGGGCCTCGTGATCGGCCTCGCTCAGGGCGGCCGAGGCGGCGGGCATCAGGACGAATCGGAGGAAGACGCTGCCCCCCAGGACCACGATCGCAGTCCCCACATGAACCCAGCGAGACAGGACATCGAGAGGCAGGAACGACTCCATCGGCGCGGACTCCTGGTGCGATCGGGAGGGAGCGAGGCACCCCCGCGCCCTCGGCCTCTTCACCGGCTCGGGGACCATCGGGCGATCGACCGCCATCGTACCGGGAAATCGGCCCGGGGCAATCGTGGTGCTCCCCCGCGGGTCCGGGCCGGCCTGGGCCCGACCGGTCACGTCGCGGGGGCGATCGGGCCGGACGCCTCATCCCGAAATCAGCAGGCGATGGAGATCCCTGGCCAGGGCCTCGGCCGTCGGGTAGCGGTCCGAGGGGTCGGGGGCCATTGCCCGCTCGATCATCGACTCCAAGGAGGGCGATAGCCCCGGGCAGACGTCCCGGGGGCGCAGGGGGCGCTGGGCCAGCAGGCAGGGGGCCAGGGCCGGCAGCGGGCAGCCGTCCGGCACCTGGAACGGTCGGGAGAGCGTGACGGCCTCGAACAGGGTCACGCCGAGGGCGTAGATGTCGCAGAGCCGCTCGTCCCTGGGGCCGCCGCGGAGCTTCTCGGGGGCCATGTACAGGGGAGTTCCGGCACCGTCCTGGAGTTGTTCGGGGGTGGCGACGTCCAGGTCGCGGCCGAGGCCGAAGTCGGTCAGGTAGGCCCCGCCCCGGGTCCGGGTCCGATCGACCAGGATGTTCGCCGGCTTGATGTCGCGGTGGGCCACCGAGGCCGCGTGGGCCCTGGCCAACGCCCGGGCGACCTGCTCCATGATGGTGAGGACGGCCCGGACGTAGGCGGACCGGGCGAGCGGGTCGAGCCAGTGCGGCGGCCGGGGGCTCTCCTCCAGCTCGCCTCGGCGACGCGCGATGACCTCGCTCAGGGGGTCCCCCTCGACGACCGGCATGGCCATGTAGGCGACGCCGTCGGCCATGCCGAAGTCGACGACCGGCAGGGTGGCCAGGCCGGCGAGCCGGCGGCCGCGCTCGGCCTCTCGGCGGAATCGGGCGAGGCGCCGGGGGTCGTGCCCCCGGCCGCCGGCCAGGATCTTCAGGGCGACCACCCCGTCGCCGGGGCGGTCGGTCACGGCCCGCCAGACGACCGCCTGAGACCCCGCGCCGAGCGGCTCGATCAGCAGGTAAGGGCCGATGCGGCGGCCCCGGATCCCGGGGTCGACCGGCCCGTGGTCGGCCCCGACCGGCATCGCGTCCGGCCTCCGGGCGGCCGGGGGGGCGACCATCTCGATCGTGGCCGAGTCCAGGATCGCCGTCGCGAGGCTCGCCGGCACGATCGGGGCCTGGCGGCCCCAGGACCATCGCTCCGGTTGGGCGACGGGGAGGGCGATCAGGTCACATGGTGGCGCTTGCATCTGATTCACTCATCCGCGCATCGACGGCCGCCGGCCGCCCGAGGGGCGGGCCGCCCGATCGAGGGCAAGCGGCCGTCCGGATCCCGAGGGTCGGCGAGCGCGGCGGGGGAGGCCCGCCGCCGCCCCGCTCTCCCTTTGGAAGCAGGATATGTCACGATCCGGGATGCGCGGCGGGGATTGGGCGGGGATCTCCCGATTCGGGGCGATGCGCGGGCCCTCGGCAGCGGTCGGCCCGGCCGGCGTTGTCCGGAGGCGACGGCGCCCGGCGTCGTGTGGCGATCGCACCGCCGGATGGGGAGCGATCGCCACAAGGGGCCGATCCCGGCGTCACGAAATCGCCACAAGGGGCCGATCGTCGCGTCACGAATCGGAGTCGCCCCCGAGCGCCTCGTACTCGACCCGCAGGGGGGGCGGGTCGCCGCCTTCGCCCTTGAGGTAGTGCTCCATCCAGCGGATCATCCGCAGGTTGTAGTCGTATCGCGAGGCGGCCCGGCGGTTGCCGTGCCCCTCGCCCGGGTAGAGGACGAGCCGGACCGGGGCCTGGTCGACGAGCTTCAGGTAGCGGAACAGCTCGAGCGACTGCGCCGGGTGGACGCGGGGGTCGTCCTCGCCGTGGAGGATGAGGATGGGGGTCCGGGCCTTCGTGACGTGGTGGATCGGGCTGCGCTGGAGGAAGAACTGCCAGTCGTCCCAGGGACGCTTGCGGGCATGAACAAGGTATTCTTCCTCGGGGATGTCGGTGGTCCCGGCCTTCGAGAGCTTGTCGGAGATGCCGACGAACATCACGGCCGCGGCGAAGCGATCGGAATAGTAGGTCGCCCCCCAGGCCGAGGCGTAGCCGCCGTACGACCCGCCGGTGATGCCGACCTTCTCCGGGTCGATCAGGCCAACTTCGTCGAGGTGGTCGATGGCGTCGACCAGGTCGTCGAACTCCTTGCCGGCGGCGTCGGCCTGGCCGAGCTTCGAGAACTCGACGCCGCGGCCGGTGCTCCCCCGGTAGTTCGGGTAGAAGACCGCGAACCCGCGACTCGCGGCGAGCTGGCCGGGCGTGGCGTAGCCGGTCAGCCAGCCGTTGCGGTCGTGTGCCTCGGGGCCGCCGTGGACGTAGAGGATGAGCGGCGACCGGGCCCCTTCCTCGCGGTCGAGCGGGTGGATCAGGATCCCTTCAATCTCCAGGCCGTCGCGGGCGGTGTAGGTGATGACCTCCTGTTCGGCGAATCGGAGGTCGTCGAGCACAGTGTTATGGTGGGTGAGGCGCTCCGGCTCGGAGGCGTCCGGGTCCATCCGGTAGACCTCGGCCGGGTGTTTCGGCGTCTCGCCGACCAGGGCGATCGCCTGGGAGCCGTGCGGGTGGTGGATCGCGTTGAGGATCACCGGGCCTTCGACCACGACCTCGCTCTGGCTGGGGTCGTCGACAGAGAGCCTGCGGAGGGTCGTCTGCACCCCTTCGGAGCTGAGGGCGAGCAGCGTCGTCTCATCGAGCCAGGTGAGATCCTCGAACTGGCCTTCGTGGCCGGGGGCCAGCTCGGTGAGCGTCCCGTCGTCGATCGACCCGACGAGGACGCGACCGGGGGACGGGTCGTTCAGGTCGGCGGCCGAGATCAGGGCGAGTCGGGTCCCGTCGGGGCTCCACCGGACGGCGCCGAGCTTGCCGGGGTTGTCGAGGGCCCGGACGACCTCGCCCGACTCGGCCTCGATGACGTGGACCTTCCGCTTCATGAAGGAGTCGTCGACGCTGGGGGTCGGCGCGAGGGCGACGGCCAGGTGCTCGCCGTCGGGGCTCCAGGACAACTCCGAGGCCGAGCCGTCCAGCTCCAGGGCCTTCGGGTCGCCCGCGTCGTCGCCGAGTTCGGCGATCAGGACGCGGACAGGCTGCCACTCCTCCTCGAAGATGCGCTGCGTGAACCCCTGGTCGCGGAGCTTCTTCTGCTCGTCGGGGACCGAATCGCTGCTTAGGAAGGCGACGCGGTCGCCGTCGGGACTCCAGGAATAGGAGGCGATCGCCTCCTTGTGAGCGAGAACGCGGCGGGCCTCGCCGCCGTCGACGGGGATGACGTAGAGGCTCGGCTGCTCGTCGTTGCCGCGTTTGGCCACGAAGGAAATCCCGGAGCCGTCGGGGGTCCAGGCCACCTGAGAGACGTTCACCTCGCCGGTGACGAACGGCCGGCTCCGGCCCTCGCCGTCGACCAGATGCAGCTCGGTCCAGGCCGGGCCGTCCTTGCCGGCCTTCAGGTCGCGGGGGACGGCCAGGACGTAGGCGATCTGCCCTCCGTCGGGCGAGGCGGCGGCCTGCGTGACCACCCGGAGCCGGGCGATCAGCTCGGGGGTGAAGGTGGAGGGGGATTCATCAAAGGCCCCCTGGGCAATGGCGGGGACGGCTGCGCAGCAGAGCACCCAGGCGAGACCTGCCCGGGAGCGGGGTCGGACGGTTCGGCTCATCGATCAACTCCATCGAAGGAATTCAATCGGGGACGTGGCCGACGGCGGGCCAGATCGCCCGAGGGACACACCGGCGACCGTCTCACCATAGCGGAGCGGGGCGCCCGGGGACACGGGGCCGGTCCGGAGTTGTCCCGGAGCCGCGGGGCCGGTACAACGGTGGGATCAACACGGGCGTTGCACCTCTCCCGCCAATGCCTCTTCAGATCGGCGCGCGCCTCCCGATTTCGCACATGTACCGGGACGGAGAAGACGATGCTCTCGATCAGCGGACCGGGCGGGAGATACTGCGACGGCGTGTCGCGGCGGGGGTTCTTGAAAGTGGGGAGCCTGGCCTTCGGGGGCCTGTCGCTGCCGCAGATCCTCCGGGCCGAGCAGGCGTCGGGCGGCGGATCCTCCGAGAAGGCGATCATCATGGTCGTCCTGCCCGGCGGGCCGCCGCACCTGGACATGTTCGACCTGAAGCCCGAGGCCCCGGCGGAGATCCGGGGGGAGTTCTCGCCGATCGAGACGGGCGTGCCGGGCATTTTCATCAGCGAACTGATGCCGAGGCTGGCGGCGGCGATGGACCGATTCGCCGTGATCCGGACCCTCGTCGGCGGGCGCGACGACCACAACCTGCACCAGTGCCTGACCGGCTGGGAGAGCCACCCGCAGCAGGGGGACTCGCCCGAGATCCCGGGCTACCCCGAGGGGGGCTGGCCCTCGATCGGCGCCGTGCTCTCGGCGATCCGGGGGCCGAGCGACCCGGCCGTGCCGCCCTTTCTGAGCCTCGCGCCGCCGAACACGGAATCGACGACCCGGGCCTCGCTGAACCAGGGGGGCTATCTCGGCGCCCGGCACGCCGGGTTCGAGCCGTTCAAGAAGGCGAGCGACGACATCAATCTTTCAGGAGTGGATTTGAACCGCCTGGCCGATCGCCGGGCGTTGCTCGGCAGCCTCGACCGCTTCCGAAGGGACCTCGACCGGACCCGGGCGATCGCCTCGTTCGACGCCTACACGACGCAGGCGTTCGACCTGCTGAGTTCCAGCACGGTGGCCGAGGCGCTCGACCTCTCGCGAGAAGACCCTCGCACGCTTGCCCGCTACGGCGTGCCCTCGGGAGGAGAGCCGGAGCACGGCGGCCCGAAATTGCTGGAGAACCTGATCGTGGCCCGTCGCCTGGTCGAGGCCGGCGTCCGCTGCGTGACGTTGGCGTTCAGCCCCTGGCCGTTGGAGCGGGAGAGCCGGGGCGGCTTCAACTGGGACTGGCATTTCGACAACTTCACGAAAGCGAAGGTCGCCCTGCCGATGCTCGACCGGGGGATCACCGCCCTGGTCGAGGACCTGGAGGCCCGCGGGCGGCTGGATGACGTCTCGATCGTCGTCTGGGGGGAGTTCGGCCGGACCCCCCGGATCAACAAGGACGCCGGCCGCGACCACTGGCCGCACGTCGGCAACTGCCTGCTCGCCGGCGGAGGCCTGAGGACCGGCCAGGTGATCGGCCGGACCGACCGCTTCGGCGAACGCCCGGTCGAGCGGCCGGTCCACTTCCGCGAGGTCTTCGCGACGCTCTACCACGCCCTCGGCATCCCCGCCTCGGACACCTTCCTGCACGACCGCGGCGGCCGGCCGATCGCCCTGGTCGACGACCGGGCGCCGATCCGGGAGTTGATCTGAGCCGGGCCGACGGCGCGGCGAGCGTCACCGGGCCGGGTCGTCGATCGCGATCGTGAGTTCCAGGCCGAGGGCCCCCGCGTAGCGTCCGAGCGTTTCCAGCTTCGGATTGACGTTGTGCTCGTTCTCCAGGCGGCTGAGCGCGGCCCGGTCGATGCCGCTTCGCTGGGCGACGTCGGCCAGGCTCAGTCCCTTCGCCTCCCGGGCCGATTTCAAGGCCGCGACCGCGAGGCGGAGGGCATAGCGGACATTCCCAGCGGTGATCGCCTCGGGGTCCAGGTCGCCGCGATCGACCAGTTCCCGGACGGAGGGGCGATCGACGTACGATTGGCGGATCGCCTGTTCCTCGGCGCGGGCCTCGGGAGTCCGTGCTCGGGCTCGGGCCGCCTCGACCTTCGCCCGTGACTCGGGCGAGAGGTCTTCGAGGCGGGGTTGCCTTCGGCTCGCTCGCGTGGCCATCAGAGAATTCCTTGTTTGTTGAGGTGTTTTTCTCGGAGTGGTCCACCCCCAACCGGTTCGAAGGCCGTGACCGGCCAAATCGCCCAGGAAATCGCACCCTGAGAGGGAGCGGTGTGTCGTCACTCTCCCTCGCCGATCTCATCCTGCGCGTCGCGGAGACTCTGCCTCGCCGAATGCCTGACCGTGAGCACATGGACGACATCCCCGCGAATCGCGAAGAGAATCCGATACACCCCCGAAGAGGAGCACCCGGACGTCCTCGCCATCAACCGCGGAGTCCGGATCGACCGGACAGCGATGGGGGAACTCCTTGAGCGTCTCGATCTTCGCCCGGATACCCCGAGCCCAGCGAAGGGCCGGGGTCGGCGACTTCGCCTGTTCTCGGATCCAGAACGCCGCTTCCCGGATCTCGCGCTCGGCCCGGGGCTGGACGATCACCCGAAAGGTCATCACTGACCCTGCGAGCGGAGCGCCTTCTCGAGGTCATCGAAGACAACCTCCATCGGTCGCCCTTCACCGCGATCCGCCGATCGCAGTCCCTCACGCACGGCCTCGATCGTTTCGAGCCGCTCGGCCAGGTGGAGGAGCCGCTGGTAGGATTTCGCATCCTGGACGACGATCTCGGCCTTGCCGTTGATCGTCAGCACGATCGGCCCGCCGGTTTCCCGAAGCTGTTGAAGGAACTCGGAGGTGTTCCGTTTGAAATCGGTGAGCGGATGGATATCACGGGCGAGGTCGAGCATACGTAGGCTCCGGAGTCGCACACGACGGGCATCGAATTCGATGCTACTCGAAGCTCGACCGCAAATCCTAGCCCGGCCGGGAGGCCATCTCCGGAAATCGGCCCTCCCCCGTTTCCCCGGCGTGGGACGCCTCGCTTGAAGAACCGGGCGCACCGTCAGGGTGACGCAGCATGCTCAGGGGAGCTGGCTCAGGCTTGCGAGTGTCCCCCGCACCTCCGGGGCGGTCGGCCGATCGCCAGCGGCGGGACAGCGGCCTGCTCCTGCCCGGGAGGATGGGGAGGGAGCAGGCGGAAGGGGTCATCGTTCGAGGAATGGCCCCTCGGAGCGGGCGCGGTCGTAGCGGCGGCGCCAGGCGTCGGAGCCGTCGTCGGGGACGAGCCGGGAATCGACGCCGCGCTCGAAGTAGGGGATCTGCCCCGTGTTGGCGGCGGTGAGCATGAAGTTCACCCGGCCGGTGTTGGCGGTGTAGAGGCGTCGGCCGTCGGGCCAGGTGGTCTCGATCAGTCGGGGGGGGTCGGGACGCTCGGCGGGCTTCTCGACCCGGAAGCGGTCCAGGGCGTCGCGGTCGAGCTCGAAGCCGAGGCCGGGGCCGGTCGGGATGGGGGCGTACCCCTCGGTCAGGAGGATCGGCGCGGTCAGCAAGCGAGAGGCGAAGAGCTGGTGGCAGTTGACCGCCGGCCAGGTGGCGTGGCTGAGCACGGCGCCGCAGTGAAGGGACCAGGCGGCGGTGATGTCGGAGCCGACGAGCTGGAGCCAGAAGGGCATGTCGGCCGCGGCGGCCACGGCGTTGGTGTCGACCAGCCGGCTGGCCCCGCCGCCGACGACGAAGCCGTCGCAGACCCCTTCCTTGATGACGACGGCGGGCCGGGGGGTGCCGTAGTGCAGGGCGATCGGCGTCTCGACCGCGTCGCGGATCCGGACGTTCCCCGCGACGTCGGACTGGGGGATGGGGGTCTCGAAGTAGCCGATCTGGGGGGTCTGCTCCAGGTCCTTGAGGATCGGGAGCCCTTGTTCCGCGGTGAGCAGGGTGTCGTTGAAGTCGACGCCGATCGTGAAGTCCTCGGGGATCGCGTCCCGGACCGCGTCGGCGCAGGCCCAGATGTCGAACCAGGGGCGCCCCTTGGTCTTCATCGCCCGGTAGCCCTGGGCGTACGCCTCCCGGCACTCGCTGACCCAGTCGCTCGGGGGGATGTCGATGTTCCACCAGGCGACGGGGGTGGTGTCGTGGGTCTGCTCGCCGAGCAGGCGGTGCAGGGGGACGTCGAGCCCCCGGGCGACGGCGTCGAAGAGGGCCTGCTGCAGGCCGGAACCGAGGGAGTCGTCCCACATGAGCGAGGCGGCATTCTTCCCCAAAACCCGGGCGATGTCCTCGTCGTCGGTGACGCCCCAGGAGTAATAGAGCATCGACTCGCCGAAGCCGACGTGGCCGGAGCCGAGCGTGACCTCGACGATCTCGAAGTGGTCCCAGTGGGGGATCTCGCGGGCCAGGGCGCGGCCGGGGGTCTCGCGGAAGGGGAGGCGGACGGTGGTGCGGTCGACCTTCTCGACCCGGAAGTCGCTCCCCTTTGCCCGGGAACTCGCCCAGGCCCGGGGGCCGGAGCCGGCGAGCGCGGCCGCCAACGCCAGGCCGGAGGCGCCGAGGAAGCGGCGGCGGTCGACGAGGCCGGGGGGGATCGATGAGGGGCGGGGCATGGGAAGGTCCTCGGTCGGCGGGATCCAGGGGGGGCCGGGGAGGGGCGGCCGGGTTCTCCAACAGGTGTCAAACCGCCGTAGTCTACGGGCCAGGCCGGCGAGGCTCAACGAGGGACCGGGATGGGTGGGGGCGGTAGGGCCGGGATGTGCCGGAGGGATGGGGCGTGCCCCGGATCGGGGATGCGCCCCCGGATGACATGCCCCAGGGCAGGCTCTCGGGCTGATCGGCTCCCGGTCCTTGGCGGATGCCCCGGGCGGGATGGTCCGGCGGCCTGCTCCCGCCCCGGGCGGAGGGGAAAGGAGCAGGCGGAGGGGCGATCGGTGGTCGTCAGGGGGCGGAGGCAGGGAGCTTGACCGGGGGGATGCCGAGGCGTTCCTCCTCCCGGAGGATGATCCGGTGGGGGGTGATCAGGGCGAAGGATTCGACCGGGGTGCCGCGGGCCTTCAAGGGGGTGCCGGTGACGTCGCCGAAGAGGGCGATGGCGAACTCGGTGACGCCGGGGAGCTTCGCGGGCTGCTCGATGACGCCGAGCTTGACCATTAGAGTCGAGCCGTCGGGGATCGTGGCCGAAAGGTCGAGGCGTTGGTCGGTGGTCGTCGGCACCTGGACGAGGGCCTTCTTCTTGCCGAAGGGGGTGTCGAACTCCCGATGGAAGGTGTGAAAGGAAACGATGGACTGGTATCGGGCGTCGAGGTCGATGGTCGTCTCGCCCTCTCCGAAGGTCCCCACGATCCCGATCGAGACGCCCTCATCCAGGCTTTTGTGGATCGGATCGAAGGTCACCGAATCCTCGCCGATGACGGGCGTGACGTCGCCAACATAGTGGCGTTTCCCCACGTCGAAGATGTTGGCCGTGCTCCCTTCGCCGGTCGTGACCTTGGGGGCCTGGACCAGGTTCGTCGAGAGATTGTCCTGGACGACGGCGAGAAGGTCGACGAGGTCCTTTTCCTTGAGGAGCCAGGCGGAGTCGCCATGAGGCTCGTCGAGGGGCCGGAGGGGTGTTTTGAGGCGATCGCGCCAGGGGCCGGCCTCGGTGGAGAGGAACCGGACCTCGTACGAGACCAGTGGGGTCGGGTCGACGGGGCCGGAGTAGATGACGCCGCTGAGCTCTAAAGGACCGCTGGCCTCGTCGGACTTGGGAGCGAACCGGATCGTGCGGCCGGGCTCGGCCTCCGTGGGCCCGAGTTCGAGGATCCCGCCGACGGCGGTCGCCGTGGGGAGGCCGGTGCCGGGCGAGGAAGGCGTGGGAGTCTCGGGCGCGATCGCGGCCTGGGTGGCGGTGGGCTCGGGCCGGGGAGGGGCCGGATCCTGGGCCAGGCCGATCGAGGCCGAGAGCCAGGCGACGAGCGCCGAGGCGGGGAGGGCAACAAGGGACCAGCGACGGATCGGGGGGCGAGGTGGCGTCATGCCGAGGAGCTCCTGGACTCGGGAAAGAAGGGACAGGTCATCACCGCCGAGGGGTTCGGCGAGGGGGAACGACCGGCGGGCGGAGAGGCGGAGGCGGGCGACCGATTCGAGGGCCTCGGCCAGCGCAACCGGGTCGCCGGTCAGGGCAACGGCCATCGCGTCGGCGCAGCGTTCGCGCTGGGCCCGGAGGCTCCGGGAGAGCCAGAGGACGGCCGGGTGGAAGAACAGGAGGGACTCGACCAGGCGCTGCGCCAGGTTCACCGGCAGGTCGAGGCGCCGATGGTGGGCCAGCTCGTGGGCGAGGACGGCGTCGATCCGAGGGGGGTCGGCCCCCTCCAGCCATCGCCCCGGCAGGAGGACGACCGGCCGGGCCAGGCCGCAGAGGCACGGCTCGGTCAGGGTCGGGTGGACGAGCACCCGGGGCCCCCGGCGCAGCCCGAGCCGCCGGGCCAGGTGGTCGGCGCGGTGCTGGATCGGCTCGGGGGCGGGTTCGGCCGCCCGACGCCGGGAGACGCTCGCGATCAGTCCCATTGCCACCATGCAGAGGAGAGGTAGGGCGATCAGGGACCAGGCGGCCAGGATGACGGGCTGGAGGGTTTCCGTGAGGCTCGCCAGGCGATCGACCAGGAGGCCGATTCGGGAGCGCGGGCGTGGTGGATCGGTCGTGCTCGGGGGGGCCGGAGCGGGATTGGCGGGGGCGTCGGCCGGCGGGGGAAGGACACGACCCGGCAGCACGACGATAGAGCGTTCCACAATCGTCGCGGCGCGTGTCGATCGGGATTCCACGCGGGAGCGTTGCAGGGCGGTGGCGATCGGAGGTCCGAGGGCGGTCAGCGCGAGCAGCGTCAGGAGGACGGCGTAACAGGCCCCTCGGCGACGACCCGGGAGGACGCGCAGGGCGAAGGCCGCGACGGCGGCGGTCGCCAGGCCGATCCAGATCGCATGAAGAAGCCCCAGGGTGACGAGCCGTCCCGTCAGTCCGCCGAGCGTTCCGAGTCCGTCGAGCGGCATGGCGAGGCTCCGCGGGGCGATGGGGGTTGATCGGGGGTGTCGGCGTCGGAATCGGTGTCGGCCTGGCGGGCCTGGTGGGACTCGATCAGGGTCCGGATCGCGTCCAGCTCGTCCTGGGTGGGGGAGGACTGGTCGAGCAGGTGGGCGACGAGCAGGCTGGCCGAGCCGTCGAAGACGCGCCTCAGGGTCTCGTCGAGCAGGGCCCCGAGCGTCTGGGCGCGGGGGGCGGCCGGCTCGTAGAGGAAGGCCCGGCCGCGCGGCGATCGGCGCAGGAGGCCCTTGTCGGTCATCACGTTCAGGAGGCTCATGACCGTCGTGTACGCCCGGGGGGGGTCGGCGACGCGGTTGACCTCCTCAAGGACGTCCCGGACGGAGGACGGGCCGTCCCGCTGCCAGAGGATCTTCAGCAGTTCCAGCTCGGCCGGGGTCGGCTGCTCGTGTCTCGGGCGTGCCATCGGGCGATGACCCTCGCGGTGCGTTCCTGACAGGGCGTCGGATCGGACAGGCGGCATCCTACGGGTTTTGCAGGAGATGTCAACGGCGAAACTCGTAGAAGATCGGGTTGCCTGACGGGGAGCTTGACCCTGGAATCCCGGGCAGCCCGGGGAAAGCCTTGACGAGCGCTGGCACAATGGAGCGATCGGGGGCAAATCGATCTGCAGGACATGAGGCCATGAATCAAACATCCCTCTCCACGAGCGAGGCCGCCATCGTCGGCCGCCTGATGAAGCGTGATCGGGCGGATTTCTCCCCGGAACTCTCCCGAGAAATCCTCAGCCTCCAGCTCGGGCCGGAGGACCAGGCACGGATGCGGGAACTCTCGCTCAAGGCCCAGGGCGGGTCGCTGACGGAGGAGGAGCAACGTGAAATCGAGAATTACCGCCGGGTCGGATACTGGCTCGGGATTCTCTGGTCGAGGGCCCGGCTGTCGCTGAAACGCGCCGGCGGGGATGCTCCGCATGAACACCGCGCTTGAGCGCCTGGTCTGGCAGCGGGCCGGTTCCCTCTGCGAATACTGCCAGCTCCCCCAGGCTCATTCCCCCCTGCCCCACGCCGTTGACCACATCATTGCCCGCCAGCATGGCGGTCGGACCGAGCCGGAAAACCTCGCGCTCGCCTGCTTCTTTTGCAATAGCTACAAGGGGCCGAACATCTCAGGGATCAACCCGCAGACGGGTCGAGCAGTACGGCTCTTTCATCCACGGAAGGATCGCTGGAGCCGTCATTTCGTCTGGGACGGGGCCACGCTGGTTGGCCGCACGCACACCGGCCGAGTCACCATCACGCTGCTCGAAATCAACCGATTCGAGGCGGTCGAGCTTCGGGAGGCGTTGCTCCGCGAGTCGCAGGACTCGTAAAGGCGAACGGGAGCCGTCGCTCGACGGAAGATCTGAGCTGCAACCGGAAAGGGGGCTCGCGGGGCCCGGGTTTCGGGTACAATGGGGCATTCGATATCCAACGCATGTTGGAGAATCTGAAAGGGTCCCCGGGTGTCAATTCCCCTCTCCGAGGAGGGGGGGGACGGCGCGGGGGCGCGACGCGATCGCGGAGGACGATGCCGACATGATCGGGAATCGAGTTGCCCAGCGGCGGGGGTTCCGATCCGGGGTGATCGGGGCTGTGGGGATCATGACGGCGATGCTCTCGCACGCGGCCGCCGGGGCGGATGAGCCGCAGGCATCGCCGGAGGGGGTGGCGTTCTTCGAGACGCACGTGCGCCCGATCCTGGTCGAGCATTGCTACTCGTGCCACTCGGAGGACTCCCCGAGGATCCGGGGGGGGTTGGTGCTCGACAGCAAGCTCGGGTGGGAGGTCGGCGGCGACCTCGGGCCGTCGGTCGTGCCGGGAGATCCGGAGAACAGCCTGTTGATTGAGGCGGTGCGTTACGAGGACGTGCTGCTGAAGATGCCCCCCGAAGGAAAGCTGTCGGATCAGCAGATCGAGCGGTTGGTTGAATGGGTCGAGATGGGTGCGCCGGACCCGAGGGTCGGCGATGGCGCGATGCCGAGTGAGGCATCGAAGGCCAAAGGGTGGGACGACCCGGAGGCGATCGACCTCTGGTCGTTCCAGCCGATGAGCGACCCGGAGGTGCCGGGGGTCTCGGACGCCTCGTGGCCGGAGTCGGACCTGGACCACTTCATCCTGAGCGAGCTGGAGGCGAGGGGGCTCTCCCCTGCCCCGCCGGCCGATCGGCGGACCTTGATCCGTCGGGCGACCTTCGACCTGACGGGCTTGCCGCCGACCCCGGAGGAGGTGGCGGCGTTCCTGGCCGACGAGGCGCCCGATGCGTTCGATCGGGTGGTGGAGCGGTTGCTGGCATCGCCGGCCTATGGCGAGCGCTGGGGGAGGCACTGGCTGGACGTGGCCCGCTATGCCGACTCGAACGGCTCGGACGAGAACGTGGCGCACGGCAACGCCTGGAAGTATCGCGATTACGTGGTCGAGGCGTTCAACGCGGATCGGCCGTACGACCGCTTCGTCGTCGAGCAACTGGCCGGGGACCTGCTGCCGGAGCCGGACGAGCCCGAGGAGGCCCGCAAGCAGCTGATCGCCACCGGCTTCCTGTCGCTCGGGCCGAAGGTGCTGGCCGAGCCGGACCAGCAGAAGATGGAGATGGACATCATCGACGAGCAGCTCGACACGCTCGGCCGGACCTTCCTCGGCCTGACGATCGGCTGCGCCCGGTGCCACGACCACAAGTTCGACCCGATCTCGACCGCCGACTACTACGCCCTGGCCGGCATCTTCAAGAATACCCGGACGATGGACTCGTTCGAGACGGTCGCCCGGTGGCACGAGCACGAGATCCCGACGGCCGAGGACCTGGCCCGCAAGGCCGAGCACGAGGCCGAAATCGCCGAGGCGGAGGCCGCGATCCGACGGCTCACTGAGGAGGCCAACGCCCGCCTGATCGCCGAAGGGGGCGAGGGATTCACGCTGCCCGAGAAACCCGAGTCCCTCTATCCGGAGGAGACGAAGGAGGACTTGAAGCAGCGGCAGGACGCCTTGAAGGCGCTCCAGGACGAAGCTCCCGAGATGCCGACGGCGATGGGGGTGACCGAGGGCGAGGAGGTCGCCGACCTGGCGATCCATATCCGGGGGAGCCACCTGACGCTCGGCGAGGTCGTGCCGAGGCGGGTGCCGACGGCCCTGGCCCGCTTCGGGTCGCCCGAGTTCAGCGCATCGGGCAGCGGTCGGCTGGAGCTGGCGC
The DNA here is from genome assembly GCF_040717455.1 of Tautonia sp. JC769. Classification (NCBI taxonomy): domain Bacteria; kingdom Pseudomonadati; phylum Planctomycetota; class Planctomycetia; order Isosphaerales; family Isosphaeraceae; genus Tautonia; species Tautonia sp. JC769. The sequence continues at coordinate 18,088 of NZ_JBFEFH010000012.1, forward strand.
GGTGGATCGCGGACGAGGACCACCCGCTGACCGCCCGGGTGATGGTCAACCGCATCTGGCGCTGGCACTTCGGCAACGGATTGGTGGAATCGACCGACAACTTCGGCGTGCTGGGCACCGGGCCGACGCACGGCGCGCTGCTCGACTGGCTGGCGCATCGGTTCGTCGAGGACGGCTGGTCGGTCAAAAGCATGCACCGCCGGATCATGGGATCGAAGACCTATCAGATGAGCAGCGACCCGGACCCGATGGCCGCGGCCGTCGACCCCGAGAACGCCTTGCTCTGGCGGATGCCGATCCGGCGCCTGGAGGCCGAGGCGATCCGGGACACCCTGCTCGCCGTGGGAGGGCGGCTCGACCGGCAGGTGGGCGGTTCGCTCCTGACGGTCGAGAATCGCGGGTATTTCTTCAACCACACGTCGAAAGACCTGACGAACTACGACACGGACCGCCGCTCCCTCTACCTGCCGATCGTGCGGAACAACCTGTACGACGTCTTCCAGCTCTTCGATTCGTCCGATGCCAGCGTGCCGGTCGGCGACCGGGAGAGCACGACGGTGGCCCCGCAGGCCCTCTTCCTGATGAACAGCGACCTGGTGCTCCGGGTGGCCTCGGACCTGGCGGCGGATCTGCTGGCCCGAGGCGATCGGGACGACGCGGGCCGCATCACCTTGCTATATGAGCGGGCCTACGCCCGGCCGCCCTCGGCCGAGGAGACGGCCCGGGCGCTGGCGGCGATCGACCGGTTGGCCGAGGCCTGGCAATCGGACGGGGGGGCGGACGCGATGGACGAGGACGCCCTGCGGCGGGAATCGTGGACGGCGCTCTGTCAGGTGATCCTGGCGGCAAACGAATTCGTGTACATCCGATGAGACGTGGAGGAGTTCGAGCCGTGGATCAGATTTGGCCCCGCGTGTGGAACCGCCGTCAGATGCTCCGCAACACCGCGGCGGGGTTCGGCTCCGTCGCCCTGTCCGCCCTGCTGGCCGAGCAATCCCGGGGGGAGGGTGCGTCGTCGTCGAACCCGCTGGCGCCCAAGGCGCCGCACTTCGAGCCGAAGGCGAAGCGGATCATCTTCCTGTTCATGAAGGGGGGGCCGTCGCACCTCGACACCTTCGACCCGAAGCCATTGCTCCAGCGCGACGACGGCAAACCCTTGCCGTTTGCCAAGCCTCGGGTCCAGTTCGCCGAGACGGGGTCGTTGCTGGCCTCTCCCTGGAAATTCCGCCGCTACGGCGAGAGCGGGATTCCCGTCAGCGAGCTGTTCCCGAACGTGGCGCAGCACGCGGACGACCTCTGCCTGATCCACTCCTTGCACGGCACGAACGCGGCGCACGGCGGGGCGCTGTTGATGATGCACACCGGCAGCGACACGTTCGTCAGGCCGAGCATGGGGTCGTGGATCACCTACGGCCTGGGGACCGAGAACCAGAACCTGCCGGGGTTCGTCACCATCTGCCCGACCCTGGCCCACGGGGGCGTGCGCAACTGGGGCTCGGCCTTCCTGCCGGCCGCCTACCAGGGGACGCCGCTCGGCAACGCGAGCGTGCCGTCGGACCAGGCCCAGGTCCGCTACATCAAGAACGCGAAATTGACCCGGGACGTGCAGCGGACGCAGCTCGACCTGCTGGCGGAGCTGAACGGCGATCACCTCGACGATTCCGGGCCGGACCAGGCGCTCGAGGCCCGGCTCGATTCGTTCGAACTGGCCTTCCGGATGCAGACCGAGATGCCGGAGGTCCAGGAGTTCGCCGCCGAATCGCCCGAGACGCGTCGCCTGTATGGCATGGACGACCCGGTGACGGCCGACTTCGGCCGGCAGTGCCTGCTGGCCCGCCGGCTCGCCGAGCGCGGGGTGCGGTTCGTGCAGGTGACGCACAGCGACACGGCCGTGCAGTGGGACCAGCACAGCGACCTGAAGGTCGGACACGAGAAGAACGCCCGGGAAGTCGACCGGCCGATCGCCGGCCTGCTGACCGACCTGAAGGCGCGCGGCCTGCTCGACGACACGCTCGTGCTCTGGGGGGGCGAGTTCGGCCGCACCCCGACGGCGCAGGGGAAGAACGGCCGCGACCACAACCCCGAGGGGTTCACGATGTGGATGGCCGGCGGGGGGGTCAAGGGGGGCTACCGGCACGGCGCGACCGACGACTACGGGTATTACGCCGTCGAGGACAAGGTCCACATCCACGACCTGCACGCGACGTTACTTCACCTGCTCGGCCTGGACCACGAGGCGTTGACCTACCGCTACGCCGGCCGGGACTTCCGCCTGACCGACGTGGCGGGCCGGGTGGTGACCGAGATTTTCTGACCGGGAGCAGGAGAGGACGTGCCGAGCGTCCTGCTCGCGAGATCTTCCGGAGCCTTGCTGTAAGCTCGACGGCGATTGGGGTCATCCTGGTGGGAGAACCTCCCGCGGTGATCGCCCGGAGCGTCGCTGATGCCCCCCCTTGATGCTTGCCCGCGATGCGGCCTGACGCTCCCGGCCGATGCCCCCGGCGGCCTCTGCCCGTCGTGCGTCTTGAAGGGGGTCCTGCGCGACAGGCCGACCCTGGACCTGCGGGGCGAGGGTCAGCCGGGTTCGGGCGAGGCGACGGTCGAGGGGGATTTCTCGAGTCAGGAAGACCGGGACGATCGGTCGTTGGACGCGGGGGAGACCGGCCATCAGTTCGGCGACTACGAACTGGTCGAGCCGCTCGGCAAGGGGGGGATGGGGATCGTCTACGAGGCTCGCCAGTTGAGCCTCGGCCGATCGGTGGCCCTGAAGCTGATCCGGTCGACGGGCCCGGCGACCGGACCCGAACTGCTCCGGTTCCGGACCGAGGCCGAGGTGATCGCCGGGCTCGAACACCCGAACATCGTGCCGATCTTCGAGGTGGGCGAGCACGAGGGCTCGCCCTATTTCAGCATGAAGCTGCTCCGGGGAGGGGACCTGGCCGGCAGGCTCTCGGAGTTCGAGGATGACCCCCGGGCCGCCGCCCGCCTGACGGTCGCGATCGCCCGGGCCGTCCAGCATGCGCACCGGCGGGGGGTCCTGCACCGGGACCTGAAGCCGTCGAACGTCCTGCTCGACGCCGGGGGCCGGCCGCATCTGACCGATTTCGGCCTGGCGAAGCGGATCGAGGACGTCTCGGACCTGACCCAATCCGGGGACATTTGCGGGTCTCCGCCGTACATGGCACCGGAACAGGCCGGCGGCCGGCGGGGGGCCGTGACCACGGCGACCGACGTCTACGGCCTGGGGGCGATCCTCTACGCCCTGCTGACCGGAGGCCCCCCGTTCTGCGGCGAATCGCTGCTGGAGACCCTCGAACAGGTCCGTGAGCAGACGCCGAGGCCGCCGAGCCAGGCGAACCGCCGGGTCGATCGGGACCTGGAGACGATCTGCCTGAAATGCCTGGAGAAGGACCCGAACGACCGCTACGGGTCGGCCGAGGAGCTGGCGAGCGACCTGGGGCTCTGGCTCGACGGCCTGCCGATCGGGGCCCGGCCGGTCGGGGCCTGGGTGAAGGGCTGGCGATGGGCCAGGCGCCGCCCCTCGGCCGCGGCGCTGGCGGCGATCCTCGCGGTCGCGACGATCGGCCTGGTCGGCGCGGCCTCGATCGCCCTTCATGCCCGGGTGACCGATCGGATGCGCGAGGCCCGCCTGGAGTCGGAGCTGCAAGACCTGCTCGTCCGGATTGACCAGGGATGGGAGACCCTGAAGCGATCGAGCGACGATGCCCCGGGCCCGGCCGAGCCGGGGGGACCGGCCGCCTCCGGGCCGTTGTACCTTCCCCACCCGTTCATCGCCCCCGGGGGGAGGTTCCGGGAGATGTACGGCTGGGACAGCTACTTCATCACGCTCGGCCTGCTCCGGTCCGGGAAGGCCGAGCTGGCGCGGCAGATGGTCGAGAATTGCCTCTTCGAGATCGACCGCTACGGCAAGATCCTGAACGCGAACCATGCTCATTTCCTGACGCGTTCCCAGCCGCCGTTCCTGAGCCGGATGGTCCTCCGGGTTTATCAGGACCTGCATCGCCGGGACCCGGAGGCGGCCCGGTCGTGGCTCGGCGAGGCCGTCCCGCGGATCGAGGCGTATCACCGCTACTGGACCGAGGGGCCGCACCTGATCCCGGAGAATGGGCTCTCGCGCTACTACGACTCGGGATGGGGGCCGGCCCCCGAGGTCCTCTCGGGGGAGCGGGACCGGGACGGGAGGACCCACTACGACCGAGTGATCGCGTACTTCGACACGTACATGGTCAAGGATTACGACGTCCGGGAATACTGCCGGGACGGGGTCTTGACCCCTCGCTTCTACCGGGGGGACCGCTCGATGCGCGAGTCGGGCTTCAACCCGACCGACCGGTTCGGGCCGTTCGGCGTCGAGGTCGTCCACTACGCGCCGGTCTGCCTCAATGCGCTGCTGGTGGTCATGGAGTCGGACATGGCCGAGATCCTGGGGATCCTGGGCCGGCCGGAGGAGGCCGCGGCGTGGCTCGGCCGCGCCGACCGGCGGCGGGAGACGATCAATGCCTTGATGTGGGATGAAACCGATGGAATCTATTATGATTATCAATTCGTGGAGGGGAAGCTGGGGCGCTATCCGTTCGTGACGACCTTCTACCCGCTCTGGGCCGGGATCGCCGACGATCGGCAGGCGGGCCGGGTGGCGGCGAATCTGCCGTTGTTCGAGCGGGCGGGGGGACTGCAGACGAGCACCAACGAGAGCGGGAGCCAGTGGGATGCCCCGTTCGGGTCGGCCCCGCTGCAACTGATCGCCGTCGAGGGGCTCCGCCGCTACGGCAAGCACGAGGAGGCCGACCGGATCGCCGCCGCGTTCCTCTCGATGATCCTCGACGAGTTCGCCGAGCATCGGGCGCTGTTCGAGAAATACGACGTCGTCCGGAGGGAGTCGGAGGTCGAGATCCGGTTCGGCTACACGACGAACGAGACGGGGTTCGGCTGGACGAACGCCGTGTTCCTGGAGCTGTATGCCCAGCTCCGCGACCGGGGGAACGAGCACCTGATCCTCCGCCGGCGGGGAGGCCCGGGGCGGCTCGAACCGGAGCCGCCGGCGAGGCAGTCCGGCTCGATCGCCGGCCGGGGTGAGTCGCGAACGGTTGTAAGGTCGGGGCCGGGTCGGGTCTCCATCACATCGAGACCGTGATCCTTCAGGAGAGCAGGCATGCCGATGCGACCGAACACGATGATTTGCGCGTTTGCCGCGTGGGCGTTGCTCGGGCCGACGGCCAGGGGGGAGGACCTGTCTCAGATCCCGACTCCCCGGCCCCACGGATGGACGACCGACCTGACCGGCCGGCTGACCCCGGGGACGATCGCGGCCCTGAATGCACTGGGGGACCAGGTCGCCCGGCACGAGGGGGCGGAACTGGCCGTCGTGATGACCCACACGACGGACGGCCGACCGCCTCGGACGTTCGCCACGGAATTGTTCAACCGGTGGGGGATCGGCAGCCGGGAGCGGGAGAACGGCGTCTTGATCTACGTCGCGCTGACGAGCCGCAAGGCGGAGATCGTGCTGGGTCACGGCATCGACGACGCGGATCGGGTGCAAATCAGCCGGCGGATCATGGATCAGACGATGCTGCCGTATTTCCGCCAGGGGGATCCCGATCAGGCCGTCGTCCAGGCGGCCCGACGCTGTGCCGCCGAGCTGCTGGGGGTGACTCTGGCGGGGCTGGATCCGCCGATCCCGACCCCGCCGGCGCCCCGGAGGGCGCCCGTCAGGGTCGAGGAGGCGAGGGGGATCCCCTGGACGGGGCCGCTCGGGATCGGCCTGGGCCTGCTCGGGGCCGGGGGGGCGTGGATGAGCTTCCGGCACGCCCGGGACGCCCGGCCGCGCCACTGCCCCCAGTGTCAGGGGCCGCTCGCGCCGCTGACCCCGCCGAAGGCCGAAACCTACCTCACGGAAACCGAGCGGGTCGAGCGGCGACTGGGCAGCGTCCGCCATGACGTCTGGCGGTGCGAGGGGTGCGATCGGACGGTCAAGCGATCGCGGGAGGCCTGGTTCTCGTCGTATTCGCGGTGCCCGCGGTGCCAGGCGAGGGCGAACCATCAGTCGGATCGGATCCTCCGCAAGGCGACGCATCGGCGATCGGGCCTGAAGCAGGTCGTCAACGCCTGCAAACACTGCTCGTATCGCGTCGAGAGCGAGCGGATCATCCCCCGGCTGGTGGCGTCGAGCACCACATCATACGGGTCGGGTTCGAGCTCCGGATCCGGCTCGGGTTCGAGTTCCGGATTCGGCGGCGGGAGCTCCTCGGGAGGGGGGGCCAGCGGCGGCTGGTAACAGAGAACGAGGCGACGGATCCGGGGGCGTGGCGCGCGAAACGAGCCGGGCCATCGGCGGCCCGGCTCGCTGTGGGAGTGCCGCTTCAAACGCATGCGTGAGGCCGGATCAGGCGTCCTTGATCTCGAAGATCGCCTCGACCTCGACGGCGACGCCGGTCGGGAGCTGGGCGAAGCCGAGGGCGCTGCGGGCGTGGTAGCCGTCGCCGTCCTTGCCGAAGATCTCGTGCAGGAGGTCGCTGCAGCCGTTGATGACCAGGTGCTGCTCGTGGAATTCGAGCGTGGAGTTGACGCAGCCGAGGACCTTCAGGACCTTCAGGCCGTTGAGCGAGCCGTGGAAGTTCCAGACCGAGTTGAGGATCTTGACGGCGCACTCGCGGGCCGCGGCCTTCCCCTCGTCGACCGAGAGGCCGGCGCCGAGCTTGCCTTTGATGTCGCTGACGTGCCCGGAGGTGATGAGCAGGTTGCCGCTGCGCACGACCAGGGCCAGGTAGCCGGGCTCCTGCTTGGTGAAGGTCAGTCCGAGCGCTTCCGCTTTGTCCTGGGGGTTCATGAGCGTCTTGAAATCCTTGGTGTTGCAAGAGGAGGTGGTGTTGCGAGGGCCGCAACCGGATCCATGCGATGGGCCTTTACCGGGCCTGATGTCGCCGCCAGGCCAGGCCGGGCGTCTCGACGCGGAACGAGACGAGGCGGGTGTGCTCGACCTCGGTGACGTAGACGGTCTTGCCGTCGGGGCCGCCGAAGCAGAGGTTCGAGGGGTACTTGCCCAGGACGTCGATCTCCCGGAGGATCTCGCCGTCGGGCGTCATGAGGATGACGGTCCCCTTGCCGTGCCGGGTGATGGCGAGGTTCCCGTCGACGTCGCAGCGCATGCCGTCGAAGCCGAAGTCGGGGAATCGCCTGATGAGTTGCCTCTCGCCCAGGGAACCATCCTCGCCGATCGGGAACTTCCAGACGTTCCGCTGCACCGATTCGTTGACGTAGAGCCAATTCCCGTCGGGGCTGACCTCGATGCCGTTGGTCGTCCCCTGGTCGGAGGCGACGCGATCGACCGCGCCCTCGGGCGAGATCTTCCAGATCTGCCCGGTGCCCTCGGACCAGTTCGGGTCGCTCGCGTAGAGGGTGCCGTCGGGGGCGATGGCCAGGTCGTTCGGCTGGTTCATGGCCGGTTCGTGGGCGAAGACGGCGATGGCGCGGGTCTCCGGGTCGATGCGCAGGACGTTGTGCCCGACGTAGTCGGCGACGAACATCCGACCCTCCGCGTCGAAGACGATGCCGTTGCCGACGCTCTCGCCGGGGAGCCGCACGAAGACCTCGCCGAGGCCCTCGGGGGTGACCCGGCCGATCGTCCCTTGCTCGGCGAAGTTGACGGCGTAGATGGCGCCGTCCGCGTCGCAATTGGGCCCCTCGATGCCGGGGGTGAAGGCCCCGGGTTCGGTCAAGGGGGTCGCCCGGTCATGGTCCTCGCCGACCGCCCCGAGCATCAGCGAGGCACCGATCGCGAGCATTATCGGGATTCGACCGTCCATCTCCAGGGTGCCTCACTGATGATTCGTTGAGCGGGATCGGATCGCCCTCCTCGCGGCCCGGGCCGATCGCGAGGGCGTTCGCCATTGTTCAGCGGGCCGGCCCGGTTGTAAAGCCGACGGCGATCGGACGCCGCGCCCCTGGGTGCCGGATCCGCACCCCGATCCCGCTTCGGGCCGACGGGGAGGATCGGGGTCGAGGATCGGCCCGGGGCCGCAACAGGGTTCAGCATTCCGGGACCCGACCCGGCTCAGGCCGCTCGACGAGGTCCCGGATCGGCCGCGGGGTCACGTCCCACGAGGCCATGTAGGTCGCCTCGAGCGGCACGTTCACATACCAGCCGGGGGCGAGGAACAGCGGGGCCTCGGGCCAGGGATCGCCGACGGCCAGCGGTTCGAGGTAGGCCGTCAAGGGCGGGCCGGCATCGAAGGCGGCCACGGTCAGGGGCTTGTGAAGGGGCCGGGGCTCCGGCGGTTCGTCCGCCAGCTCGCCCCAGATGAGCCGATCCAGCCCGTTCGGGTCGCGGGGGCCGGCCGGGAAGGGGTCGATCATCAAAAAATGAATGCCATTGCCGAGGAAATCGACGGCCTTGGCGACGAACGACGCCACCGCGTGCCGGCTGTCCTTGTTGCCCGGCGAGACGACCTCGATCATCGCCACGACCCGTCCCAGCCCCTGACGGATCGCGATGCGGGTGGCCTTCATGGCGTACCGGGTCGCGTCCAGTTCCGCCTGGGCCGTCGTCTTGAGCCGGGGAGGGACCTCAGCGACGGCCAGGCCGCCCGTCGGCTCGGGGCCGCGCAAGCGTAATGCGACGATGTCCGGCTCGGGACCGCTGACGCGCTGGTCGGCCATCGCGAAGTAGCCTTCCGGCAAGATCCCGCGATTGAGTCGGTTACGGATTTCGATCGTCCATCCCTGATGGAAATCGTGGTAGGTCCCGGCTTCGACCCGGGTCCAGTCGTGGATTGGCATGGGCGACCTCCTCAAGGGATATGTTACCGCACCTCCGGCGACGATGCAGGGGCCGGATCGCGGCGAGGAGCACCGAGGCGCCCGCCTCATCACGATCTCGATGGACGACACGGCAGCGGATGACGTGTGCCGGGCCGGGGGACCATCCCCGAGACTCGGGGGCGGGGACCGGATAGCATGGCGATCGACGGCGGTCGCGGGCCTTCACCAGGGGGGTGGGGGCGTCCTGACGCGACCGATCGGGCGATCGCGGCCCGTCCGGGGCCGGGGGCCCGGGTTATCGAGATCGAGGGTTCCTTGATGAATCGAGCGTTGTGCCCTGGCGTTCTTGGCGTCGTCGGCGTGATGGTCGCGCTGGCGTCTTCGGCGTCGGTCGCGGACGAACCGGACTGGGTCCGGGTGACCGAGGATGAGCGCGCGATCACGATCGAGACGGATCTGCTCGAAGCGGTCATCCCGAAGCGCGACCCGAAGCACTGGATGACCGGGATCGAGAAGGGGTCGTTCCTGGACAAGACGACCGGCTTCCGGGAGGTCGGCGACGGCCTGATGGTGATCGACTGGCTGATGGAGCCGGGCAGCGACGCCGAGTGGGCGGACGAGGTCTTCGCGCCGGACGGGGACGGGGTCGGCCGCTACACCTGGTACGAGAACGAGGAGGACCCGGCGCGTCGCTCGTACGCATTGATGGCGCACGGGAGCAGCCACCGGAAGCGGATGATCGAGGGGCCTCAGCTCTGCCACCGGATGAAGCCGGTCGATCCGGAGGTGATCCGCGGGGACGACTTCGTCGCCGTCAAGACGAGCTACCAGTTCGAATACGCGGCCCCCGGCCGGACCCCGGGATCGACCTGGACGCAGTTGATCGTGTTCCCCAAGGGGGAGCGCTTTTTCCTGCTGATGGACCGCATCGACAGCGTGAACGACTCCCCGGAGATGTTCCTGCGGAATGACACGCCGGGCTGCATCCGGCACGAGCAGGGGGACACGTTCAGCGAGGTGTACCTGAGCTACCTGGGCGGCCCCGACGGGGTCCGGATCCCGTCGCGGGAGTTCTTCGAGCCGTTCCCGCCCGACCTGAAGTTCGGCTACCGGCGCGACCTGAACACGACCCCCGAGCACTTCATCCGGGCCTACCGGCTCCGCGACCCGGAGACGGGCGACGACGGCCCCTGGCTCGGCGGCCTGACGCTCGACCCGTCGGTCGTCTACGAGGCCTGGTGCAGCCAGCGGCCGGGGGGGATCATCGTCATGATCGAGGAGATCCACGGCCGGCCGGTCAAGGCCGGGGAGTCGTTCAGCGCGGCCCACGTGGTCGGCTATTTCGACTCGATCGAGCAGATGCACGAGGTCTTCGACCGCTACGAGGGGCATACGGGGCTCTCGGCCGACGCCTCGGGCTGGACGCTGCTGCCGTGATCGGAGGAGTCGGACGCTCCCCCCGCGATCGGGCGACCGATCGCCTCCAGCCCCGGCGGCCTTCCAGGGTCGTCGGGGCTGTTTCGTGCGCGGACGCGGGAGGGGCAATTGGCCGAGTCTGGGATGTTCCTGTAGAGAAATTGCAACCTGTGCACGTGTCGTTTGACAGCCGATCGGGCCCAACCTAGGTATCTGACAGCGACACTTGATGCGGCACCGGCGGAGGGACGAAGGGGTCCCACGCGATCGCCTCGCCCGCGGGCGTTCCGGGGCGAACGTTCGATCGCCGATCCGAGTGGACCGGCGCGGTAACGGGCGACGGTGTCGCGCAGTCACAGCAGCGATCCCCCACCGAAGAACGAACGAGGAACTTCCATGCACGCGAATCGATCGATCCCCAAGCCCCGACGGGGTTTCACGCTGGTCGAGTTGGCCGTGGTCGTCGTGATCATCGGCGTCCTGGCGGCGTTCGGTGTGCCGCGCTTCCTGCAATCGGTCGAGCGTTCGAAGGCCGCGGAAGCCTTCGCCTATCTCTCCGCCGTCCGCACCGCCCAGGAGCGGTATCACGCCCGAGAAGGCACCTACGCCACCGACCTCAGCACGCTCGACATCCAGGCCCCGACCCCGAAGTACTTCACCGTCGGCACCGTGGCCGGGAATTCGGACATCCAGGACTCCTGGACCCTGACCCTGACTCGGACCGGCTCGTCGGCCGGTTACGGGGCGTACACGGTGACCTTCACCGATCAGGGTTATGATTCGACGAACAGCGACATCGACGCCGAGATCAACCCGATCGGTGCCCAGGGTGCGGCCCCTGACCCCGACCCCGAGCCCTGATCCGTGATCCTCGCCCATCGTGAGGCCGCTCCGCCCCCTTCGAGGACGGCGGGGCGGCCGCGCGACGTCCCGAACCGCGGCGGGTGACGGCGCCTTCGCAAGGGCGTTCCTCCCCAGACGACCCCGCCACCAGTGAATCCAAGCGGGACGGGGACAAGGTCGATCGCATTCCCTGGATTCGTCAAGCGGGCCCGATGCCCGGCACGCCGGGCGGGCTCGCACGATGACATTCGTCCTTGAGACTCCGGGGGAGCGCGGGCGTCCCGCAAAGGGTTCTCGGAGGATTCTTTCGATGAAAAAGGGGCGGGTTCCATGCAAACACAACGGACCAACTTGAGGCCCCGGCGGGGCTTCACACTGGTCGAACTGGCCGTGGTCGTCGTGATCATCGGCGTCCTGGCGGCGTTCGGGGTCCCGCGATTCCTCATGTCGGTCGAGCGTTCGAAGGCCGCCGAGGCGTTCGCCTACCTCTCCGCCGTCCGGAACGCCCAGGAACGTTTCCACGCCCGGGAGGGGATCTACGCCGACACGATCGCGGATCTGGACATCCAGGCGCCGACCCCGAAGTACTTCAGCCCCGGACCGATCACGGGGAATCCCGACCTCGAGCTCTCGTGGACGATGACCCTGACACGCACCGGCCCCTCGGCCGGCTACGAGAATTACGAGGTGACGTTCAACGAGGAAGGCTACGACGCGATCAACAGCACGATCAGCGCCGAGATCAATCCCGTGGGCGGATTCGGCGGCGGGACGTGATCGGAGTCGGGTCGCCCCGCGGAATCCCCCGGCGGCCACGACGGCCGCCCGAGCGTTCACGGTCCTCCTCCGAGGCCCGCAGCCCTCAATCGCGGGCGGCGGGCCTCGATTGTTCCAGGAAGGGCCTGTGAACCCTTCACCCCTCACACCCTCTCTGACCGGCCGGGGAAGGCGAACGACCGATGAAAGCGATCCTGGCGAAGATTCCGAGGAGACGCAGCGTCGGCCTGCACATCGGTGACCGCGAGATCGCCCTGTCTCGGATCGCATTCACCCCCCTGGGCCCGGTCGAGGTCGACCGGCAGGTCGAGGAACGGACCTCGGGGTCGCCGGCGCCGATCATCCAGCGGCTGCTCGAGCCCTTGCGCACCAGCCAGGGGTGGCGTCGGGCGCCGATCGCCGTGGGGATGCCCGGCCTGGGCGTCTTCTTCTCGACCCGCCCGGTGCAGCTCCAGCGGAACGCGGAGGACCAGTCTCCCCAGGTCCTGCTGCACGAGATCCTCCAGTCCGCGAACCTGAACATCGACCACATGCAGGTGGATGCCCTCCGATGGCAACCGGGCCGCCGCCCCCTGGCCAGCGTGGCGGCCTGCCGCAAGAAGGCACTCGGCCCGATCCTGGAGGCCCTGGAAGACTGCGAGATTCGCCCGTACCAGATCGAGCCGGCCCCCTGCGCCCTGCTCCGCGCCGCCGTCGAGCGGTTCCGGACGCCTCGGAGGTGCCCGACGGTGCTGCGGGTCTTCCTCGGCCGGGAGCACGCGCTGGCGGTCATGACCGCCGACGACCTGCCCTTGATGTGGCGATACTTCCCGATCGAGCCGGGTTCCGAGGGGAAGGCGATCCTCTCGACGTATCGATTTATTTCCAACAGCTTTCGCGTGTACGGGGCCGACACGCCGCCGGCGGCCCTCCTGATCCACGGGAGGCCCGACCTCGAATCCCTGACCGATCCCGGGATCTGGTCCGGGGTGCCGATCCGGGTCCTCCGCCATGACGCCCCGGCGTACGACTCGGGCGAGATTGCCGCGGGGCTGGCCATGGGGTGCCTGCCGCACCTCCCCACGTTCAACCTCGCCCGGGAGCTGCGGCCGCCGGAGCCGATCTTCAGCCTCTTGCCGTGGGGGCAGATGGCCGTCCAGGCCTCGGTGCTCGCGCTGGCGACGATGCTGATGATCGAGCACCGCCGCTCGCTGGACCGCGAGTTCATCGCGGTCCGGGCCGAGCAGGGCCAGTATCCGTGGCTCCAGTCGCTCGACCTGCCGAAGCTCCGCCAGGAGCGCGACGACCTGATGCAGCGGACCTCGTCGATCGAGCGGTACCTGTCGACCCGGATCCTCTGGACCGAGTGCAATCGGGAGATCGCGTCGCTGCTGCCCGAGGGGATGGTGGTGACGAAGATGGACGGCCAGGCCACCTACGAGGTCGTCGGGGGCAAGGGCCGGCGGTCCGCCCCGAAACGGTCGCTGACCCTGGCGATCGACGCGCCGATCCCCGCGGGGGGGGCCGTCTCCCCGGAGGTCGAGGTCCTGATCGAGTCGCTCCGGGAGAGCCCCTTGCTGCAGAAGACCCTGCCGGACGTCGGCATGGCGGGCCTGCGCTGGGGGGCCGGCGGCCAGTCTCGGATCCCGACGGCGTCCTTCGTCATCCACTGCCAACCGGGCTCCCCGCCCTCGAAATCGTCTCGCGAGGCCTCCCCATGAGCGAAGCATCGTCCCCCTCCCGCGTCCTGAACCTGCTTCGGGACCTGCTGCACAAGCCGAACCGGCTCGGGCTGGTCCTGAACGTCGTCCTGCTCGTCGCGTGGTACCTGGCGACCTACTCCCCGTTGCATCGCGCGATCGCCCAGGACGACCACCGGCTGAACATCGGCCGCCAGCGGCTGGCCCTGGCCCACGAGGTGGAGCACCTGCGCCGGCAGGCCGAGGCGTTCGCCGCGTTCCTGCCCGATTCGGACGAGGGGGATGTCTGGGTCCCGTTCATCATGTCCGGGGTCCGTCAATTCCCCGAGATCAAGCTGGTCTCCCTGGAGCCCCGCCCGTCGATGAAGGTCGGCCCCTACGCCGCCTCGGTCCATCGGATCGTCATCGAGGGGAGCTTCCCGATGCTCGAGCAATTCGTCCGGTGGCTCGAGTCGTCGCCCCGGCTGATCCGGGTCGATTCGATTCAGGTGAGCCGCAAGAGCGGCAGCAGCGCCTCCCAGGGGAACGCGGTCAACGAGATGCAGCTGCTGCTGGTCGGGATCGAGGGATAAACGATGTCCAACGAGCTGATCAAACTCGGTCCGCTGGCCGGCTTCCTGCTCGCCGTCGGCTACTGCGTCTGGCCGCACGTGGCGCCCCCCCCCCACCAGGCCGCGCCGACGCCGGCGCTGCCCAAGATCGATTCGAGCCTGCTGACGCCCGACTTCGCCGCGCCGTCGTCGCGCGACCCGTTCCGGCAGCACGATGACCCGGCCCGACTGGCCGCCCGGCCCGGCCCCGCCGAGGCGGGCCGGGGCCCGGGCGTTGCCGGGCGATCGAACACGCCGGCGAGGGCCGGGGCGCTTCGACCGTCGTCCCCGGGGTTCGAGCTCGGGGCGACGCTCGTCTCCGAGGGTCGTCGGGCCGCGATCATCGACGGCCGCGTGTATCGCCAGGGGGAGCCGCTCGAACGCCCCGAAGGGGCCCCCGGGGGGGCGTCCTGGACCGTCGCCCGGATCGAGCCGGGGCGGGTGATCCTCGGTCGAGAGAACCATCGAGATTCGCTCGTCCTCGAGCTTCCCGATCGCCTGGCCGCATTGATGGCCGAAACCAGCCCCGCGGCCTTGGAATCGTTCAACGACCGCAGTGTCAGAGTCGGGATGGAAACCTTGACCGAGGCCCGGGCCGCCCTGGCGGCGGCGGGGGTCCACCTGCCGGCCCCGGACCTCATCGAGCAGATCGCCCGGCGATCGGGCGGGAGCCTGCCGGAGATCTCCATGGCGTTGCTCCGATTGCTCGTGTCTCCCCCGCCCGGCCCGCTGCCGGCCGGCCCCGCGCTGACCGCTTCCGTGGAGGGATCGCGATGAACGCGACCGCAGTGGCCGACGAACGTTCCCTGCTGATCGAGCTGCTGTTGCAGCGCGGGGCCGTCACGCCCGATCGGCTCCGAGAGCTCCGGACGAGGGGCCAGGAGCTGAACGAGCGCAACCTGATCCTCGCCGGGCTGGTGGGCGACTCGGAGATCGCCAGGACCTATGCCGAGTACCTGGCGGTCCCCCTGTATGACCCCGGCTCGGAAGTGCCGGCCCCCGAGCCGGAGCTGGCCCGATTGCTGACCGAGAAGCTCTGCCGGGACCAGACGATCGCCCCGGTCGCCATCCGCGGGGATCAGCTCGACCTGGCCTTCGTGAGCCCTCGCGAGATGCTCGTCATCGACGAGGTCCAGCTCCTGACGGGCCTGCGGGTCCGGCCCATGATCGCGCCGATCGGCGTCGTCGAGCAGCTGATCGAGGACCTCTATCGGTCGAACCGCTCCTCCACCGTCTTCGCCCCCGACGCGGAGAGCTTCGAGCATGCCGACCTCGACGACGAGGTGACCGAGGAGGAGGACCGGGCCGGCACCTTGATCCTGGACGAGGCGCCGCCGCCGGGGCGCGACGGCCGGATCATCCGGATGGTCAACCAGATCCTCGAGCACGCCGTCCGGGCCGGGGCGAGCGACATCCACCTCGAACCGTTCGAGGATGCCTGCAAGATCCGCCTGCGGATCGACGGGAACCTGCAGGAGTACCAGGTCCTGAACCGCCAGGTGTTCGTGACGATCGTCTCGCGCCTGAAGATCCTCGGCCGCATGGACATCGCCGAGAAGCGCATCCCCCAGGACGGCGCGATCACGTTGAAGAGCGGCGACCGCCGGATCGACCTTCGGCTGAGCACCATGCCCACGGTCTACGGCGAGAAGCTGGTGATCCGGCTGCTCGACAAGACGGCCATCCCGCTGGACCTGCGCGGCCTGGGCCTCTCGAAGCGCCAGATCGAGGACATCACCGAGGCCATCCGCTCCCCCCACGGCCTCATCCTGGTCACCGGCCCGACCGGCAGCGGCAAGAGCACCACGCTGTACACCTGCCTGAACCTCCTCAACGAGGCGAACACGAATATCTGCACGGCCGAGGACCCGGTCGAGTACCGATTCAAGGGGCTGAACCAGGTCCAGGTCAAGCCTCAGATCAACCTCACGTTCGCCAATGCCCTCCGCGCCTTCCTGCGGCAGGACCCCGACATCATCATGGTCGGCGAGGTCCGCGACCCGGAAACCGCCGAGATCTGCATGCGATCGGCCCTGACCGGCCACCTCGTGCTGTCGACCTTGCACACGAACGACGCGCTCAGTTCGATCAGCCGATTGCAGGACATGGGGCTCGAGCCGTTCATGCTGGCCTCGACGCTCCGACTGCTCCAGGCGCAGCGCCTGGTGCGGAAGCTCTGCCTCCATTGCAAGGCCCCGTACGAATGCAACGCCGAGACGGCCCGCCGCTACAACCTCGAGGCGGGGCAGGTGCTCTACCGGCCCGTCGGCTGCGATGCCTGCCGGGGATCCGGCTACCACGGGCGGACCGGCGTGTTCGAGGTCATCCGGATCACCCCGACGCTGGCCGACCTGATCCAGGCCAGGGCGCCGCTGCCCGAGTTGCGCGCGTCGGCCCGGGCCCAGCAGAATTCCATGCTCATCGACAACGCCATCGAGAAAGCCAGGATCGGCCAGACCAGCCTCGAAGCCGCCCTGACCGTCGCGATGGCCGGCGACGACTGACCCGATCCGAGGGTGCCGACGATGGTTTTCGACGAATGGGTGATGTCCAACGCCCGGGTGGCCAGCAAGCCGCACAGCAAGCTCGCGATGGACGACATCCTGGCCTTCTTCCAGCAACTGGCGACGCTGATCGCCGCCGGCACCCCCCTGCTCCAGGCGATCCAGATCGGCTCGGAGCAGGCGGAGAGCTTGCGGCTGCGTCAGATCCTCTCGGAGATCGCGGCGCGGCTGTCGGCCGGCAGCTCGTTCCACGCCGCGGCCGCCAACTACCCGGAGGCCTTCGAGCATTCCTGGATCGAGATGATCCGGACCGGCGAGATCACGGGCCGGATGTCCGACGTGCTCCGGGAGCTCGCCGGCCAGGTCCAGGAGGCTCGCGACGCCAGGAGGAAGATGCGCGGGGCGCTCTTCTACCCGATCGTCCTGCTCTGCGTGGCCACCCTGGCGATCGCCGCGATGCTGCGGTTCGTCGTCCCGACGTTCGACCGGATGTTCAAGGAGATGGGGGCCGAGCTGCCCGAGATCACGCAGTTCGTCGTCTCGGCCTCGCAGTTCGTCGTCAGCTATGGCCTCTATCTGCTCCTCGGGACCGGCCTGACCGTCTACGCCTTCCGGCGCTACTACCGCACCGACGAAGGCCGACGCCGGGTGCTGGGCCTGCTCATGGTCACGCCGACGGTGGGGGACCTCTTGATCCAATCGACCATGTACCGGTTCGCGTCGAACCTGGCCCTGCTGCTCAAGAGCGGCGTGCCGATGCTCGAGACGCTGGAGACCCTCCGGGGGATCCTGGGCAACAACCCCATCTACCGAGACGCGCTGGACCAGGCCCGGCGGCGAGTGGCCTCGGGGCAATCGCTCGCCTCGGCACTCGAGGAGAGCGGCCTGTTCACGGGGATGGTGGTGAACATGGTCCGCACGGGGGAGGAATCGGGGCAGCTGGCGTCGGTCATGGACCGGGTGGCGCCCTACTATAGAGAAAAGGTCGAGTCGCTCATTTCCAAGATCTCCAAGGCGCTCGAGCCCTTGATCGTCGTGGGGATGGGGGCGGTGATCGCCGTGATGATGCTCTCGATCTATCTCCCCATGTTCAACATGTCCGGTGGCATCCAATGACCGCTTCGTCGAGCCGAGGACCGAGGCCGAGCCGCTCCGGATCGACGCTCGTGGAACTCATGATCGTGGCCCTCCTGATCGGGATCTTCGCGTCGATGGCCATCCCGTCGTACCGCTCGTCCGTGGAGCAGGCCCGGGTCGACATGGCGGCCGCGAACCTCCGGACGCTCTGGGCGGCCGAGCGGTTCTTTTTTCTCAACGAACGGTATTACACCACCGACACCGATGATCTGATCGCCTATGGGGTCTTCAAAAGTTCCGAGATCTCCGGCGCGTCACCTGGCGGACCGTTCCTGATGTACAGCGATCCGTCGTTCACCTATCGGATCGTGCTCCAACCCAACAACGGTGACTTCCGGGCGACCGCCACGCGGTCCGCCGGCTCCGCCTTCCACGGGGTCCTGACGATCGACGCCGCGGGGGTCGTCACGGGAGAGATCAATGACACCCACGGGCGGGCGGTCCGGCCGGGATTCCGCTGATCGGGGGCTTCGAGCATGAGACGAGCCATCTCCGATGCCCCGCCCGCGTCGTTCGCCCGGCGGGGATCGACCTATCTGGAAGTGCAGGTCGCCTTCGCCGTGCTCGGCGTGGCCCTGGCCGGCCTGGCGCCGATCGTCGCGTCCCAGACCCGTTTGATCACCCAGATCGAGAACACCCTCTCGACCGACGCGGTGAATTACCTCGTGCCGGCTCAGCACCTCGGGGCGTCCGAGAACCTCTGGCTCCGCAAGCTCGGATTCGACGCGACCCTGTCCACCAATCCCCCCGCGACCGACCCTGCCCCCCCGACGGAGCCGGTCAATGCCGTGACGATCCTCTCGTCGAGCCTCTCGCTGATCGGCAGCAGCGCCCGGGTCGAGGTGTCCGTGACTCCCCTGGACCAGGAGACCGAGCAGTCGGAATCCTCCGGCGAAGCTCCGCCGCCCGACCCGGAGCCCTCGCCATGACCCGCGATCGATCCCGACGCCCCGGCTTCACCCTGATCGAGATGGCGATTGCCACGGCCCTGACCGGGCTGCTGGGCGTGCTCTGCCTGCTCTCGTGGAAGGCCTTCGGGGTGCCGGCGGTCGACTCGTACTACCGGGGGCGCATCGCGGGCGAGGCGATCATGGCCGCCGCCTCGTTGTCCAGCGACCTGGGCGGGTCACTCCCCCCGTTCGGCGGGCCGGTCGGCGACCGCGACGAGCATCGCTTGCTCGGGTGGCGTCTTGCGTCCGGCGACCTGGAACTCTGGTATGACGGCGGGCAGGGGGTTGCCGAGCCAGACCCCGAGGGGAACCCTTCGATCTTCGAATCCCCCAATCACGCGATCGTTTATTCGTTTCAGAATGCACCGGGGACCACTCGCGGCATGCTCGTGCGCACCGACTCGAGGACGGGGGCGTCCTCGGTCGTCGCCACCGACCTGGCTTCGATGGACGCGGAGATTCCGCTCGGTTCCGAGGAGCGATTGATCCTGACGCTCGAGTTCCGGTATCGCATCCTCAGGAAGAGCTATTCCCGGTTCTACACCTTCGAGGCGATCAAGCCATGAGACGCCCCAGCGTCCCGCTCCGGCGGCCGGGAATCGCCCTGACCGCCGTCCTGGCGCAACTGACCTTGCTGTTCATGGTCTGGAGCCTGGCCAACCGCCAGTGCACCACGACCATCGGCATGGAGGAGGCCCTCCGCCGCCGCACGGATCAGCAGGCCGGGAAGCGCTCGGCGCTGGCCGTGGGGCTCGGCCTGCTCGAGACCGGGATTCCGGCAGAGGAGAAGCTGGACGAGTTCGGGGCCTATTCGTGCTTCGTGGTCTTCCTCGACGTCTCTTCCGAGACGCTGGTGCGCTACACCCTGATCTTCCAGCACCTGCCGGACCCCGAGCCGGAGTCCGAACCGCCGTCGAGTCGGTGGAGCCTGACCGCGGTGCCCTACGACCCGGTGGCCCATCTCGATGTCGAGGGGCCGATCACCACGTTCGAACCCTCTCCCCCCGAGCCTCCCGAATCGCCCTGACACTGGAGCCGAGTCGTGGACGAGACCCCTTTCGACCGCCCCCGCTCCGGCGATCGCCGGAAACGACCGACACGCCCCTGGGATGCCTTCCGGACGCCGGCCCGGCGCCAACGGTATCGACGGCAGGCGGATCTCGGCCCGTTCTCCTTCGTCGATCGCTACGACCGGTCGCTCGGCATCATGATCCTGATGCTCCTGATCCTGACGCTCACCGACGGCGTGCTGACGATGATCCTCATCGACCTCTTCTGCGAGGAGGCCAACCCGCTCATGGCGGTCCTGATCGAGCACGGGCCGATGACCTTCGTCCTGGGGAAATACCTGATGACGGCCGTCTGCCTGCCGATCCTGCTGGTCTTCGAGCACCATCGGATGTTCGGCACGCGATTCCGGGTCCGGCACTTCTTCCCCATCTTCATCGCGCTCTATCTCTCGCTGCTCGCCTATCAGCTCTTCCTCCTGCGGAAGACCTCCGAGGCCATTCAGCGGCGATCGACCCCGACCTTCGCCGCCGATTCGGACGCTCGCCACTGGCCGGCACGCGCCACCTGATCGACTCGCCCCGCGGGCGTCATCGACCCGGTCGTCCGGCTGGCGCGAATCGCCCCGAGGGGGGGGTCGTGCCGGATGCTCCTGGGGTTCGCGCCCCGGGCCGCCCGGCCCGGGTGGCGAGGGCAGACCAGCACGGCCGATAGCTCCTTTCGTTCAGCCCCCGTCGTCCGGCGGACGCTACGTCCTGGCGCGCGCATCGTCTCGTCGCCAACGGCCCGCCGCACCGAGGAGGGCCCGTCGAACTCAGGAGGGCCAATCGCCAATGAGCACGCCGCGACGACACCGATTCCGTCCCAGGACCTGGGACGCGCTGGAAGATCGAATCGTCCTCTCCTCGATCGGCTTCCGAGAGCCTCTGGCTCGCCCTGCGATGCGCGACTGGGCCCAATCGCTGGCCGCGATCCGGGCGGCCAACCGGCCGACACCGCCCTCGCCCCGCTTCCTCCAGGCCCCGAGGATCGCGCGACTGCCGCAGGCGCCGATGGCCGCCCGATTGCCCCAGGTGCCGATGGCCGCGCGACTGCCCCAGCCGGCGATGGCCCGGACGCTGCAGACGCCGGCCGTCGTGATCAACGAGCAGTACGACGCCTTCCGCGACGACATCGCCGGGGCGATCGACCAGTATCTGGGCTCCTTCGCCGTCGAGTCCTCCCAGACGATCCAGCTCACCCTGGTCGACTCCTACGAGCCGGGCAGCGGCCTGTTCTCGGTGCCCAGCGGGACCAGCCTGCCCCCGGCCTCCGAAGAAGCACCCCTGGAGGTCGCGGCCCGGCCCCCGGGCGAGGCCCCCAGGCTCTACCAGATCACCGGCACCGCCTCGGGGCTGCTGACCGGCGTCCAGGCATTCAACCCCGTCTCCGGCGGCTTCGGCAGCCTCATCACCGAGAATGGGATCATCCCGGCTCCCGACGCCCCCTTGCCGGCCGGCTCGACCCTGGAGATCGTGCTGATCTCGCCGTCGCCGGACTTCGAGAACGTCTCCAACCAGTATCTCAACTATGTCGCCGACCGGACCCAGAGGCTGTCCCAGGATCTGGTCACCTACTTCAACCGGCTCCCCATCCGGCTGCCCCGGATCCCGGGGGCCTACCACACCCCTCGGCCCGAGACGGCGATTCAGTTCCTGGTGGCGAATCAGATCGCCGGCCAGGGGCCGCAACAGTTGCTGGAGCAACTGACCACGCAGCCCCTGCCCGTGGGCTCGGAAGCGGCCGTGGAACTGTACCTGGCGACGATTGACACGATCATCGGGAACTCTCGGGAGCAGATCCTCGAGGGGGTTCGCCTGCTCTTCGCCGGACGGAGCGTGCTCGGGACCGGGCAGATCTCCCCGGTGATCCCCGTCCAGCCTTGATGAACGGCCCGATCGGGCCCCGACCAAACGACGATCGGCGGGGCGGTTCAGCCGATGCTCCGGCCCGAACCGCCCCGCCGATCGTGCGTTGGGGACGTGCAATTCAATGCGTGCGGGTTCACCGCTTCCCGAAGACATTCAACCAGCGCTTGCGGTTGGCATCGTTCGAGTCTGGGGGAGGAGGAGCCGAGGCTTCGGCCGGGCTCTGTGCCCGAAGGCTTGTTTGCACGGCGTCGATGTAGACGCGCTCCAGCACCTCGGTCGGGGGGAGCATGAGCGTCATGCCCGGCTGCAATCCCTCGGGAGCCGGGGTGGTGTGCCGGTTGACCGCCCAGAGCGCCGCGTGGAGGGCGGGATTGCCGTAGTAGCGGCCGGCGATCGACCGGAAATCCTCGCCGGGGCGAACGACGTGCTGCGCGATGCCCACGGCCGAGACCGAGGCGTCCCTGGCGGGGAGGGCCGCCGGGGCGACCGGCGACGCGGGCTTCGCCTGTGCCCGGACGTGCGACGGGGCAGGCCCTTGCATCGAGGGCAGGGCGGAATCCGGCTTCTTCCGACGCTGCGCGATGCGGGAGAACATGGCCCGGGTCAGATCTCCCGGCCGGTATCCCCGGTCTTCTTCCTGCGCGATGCGGGAGAACATGGTCCGGGTCAGATCTCCCGGCCGGTATCCCTGATCTTCTTCCTGATCCTGGTCTGCGATCGGGGCCGCCGGCGTCACCTGCGAGTCCCTCGGGGCGTCGGGGGCGCCCCGGGGCGGTGCCGAGGATCGCGGATCCCACCAGGGCCGATCCTGCTGAGAAGGCTGCTCCGGCTCGGGCGGGTCGGCCGGATCGTCGAGAGATGCGGTCATCCGGGCGGCCTGGAGCATCTCGTCGACCGAGGAAGGTGTGCTGCTCCCGAAGTCGTCGCCGATGAGATCGCTCAGCCCCGAGCCCGCCCCGAGGGTCTCGCGGGGCGACCGGCGCATCAGGACGTCCGGGTCGAGCAGGGTCGGCGCCAGGTTCGGCATCTCGCACCCGGCCTCGACGAAGTACGGCTGGCCCGGCATCGGCCCCGAATTCGGCACCCCCGAAGGCCCGACGGGCGGGTTCCCCGGCACGGGCCTGGGCAGGCCGCCGTCCCGGTTGATGATCCGGGGGGTCAGCAAGACGAGGAGTTCCTGCTTCAACGCCCGGGTCGCCCGGGTCCGGAACAAGGGGCCGACGAAGGGCAGGCGATTGAGGCCGAGGACCCCGTCCTCCCGGATCTCGTCGGTGTTGTCGATCAGGCCGCCGATCACGATGGTCGCGCCGTCGGGGACCATGATGTTCGTGGTCAGCTCCGAGGTCGTGAGCTGGGGGATGCCGTTGACGTCGATGAATCCCGAACTCCGTTCGGGGTGGACTTCCAGCCGGACCATCCCCTCCTGCGAGACATAGGGCCGGATCGACAGCAAGGTCCCGATCGGGATGAACTGCACCTGCTCCGAGGCGGTCGTCAGGTTCGTGAAGGTGGTCGCGTAGCCGAGCCGCTGGCCGAGCTGGATCTCGGCCAGTTGCTTGTTCAGGACGAGCAGCCGGGGGCTGGCGAGGATGTTGATCTTGTTGAGCGACTCCAGGGCCCGGATGAATCCGGCGACGCTGTTGCTGACGAAACCGTACTTCAAGCCCTGATCGGCGAGATAGCCCGGCAGCAACTGCCCGGGTCGATCGCCGATGTACCCCCCCAGCTGGGGGGGAGCCGGGGGGGCGTTGGCGGCGGAGAGCACCTGGGCCGGGCTGAAGCCCCCGGCCAGGTTGATGGCCGCCCCGCTCCCCGAGACGAGCGCCTCGGTCGCCAGCTTGTCGACGACGGCGAAATTGACGCCCAGCTCCTGATTGTCGCGCAATTCGACGCTGACGATGACCGCCTCGATCAGGACCTGCAGCGGCTCGACGTCGAGCCGGGCGACGATCTCATCGATGACCTCGACGTTCTCCGGGAAGTCTCGGATGACGACCATGTCGTGCATGGCGTAGGAATCGCCCCCGGTCGATCCGCCGCCGCCGACCGGGCCGGGGAATCCGCCGCCCGCCATGTTCCCGCCGAGGGCCATGCCGCCGGCGGTCCCGGAGGCCCCGCCGCCCCCCGGCCCGACCAGGCCGCCGCCGCCGCCGACCAGCCCGACGCCCCCCGCGCCCCCGACGATGCCGCCGGTCGACCCCCCGAAGGCCCCGGCGCCGCCGGCCCCGGTGATCCCCTGCGCGCTCGGCGGGGTCAGGGAGATCGTCCCCTGGGGGCTCAAAAACGGGGCGATCATGGCGTAGATGTCGAACGCGCGAACATAGTTGAGGTGGTAGACCCGGACGATCGGCTCGTTCTCCCGGAGGCGCAATTCCTGGGCCTCGGTCGCCGTGTAGACGAAGATCAGGTCCCCCTCGCGACGCGCCTCCAGGTCGGCGATCCTGAGCAGGATGTCGAGCGCCCGATCGAACGTGACGTCTTCCAGGGTGATGCTCACCGTCCCGCTGACCCCCCGGGACGGGATGATGTTGACCCCGGCCTGCGCCGCCAGCAGTTCGAGCGCCTGGCGAATATCCTGGTTGTTCACGCGGAGCGAGAGCTTGGGCTGTTCCTCGTCGGGGAGTGCTTCGGGCAGGATTCCCGCCGCCTCCGGGGCCCCCGGCGCCAGGCCCGGCTGGGGGGGATACTGCGGCGGGACCTGCAGGGGATATCGGGCTTGCGGCGGGGACGGGGGGACCGGTCGCGGGGGACTCGGGACGCCTTCCGGCCGCGGGATGGGCCCGGGGACGAACTGGACGGCCAGTTCCGAGTCCGGGGCGGGTGCCTCGCGATCGGGTTCCGGGACCTCGGTCGCCGCATGCTCCCGCATCGCCGGCAATTCCGGAGCGGCCACATCCCCGGCATCGACGGGCGAGAACGGGTCGGCGGCGGCCGCCTCGGGGGGGGGGTCGGGGATCGTCGCGGGAGCAGGCCGCGACGGCTCGCCAACGGCCCGTTCGAAGGGAGGCACCTCGGGAGGTGAATCGGGAAGGGCCGGGATCTCCTCGGCCAGGGGGTCCGAGGCGATCGGGCCGAGTTCCATCACGGGGATGGCGTCCTGGTCCGATTCGACCGCCTGAATGGTCCTCGCCCGGGACGGTTCCAGGGCGGCCATCCCGAACAGGATCGTCGCGACGAGGCCGAGTCCAGCGAGGCCGAGCCGCCGGCCTCGCCCCCTCGGTCGATTCAGTTGATCCATTCGACACCATCCTCGGGGCAGCGAGAACACGATCAGACCGTGCCCGGACCGCGTTCCTTGCAACCGGCCACGGTCGGCTCACCCCAAGGATCGGAAGCGTTTCGTGCGCACCTTGAGCAAGAGCGCGATTCGAACGGTCTTCCCGGTCGAAATGACCTTGACGGCCGGCGCAAACCCCGCCCAGCCGTCAAACTCGACCAGATCGCCCCCCCCTGGGCGTCCTCAACGGCCGTGTCGGGGACCCCGGAGGCCGCCGTGACCGAACCAGTGGCCGATCCCGTGGGCGGGGCGCTGATCGGTCCAGGTGCTCGGATACATCCCCAGCCCGTAGCCGGGACTCCCGAGCACCCCATAGCCTCGGAATCCCGGCTGCAGGGCCGCGCCGCCGAGGTTGATCAGCGGGCCCCGGCCGTAGGCGTGATCCCGATAGCCGTAGACCGAGCTCTTGGTGTGGTACGGCAGGGCGTACCAGGCTCCCTTGCCGTAGGCCCTCCCGGCGAGCCCTTCCGGCCCGTAGCCGATCGCGTCATATCCCCTCGGTGGGTCGTAATCGGCCCGGGCTTCTTCCCGGGGGCCGACCCAGGCCGCCGAGGCCAGGATTCCGACGCCGAGCCAGGCCATCACCGACCGCACCCGCCTTCTCCATCCCGCTCGCATGGCAACGCCCCCCTTGCCCTGACTCGACGACCGATGTTCCTGCGAGTCTATCATGCAGATTCGGGCTCAAATGGCCCGGATGGCTTGCCGATCCGCCGGACGATCTGCAGAATTGGCCCGTGGTGAGGCATCGCACCCCGATCCGGCCCTTCGTACGCCGATTGCCTCAAGCTCGCGTCGAACGATCCCGACCCCCGAGATCCCGGTGTGTGGTCAATGGCTCCAGGCGGCAAGCGCAAAACCTCTCCGAAGCAGTCGGACGGGGATCGGACCCCTCGGGCCGAGGTCGACCGCCTGATCGACGCCGGGAAGCTGAAGGACGCCGTCAAGCGGGCGAAGATCTGCCATCGCGACCAGCCGACCGCCGAGCATCACCGGCTGCTCGAACGGGCCTACCTGCTCCGGGCCCGACAACTCGTCGAGGGGGGGATGCCCTCGGCGGCCCAGGAGGTCGCGCACCATCTCATCACCTTCGGGGTGACCGACCCGGCCCTGGCCGTCCCCGCGGCCGAGTTGCTGGTCGCCGTCGGTCTGGCCGACCAGGCCCTCGCGCTGCATCGCCGGTTCGGGGAGGATCCGGACGGGGCCGATCACCTCCGCCGACGGGTGGCCGATCAGGCGATCCTGCACCCGGAACGCGCCTCCGGCGCCCCGGCCGAGGTCCGCGAGGGTGCGGCCCGGATTCTCGAGGCGCTCGCCGCGGTGCAGTCGGGGGATGCGGAGGCGGCCCGGTCGCTCCTGAAGGACGTTCCCCGGAGCTCCCCGTTCGGCGAATGGAAGCGCTTCACGCTTGGGCTGATTGCCTTCCACCAGCGTGATGACACCCAGGTGGCCGCCGCCTGGGACCGCCTCGACACGGCCCGGGCCCCGAGCCGGATTGCCTCGGCCCTCCGCCTGCTCGACACGGCCGACGCCAACGCCCCGATCCCCCCGGCCCTGGAGGGGATCGAGCGGCACACCCTGGGCGCGGCGGTGATCCAGCCGCTCCGGTCGATCGCCGCGATGATCGCCGAGGACCGCTGGCCCGAGGCCCTTCGGGCAATCCACGCGATCCGGCCCGGGCTCCGGGCGATCGACCCGACGCTCGGCCAGCGCCTGACGAGCGTGCTCTACGACCCGGCGATCAAGTCGATCAGCCGGCTCGGCTACCAGGACGCCATGCAGGCGACCCGGGAGGTGACCCGATCGCTCGAACCCCTCGCGATCGACCCGCGTTGGAACCGATTCCATGCCCTGCTCTGGGAAGGGCCGCAGGGGTCGCTCGAGGACGCCGAGCCCTACTGGCGCAAGTACCTCAAGGACCTCGACACCTCCGCCGCGATCCGGGAGGACGAGCGGCCGATGGCCCGGGCGATCGTCCTCCGCCACCTCGGCCTGGTCTTCGCCGACGAGGCCGACGACCTGGCCCACGAAGGCCTCGACGGGGTGATCCATGTCGGCCCCTCGGGCACCCGGGCCCGCAAGAAGGCCGTCGCCTTCCTCGAGGAGGCCCTGAAGGCCTGCCCGGCCTACCGGCAGGGCTTCGAGAGCCTGATCACGCTGCATCGGGGCTGGGAGCAGCCGGAGGAGGCCGCCGCCGTGAGCCGGCGGCTGCTCGACGCCTTCCCGGACGACTTCGACACCCTGCTCGACCTCGCCTCGCATTATCAAGACCGTGATGATCCGTCGCTGGCGCTGGACTATGCCCGACAGGCCCGGGCGCTGCGGCCGTTGGACGCCAGGGCGGCCAACCTGGAGTGGGCGGCCCACGTGAGCCTCGCCCGGCATCATGCCTTGAAGAGGCGGTTCGAGGACGCCCGCCGCGCCTTCGAGGCCGCGACGGCGCTGCGGCCGGAGGACGCACGATCGACGCATTTCCTCGCCCGGCGGATCGTCCTGGAGCTGAAGGCAGGCTGCGAGGAGCAGGCCAACGCCCTGATCGACGAGGCCCGCAGCCTGCTCGTCGAGCCCGCGCCGCTCTGGCTGGCGATCCTCATCGAGGCCCGCCGCTATCGCCTCACGAAGCCGAGGCGCGAGCCGTTCGAGGCGCTCTGGTCCGAGGCGACCGCCGGGAAGACCCGGGGCGAGACCGCCGGCGCCCTGGCCTCGCTGATGAACTCGTTCCTCGTCACCGACATCCGCTACACGGGCCGGGACACGCACATCCGCCAGGTCGCCGCCTACCTGAAGCGGACGACCCGCCTGAAGTATCGCGAGGAGGATCTGACCGCCGTCTGCGCCTTCGTCGGGCACGTCCCCGGCGACCGGAAGCTGTTCGAGGCCCTGGCCCGGAAGGGGGAGCGGCTCTTCCCCGACGCCCCCCAGTTCCCGACCTTCCTCGGCACCTGGGAGATGGAGAAAGGGCCGTTCCGATGCAACCCGACGAAAGCCCGCAACTGGCTCCAGAAGGCCCTGACGCTGGCCGAGGCCCGGGCCGCGACCGATCCCCGGGCCGCGACCCTGATCCCGAAGCTCCACGGCTTCCTCGACGACCTCGACCGGCTGTCATCCGGCCCGCTCGGGATGTTCGGCCCCTTCTTCGGCGGCCCCGGCACCCCGGACACCGCCGGCCCTCCGCCGGACCCGGCGGGCTTCCCGCCCGAGGCTCAGGCCATCCTCGACCTCTTCGAGCGATCGGGCATGAGGCCCGAGGACCTATTTGCCCTCGATGACGAAGACTTCGAGGACGAACTGTTCGGGGATGGGGACGAGGACGACGACTTCGGCGAGCTGTTCACCGATGACCCCGGCCCCGCCCTCCCGGCCCCGCCCCCGCCAGGCCATCGGCCGAGACGCTCCCCGCTCGACGCCCGGAAGCCCAAGAAAAAGAAGAAGAAGCGGTGACCTCCCATGAGTGACCCCTACGAAGTCCTCGGGCTGCCCCGGGACGCCGACGACGAGGCCCTCCGCCTCCGCTACCTGGAGCTGGTCCGCGAGCATCCCCCCGACCGCTCCCCCGAGCGATTCGCCGCCATCCGGGCCGCTTACGACGCGGTCCGGGACCCGAGCCGGCGGCTGGAGGACCTCTTGTTGCATGTCGGCTCGACCGATTCGATCGCGGCGATGACCGGCGACCTCCGGGCGCGGATCCGGTCCCGGATCGACCGCGTCCCCGTGGCAGACCTGCTCCACCTGGCGGATTCGCGATGACCGAGCTGTCCCGAGACGACCAGGCCGCGCTCGACCTGCTCCGCGACTGGCTCCATCGCACCCGCGAGGAGGCCGAGTCGGAGCCGGTCGTCCGGTCCGACTCCGACGCCGGGGCAGACGTCGGACTCCTCCGCCTCGTCGAGGAATTCACGGCGCTGCGGCACGAGGTGAAGCTCCAGACCAAAGGCACCCGCGATCTCCGCGACCAGTCCGAGGCGCTCCTGCCGGAGCTTCGCCGGGCGATCGAGCAGTTCCGATCCGTCGAGCCGAAGGAGCAGCAGGCCGCCTTCGCCGCCGCCCGCCCCCTGGCCGAGGCCCTGGCCGACCTCGACGAGGCGCTCGACCGCGCCCGGGGCGAATGGGAGAAGGCCCGCGATCGGCTCGTCGTCGAGCCGGCCCGGGATCTCGATACCGCGATCGAGGCGACGTTTCGAGGGCAGTCCTGGTTCGCCCGGCTCCGGTCCCGGGCGTATCATGAGAAGGTCCAGGCCGTGATCCGGGATCGCTCGCGGTGGCTCCGCCCGGCCCTGGTCGACGCCCTGATCGACGGGATCGCCTTGATTCAAGGCGGGCTGCACCGCGTCATGACGGCCGAGCGGCTGGAGCGGATCGCGACCGTCGGCCAGCCGGCGGACCCGAAACGGATGACCGTCGTCGAGCTGGCGGACGCCCCAGGGGTTGCGCCCGGGC
The DNA here is from genome assembly GCF_040717455.1 of Tautonia sp. JC769. Classification (NCBI taxonomy): domain Bacteria; kingdom Pseudomonadati; phylum Planctomycetota; class Planctomycetia; order Isosphaerales; family Isosphaeraceae; genus Tautonia; species Tautonia sp. JC769. The sequence continues at coordinate 47,397 of NZ_JBFEFH010000012.1, forward strand.
TGGTGGTCGATGAGGTCCGCCGGGGGTACTGCTGGCGGGGACGGGTGCTCCGATTCGCAGAGGTCCGCGCCGCCCGATCCACGCCGCCCCCCTCATCGCCTTCTCCTCCCCCGACCGAGCCTGGGCACGACTCCGGGGATGACCCTTCCGCCTGACCGAGGACCGCCCATGGACACGATCATCGGCATCGACCTGGGGACGACCAACAGCGAGGTCGCGGTCGTCCGGGACGGCGTCCCGGTCGTCCTCCGGGGGAAAGACGGCGAGGCGATCCTGCCGTCGGTCGTCGGCCTCGATCCCGAGGGCCGCCTGCTCGTCGGCCACCCGGCGCGGAATCAGCTCGCCCTGGCCCCCGACCGGACGGTGCGCTCGATCAAGCGGCGGATGGGGCAGGAGGCGACGGTCACCCTCGGCGACCGGGCGTTCAGCCCCCAGGAGATCTCGGCGATCATCCTCCGGACCCTCAAGGAGTGGGCCGAGGCGAGCCTCGGCCACCCGGTCTCGAAGGCGGTCATCACCGTGCCGGCCTTCTTCACCGAGGGGCAGCGCGAGGCGACCCGCGAGGCCGGCCAGCTGGCCGGCCTCGACGTGGCCCGGATCATCAACGAGCCGACCGCCGCCGTCCTGACCTACGACCCCCACCCTCCCGAGCAGGAACGGCTGCTCGTGTACGACCTCGGCGGCGGGACCTTCGACGTCTCGATCGCCCAGGTCGAGGCCGGCGTCGTCGAGATCCTCAGCAGCCACGGCGACACCCATCTCGGCGGCGACGACTTCGACCAACTGCTGCTCGACCACGTCTGCGAACGCTTCCTCGACGAGCACGGGATCGACCTCCGCGACTCGCTCGCGACCAAAGCTCGGGTCCTCCGGGCCGTGGAGGAGGCCAAGAAGGTCCTCTCGACCGAGGCCGCGGCGCGGATCGAGGAAGAATTCATCGCCGAGGCCGAGGGCGTCCCGCTCCACCTGCGGACGACGATCGACCGCCCCGAGTACGAGGGGATGATCCTCCCCCTGCTCGACCGCACGCTGAGCAGCCTCGACCGCGCCCTGGCCGACGCCGGCCTGTCGGCGCACCAGGTGAGCAAGGTCGTCCTGGTCGGCGGGGCGACCCGCACGCCCCTGGTCCATCGCCTGCTCCGCGAGCGGCTCGGCCGCCCGGTCCATGCCGAGATCGAGCCGGACCTGGCCGTCGCGCTCGGGGCCGCCGTCCAGGGGGCCCTGATCGCCGGGGTCGATGTGGGGCCGGTCCTGGTCGACATCACGCCGCACACGCTGGGGATCGAGTCGCTCGACTTCCACCACGGCCTGCCGGACCTGCACCGCTTCGCGCCGATCATCGAACGCAACACCCCCCTGCCCGCCTCGCGGACCGAGCTGTTCGGCACGGTCGTCGACGGCCAGAAAGGGGCCACGATCCGGGTCTTCCAGGGGGAGCACGCCGACACCCGGCACAACACCTTCGTCGGCGAGTTCACCATCGAGGGGCTGGCCGACGTCCACGCCGGCAACTCGATCGTCGTCCGGCTCGACCTCGACCTCGACGGCATCCTCAAGGTCACCGCCACCGAACGCGCCACCGGCCTGGCCCGCCATGTCACGATCGACAACGCCATGGAGCGTTTCCGCGCTCGCCACCGGACCGACGCGGTCGACCGCCTCGACGACCTGTTCGACCCGTCGCCCGGGGCCGCCGTCGTCGACATCACCCCCGAGTCGGAAGATGACGAGGAGGTCGAAACCGATGCGTCGCTCTCCGACCTGGCCGACGACTCGACCCTCGCCCCCGAGGTCCGCGAGGCGATCCGGTCGGCCATCCCCCTGATCGAACGCGCCGAGCGCCTGCTGCCCCGGGCCAACGACGACGACGCGTCCGAGCTGCTCGCCCTGCTCACCGATCTCCGCGCCGCCCTCGATCGCCGCGCCGAGGCCGACATCCGCCGCATCGCCACCGAGGTCGAGGACCTGATCTTCTACATGGAGTGACCGTCGCCGACGGGCACGATGTCGACGGCAGCAAGACCGCCGAGAGCCGACCCTGGTCCCCCGGAGACTCTCCGAACCGATGCCGGACGCACCCGATCGACCCGACCCCGCTTCCGTCCGCTGCCCGACCTGCGGCGCGGTGCAACCCTGGTCCGACTCCTGCCGCCGATGCCGGTCTGACCTCCGCCTGCTCGGCGCATTCGCCTCGGCCTACGACCGCCTCCGCCGCGATTGCCTCCGCTCGCTCCGTCTCGGAGACGCCCGGGCCGCGCTTGAGTCCGCCCGCTCCTGCGCCGCCCTCTGCCCCTCGGCCGAGTCTCACCGCATGCTCGCTGCGGCCTCCCTGCTCCTCGGCGACCCTGCGACCGCCTTCGATCTCGCTCGCCGCAGCCTGGCCCGAGAGGCGTAAGCCTCACGGCCTTGCCCTCAGCTCCCCGGGGATGCTCCCGCCAGGAACAGTCCCGCATGAGTCGCACGTTCCGCATCTGCGTTCTGGGTTGATCCGGGGGTTCTCCGAGGCTCCATCCTGCTCGATGCACCCTCCGGTTCATCGCCTCGAGCCAGCACACCAAGGGGCTGGCCCCGAGGCCGTCACGGGATGCGGAGGGCTCGACAGGTGCCTTCGTAACTGGCTTCCAGGTCGAGCGGCACGGCCAGATCGGGCGTCAGCCAGAGTGGCAGGATCGGCAAGTCCTTGCCAAGTTCCAGCGGGTAGGCCCACGACTCAAGAACTCGGGCGCCGCCGCGCTGCATCCAACGGCATGAGGCGGCCGAGATCACGGGTGGATCGTGGCCGAGCATCGGGTCGGCATGGCCGATCATCGCCAGCAGCTCGCCGTACAGGTTGACCGCCCGGGTCGTGACCACGTCGACGATCGCCACGCAGACCCCCTCGGCGAGCATCGCGGCGCACTTGGTCACGAACGCCCGGCGGTGTTCGGGGCGGTCCTCGTTCGAAGGGCTGACCAACTCCACCGCCGCCACCAGCCGACGCCCCCTCCTGGTGTCGTAGACCCGCACCTCGTACTCGTCCGCCTTCGGCACGTCGGCCCTGATCGCCAGGGTCGGCCTCGGCGGCGCCCAGGTCGCGGTCATCGTCGCTGTGGCCGCCCCGCCCCCTTCGTGCGATCCGGCGAAGGGCTCCGACTGTTCCTCAGGTCGATCGAAGGTCGCCACGTCCACCTCGATCGCCGATCCGAGGTGAATATGAGGCGCGGCCAGATAGCCTTTCGGCAATCGAGCCGAGAGCGCCAGGACGATCATCGCGGGCCATTGACCGTGGACCCCGTCCCACGACATGAGCTGATCCATCGGCGGACGGAAATGGTCGCGCAGCGGCATGATGGAAACCCTCCCAACCTCTATTCTACCGGATCGCGTCCCGGTGTCTGCCCAATGCCTTCCGGCATGCCATGCGTCCGGAGGGGCCGCGTGAATGGCCTGCACCCCTGCCTTTGAGCCGTTCCGAGACTCCTTCCAGACCCGGTGGCCGCTGACATCCTTGAGGTGATTCGACCCGCTCGCGATTCTTGGACCCCGGATCGGCCACGCCAAAGGCTTGACGGACCGCGATGGGTCGGGAACGATCGGACATGAGCAATCGTGTTCGATGGAAGTCCGGGTCGGGTGGGTCGATCTTGACCTTCGAAGCCGCGGGAGTGTGCGGGATGCGCCTTGCTCTGATCGTCGCGGCGGCCCTGGCGTACGGCCCGGTCGCCACAGGCCAGTCGGATCCCCCGCCGGAGACCGAGTTCGATCGATCGGTGGCGCCGATCCTGGCCGCTCGATGCCTCGACTGCCATTCCGGGCCGGAACCGAAGGGCGGGCTCGACCTGTCGCGCCAGGCCGGGGTGCTCAAGGGGGGCCATAGTGGTCCGGCGATCACGCCGGGCGACCTCGACGAGAGCCTCCTCTGGATCGCGGTCGAGGACGGTCTCATGCCGCCGGACGACCCCCTGCCGGAGGATGAGGCCCAGCGGCTTCGCGACTGGATCGAACGCGGAGCCCCGTGGGGATCGGACCCGATCGACCCGTTCGCCGCCTCGACCGATCGCAGGGCCGGGCGCGACTGGTGGTCGTTCGCTCCGCTCCGGCGGCCGGGCCTCGCGGTGTTGCCCCCCGGCCAGGGGGACAGCCCGATCGATGGGGTGATTCTCGATCGCCTCGGCCGGGAGGGGCTCGGACCGCTCCCCGAGGCCGATCGTCGCACGCTGATTCGTCGCGTGACCTTCGACCTGACCGGCCTCCCTCCCGACCCGGAGGCGGTCGAGGCGTTCGTGGCCGACGACCGGCCAGACGCCTACGAGCGGCTGGTCGATCGGCTGCTTGCGTCACCGCAGTATGGGGTCCGATGGGCCCGGGCATGGCTCGACCTGGCTCGCTTCGGCGAGAGCAACGGCTTCGAACACGACGAATTCCGCCCCGACTCCTGGCGCTATCGCGACTGGGTCGTGCAGTCGCTCAACTCCGACATGCCTTATGACACGTTTGCCCGCCTCCAGATCGCCGGCGACGTGCTTCACCCGCACGACCCGGGCGCGGTCGAGGCGACCGGCTTCCTGGTCGCCGGTTCCTACGACTCCGTCGGCCAGGGGCAACAGAGCGCCGCCATGCGGAAGGTGGTGCGTCAGGACGAGCTGGAAGACCTGGTCAGCACCGTCTCGCAGACCTTCCTCGGCCTCACGGTCCACTGCGCACGATGCCATGACCACAAGTTCGACCCCATCCCCCAGGCCGATTACTACCGGATGGCCTCGGCGCTGGACGGGGTCCGTCACGGGGTCCGCGACCTCTCGGCGATCGACCCGGAAACCCTGGCCGCCCGCCGCCGATTCGCGGAGCTTTCCGATCGCCTCCGCGCCCTCGAACAGCCCGTGCGGGACCGGTTGCGGACGCGATTCGCTCAGGAATCCCTCGATGCGAGTCCCACCCCCATGCTTCGATGGGAGTTCGATCGCGGCCCGACCGACCTCCAGGGAGGTCTGCCCGGTACGCTTCGAGGGGGTGCACGCCTCGACGCCGAGGGCCTGGTCGTCGATGGCTCCTCGGGGTTCCTCGCCTCGGCGCCATTGACGCGGGATCTCGGCGCCAGGACGCTGGAAGCCTGGGTCCGGCTCGACGACCTCTCGCAACGCGGCGGCGGGGTGTTGAGCGTGCAGACACTCGACGGCCAGACGTTCGATGCCATCGTCTTCGGCGAGCAGGAGGCGGGGCACTGGATGGCCGGCAGCGACGGCTTCTCCCGGACGAAATCGCTCGAGGGGCCTCCCGAGGTCGAGGCCGATCGCCGCTCCGTTCACCTCGCCCTCGTCTACGAGGCCGACGGCACGGTCGCTGCCTATCGCGACGGCCAACCGTATGGCTCCCCCTATCGCTCTCCCGGCTTGAAGACGTTCGAGGCCGGCAAGGCCCAGGTGGTTTTCGGAATCCGGCACGGCGAGCCGGGGGGGAATCGGATGCTCGCCGGCCAGATCGCCCGCGCCGCGGTCTATGATCGGGCCCTGACCCCAGGGGAAGTCGCCGCCTCCTTCCAGCACGGAGCCCCGATCGACCCGCGGGCGATCGCCGAGGGCCTGCCAGCCGATCTCCGCCGTGACCGCGAGCGTCTCCTCGCCGAGCGGGACCGCCTCCAGGATCGCCTGGCCAGACCTCGCAAGGCCTACGCCGTCACTCCCCGAGAGCCGGGGGCCTCTCATCTCCTGATCCGGGGCGATCCCGCGAACCCGGCCGGGGTCGTCGCCCCCGGCGGCCTCTCGGCGATCGTCGCGATCCCGGGGGCGTTCGGGCTCGATCCCGAGGCTCCCGATTCCGAACGCAGGAGCCGCCTGGCCCAATGGATCAGCCACCCGGAGAACCCCCTGTTTGCTCGGGTGATCGTCAACCGCGTCTGGCAATCGTATTTCGGCATCGGGTTGGTCGCGACCCCGAGCGATTTCGGGTTCAACGGGGGCACCCCCTCGCATCCCGACGTGCTCGACTGGCTCGCGAGCGACCTGATCGATCACGGCTGGAGCCTCAAGCACCTGCACCGCCGCATCCTCACCTCCTCGGCCTACCGACATTCGTCGCGATTCGACCCCGAATCGGCCCGGATCGACGCCGACAATCGCTTCCTCTGGCGCAACCCGCCGAAGCGGCTGGACGCCGAGATGGTCCGCGACGCGATGCTCGCCGTCTCCGGGGTGCTCGATCCGGCGGTCGGCGGCCCGGGATACCGCGATTTCGAGATCGTCCGGGCCGAAGGGACGATTACCACGCATTACCTCCCGACCGATCCGACCGGGCCGGGATCGCGCCGTCGGACCCTGTTCCGCACCTGGGCTCGCGGGGGGCGCAGCGGCTTTCTCGACGCCCTCGACTGCCCCGACCCCTCGACGACCGCACCGGTCCGCACCGTGACCAACACGCCGCTCCAGGCCCTGGCGATGCTGAACAATGCGATGGTCCTGGAGCTGTCCGATCGCTTCGCCGACCGCCTGGAGTCCGAGGCAGGCCCGGGCCCCGGTGCCCGGATCGACCTGGCTTACCGGCTCGCTCTCGGCCGATCGCCCTCCGATCCCGAGCGATCGCGAGCGGTCCAGGTCGCCGAAATCCACGGCCTCGCCACCGTCTGCCGGGCCCTGTTCAATTGCAACGAATTCCTCTTCATCGATTAATCGGCGGATCGCCGGGGTGGCCATGATGGACCGTCGCGATTTCCTGAGCTGGGCACGCAATGGCCTGGCCTCCGCGGCCTCGGCCTCGCTCATGCTTCGCGACGGGGCGCTCCAGGCAGGAGGACCGGGACATTCCGGCGCCTCCGGTGCGATCCCCCCGCACTTCTCCCCCCGAGCCACCCGGGCCATCCACATCTGCCTCTGCGGGGCGATGAGTCATGTCGACTCATTCGATCCCAAGCCGGACTTGATCCGCGCGCATGGCCAGTCGCTCAAGACCGAGGAGCGACCCGACGTGTTCTTCGGGCAGGTCGGACGCCTGAGGGCGCCCGACTGGGCGTTCCGACCGCGTGGCCAGAGCGGCTTGATGATCTCCGATCTCTTCCCCGAACTCGCCGAGCTGGCGGATGAACTGACCATCATCCGGTCGATGTATGCCGAGACCTCGAACCACACCCCCGCCATGTTCCAGGAGAACAGCGGCTTCCGGCTCAATGGCTTCCCCGCGCTCGGCTCGTGGCTCTCCTACGGGCTCGGGTCCGAGGCCGACGACCTGCCCGCGTTCGTCGTCATCCCCGACGCCCGGGAACTGCCGGCCGGGGGCGCGATCCACTGGTCCAACGGCTTCCTGCCGGCCCAGCACCAGGGGGTGATGATCCGCCCCGAAGGCGCACCGATCGAGGACCTTTTTCCCGATCGCCCCGTGGATCCCGACGCCGAGACTGCCTCCCGATCGCTGATCGGGGCCATGAACCGCGACCACCTCGCTTCCCGGCCCGGAGACGACGCGTTTGCCGCCCGGATCCGGGCCTATGAGCTGGCCGCCCGCATGCAAACCGCCGTCCCCGAGGTCGCCGATCTCGCCTCCGAACGCCCCGAGACCCTGGCCCTGTACGGCGTCGACCGCCCCGAATCGGCCGCGTTCGGCCGCTCCTGCCTGCTCGCCCGACGGCTCCTCGAACGTGGCGTCCGGTTCGTCCAGCTCTTCTCCGGAGGCACCTTCGGCAGCCCCCGACGCAACTGGGACGGTCACGAAGACGTCCGCCAGAACCACGGGCAGGAAGCCGCGCGGATCGACCGCCCCGTCGCCGGCTTGCTCCGCGACCTCCGCCGCCGCGGCTTGCTCGACGACACGATCGTCCTGTTCACGACCGAGTTCGGCCGCACCCCTTTCACCCAGTCGGCCGCCGACGTGGTCGGCACCGGCCGCGATCACAACCCGCACGGCTTCTCCGTCTGGCTCGCCGGTGCCGGCCTGAAGCCCGGCATCGCCCACGGTTCAACCGACGAACTCGGCTGGAAGGCCGTCGAGTCCCCCGTCCACTGGAACGACTTCCACGCCACCGTCCTGCACCTGCTCGGCCTCGACCACGAACGCCTGACCTACTACCACAACGGCATCCAGCGCCGTCTCACCAATGTCCACGGCCGGGTCCTCCGCGACCTCTTGGTATGCCCCCCCACATCGCGTCTCGCCACGATCCAATCTCCCTCGAATTCCCTCTGATCGCCTCAGCATGAACGCCAGCAGGTTGGATGCCCAGAGAGGTCCGCCTCATTCGGGCGAGACGAGTGTCACGTTTGACCAGTCATCCTCGTCTTCCCTGAAACCCAGAATACCCGATCCCGGTTCTCACGCGATGCGACAATTGGTCCAAGCACTCTTTGCAACCGCCTGTCTTTGATTCACTTGTGACGAATTGGCCGAAGGATCCGCTCCGCAGCCCTTTGATTCGTATCGCCGCATCACAAGGGGAGGCATCGAGAGTTTTCGCGCTCCAACGCGAAAGCTTCACGCAGACAGTCAGTTCGATTTGGCGGCGGTCGAAGCGAACGACCGTTCCCTGATGAAGCTGGACGATCCCGGTTCGTGTGATTAGCAAGAGCGTGACATCTGCCGTCTGTTCTGAGTGCTGAGGATCATGAAGACGAACGAGAACCAGGCAACCTGCTCTCAGGCGGAAATCCACCCATTGCGGCTTGGGCAGCCGATCGCACCACCGCATCCGAGGACCCGAGCGGTCGTGACACATTCACCCGAGCGGCCCGAGCGCGCCCCGCTTTCGTTCGTCCAGGAGCGCCTCTGGCTCCTTGGGCAACTCTCGATCCCACCAACCACCTTCCAGAAGACGCGAGCGATCCGGATCTCCGGGCCGCTCGATGCGGACCGACTTCGGAATGCCTGGCTCGAATTGCTTCGACGTCACGAGGTGCTCCGGTCACGGATCGAAATCGCGGAGGGAGCCCCCAGTACCGTCGTGGTTGACGTCGATGACTGCCCCTCGCTCATCGTCCATGATCAGGGCGGTTGGCCCGACGCGTGCGCCGAGTCTGATCGCCTGCTCATGGAACAGGCGCGCCAGCCGTTCGATCTGGAGGCGGATTTGCCCATCCGGGCGACGCTCATCCGCGTCTCCGACGAGGACCACCTCCTCGTCCTGTCCTTCCACCGAATCGCTGCGGATCCCCCCTCTGAAGCCATCATCTTGCGGGACCTTGGGACGAGTTATCGAGCCCTCGACGACTCCCAAGCTGTCTGCGGCTTCACCTCGCTACCCCGGCAATACCGCGACTATGCCGCCTGGCAGCGGTCTCCCGCCCAGGATGAGGCGCGGCGGCAATCCCTCGAGTATTGGACAGACCGCCTGGCGAATGCGCCGGGGCCGCTCGAGCTGCCGTTCGACCGGCCCCGGCAGGCCGATCCGGGAACGTCCACGGCTCGGCTCTCGTGGCCGCTCGATGGACCAAGGCTCGATCACCTGCGGGCGCTAGGCGATGCGGAAGGAGTTCCGATCGCCACGGTGATCCTGGCGGGTTTTGAGATCCTCCTGGCTCGGATGGCGGGGACCGTGGATCTGATTGTCGGCTACCCCGTCGATGGGCGTAATCATCCCGACCTGGGGGAGGCGGTCGGCCCATTTACCGACGTGCTCCCCCTCCATGCCGACCTCTCGGGCAGGCCGACATTTCGGGAACTCGTGTCCAGGAACCACGCCTGGATTCACGAGGCGCGGTCCCATCACCTTCTTCCCCCGGAGGTCCTCGTCGAGACGATTCGGCCCGTCCGATCGCCGGCCCATGATTCCCCCGTTACGGTTCAATTTGCGGTCGAACCGCGGGTCGATCTTGGGCCGTCCTGGTCGGGATTCTCCCTCATTCAACGCGAGATTCAACCGAGTCCGAACGGGCTCGAACTGAGTCTGACGCTGGCCGGCGATGGTGACACTCTGTTGGGGGTCCTCGAGTACGACACCGAGCTGTTCGATCCCGAAACCGCGGAGCGCATTCTTGGTCGTCTCCAGATCATACTCGATGGCGCCGTGGCCGATCCCGATCAGGCCATCGACCGCCTCTCAATTTTGAGCAAATCCGAATTCGATCGTGTTGTGCATGATTGGAACGCCACGCAGCTCGACCTCCCGATCGAAACCACCCTCCACCGCCTGATCGAGGAACAGGTCCAACGGACCCCGACCCGGGTGGCGGTGCGATTCCCTGATGTGGACGACGACGGCGGGGTAATCGCCTCCGAACTCACCTTCGGCGAGTTGAACCAACGGGCGAATCGCCTGGCGCACCACCTTCGATCGCTGGGCGTCGGCGCGGAAGCGGTGGTCGCGGTGGTCGCGGAACGGTCGCCCGAGCTGGTGATCGCCTTGCTCGGTGTCCTCAAGGCGGGAGCGGCCTATCTTCCGATCGACCCGTCCGCCCCCGCGTCCTACCTCAAAGGGTTGCTGGAGGATGCTCGGCCGAGGGCCGTCGTCACGCAACCCTCCTTCGTGGAAACCTTGATGGCCCTGGGGCAACCCGCTCCGCTTGTGGAGTTGAGGACTCCTGATCTCTCTCCACCGGGATCGGACGAGAACCCCGAGCCGGTCAACGCCCCGAGTCATGCGGCGTATCTGATTTACACCTCGGGCTCGACCGGCCTTCCCAAGGGTGTGATCAACGAGCACCGGGCCATCTGCAACCGGCTGCTCTGGGGACAGCTCACGTTCCCCATCGGCCCGGGAGACCGGGTCCTGCAAAAGACGCCTTACACATTCGACGTCTCCGTCTGGGAATTCTTCTGGCCATTGATGACCGGCGCCTGTCTGGTCCTCGCTCGGCCGGACGGACATCGAGATCCATCATATATCGCTCGACTCATCACGCGAGCCCGGGTGACGCACTGCCACTTCGTGCCCTCCATGCTGGGCCCATTCCTGGACGACCCCGTCGCCCCAGGGTGTCTCTCGACGCTCCGCCACGTCTTTTCGAGCGGCGAAGCCCTCACTGCTGACCTCCGCGATCGGTTCTTCGAGCGACTTGGCCCGGGTGTTGAGCTGCACAATCTCTACGGACCGACCGAAGCCGCGGTGGAAGTCACCTACCACCGTTGCCAGCCTGGTGACCGCCCGGGCCCCGTTCCGATTGGCCGACCCATCGCCAACGCTCGGACGTACATCCTCGACGAGCACGGTCAACCTCAACCGATTGGCGTCCCGGGGGAGTTGTTCCTGGGGGGACTCTGCGTTGCCCGGGGATACCTCAATCGTCCTGAGCTGACCGCCGAACGATTCCTCGTCGATCCCTTCGAGCCGGCGGGCAACGCGCGGCTCTATCGCACGGGCGACCGGGCCCGCTGGTTACCGGATGGGTCGATCGAGTACCTGGGTCGTCTCGACCATCAAATGAAGATCCGAGGCGTTCGAATTGAGCCCGGTGAAGTTGAGGCCGCGCTGCGTCGCCATCCGGACGTGTCGGACGCGGCGGTCGTGGCCTGCGAGGATTCGGTCGCCGGTTCCTGGCTCGCGGCCTACATCGTTGCTCCGGCCGGAACGCTCCCCCCGTCTGCAGCGGTTCTCCGCCGCTTCGTTTCCGAGGAACTCCCCGAGGCGGCGATCCCCTCCGCCTACGTGCCCCTCGAAGCCCTTCCGTTGACGACCAGCGGGAAGCTGAACCGCAAGGCATTGCCGTCGGTGGAACGAGGCTCGTTCGGAGCGGCCACCGAGTCCCCCCCGCCTCGCGATCCCGTCGAAACCGCATTGGCCGATTGCTGGTCCGAAATCCTGGGTGTCGATCCGATCGGCCTCGGGGACGATTTCTTCGAGAGGGGAGGCCACTCCCTGGCTGCCGCTCGGGTCATGGCCCGCATTCGTCTCATCTTCGGCGTCGAGTTGCCGATCCGGGCCCTGTTCGAGAACCCGACGCTCGCAGCCCTGGCTCGTCGTGTCGCCGTTGCGTTGAGGGAATCCAAAAGCCTGGGAGAGTCGGTTACGACGGCCGGCCCGATTCGACGAGTCGAGGGATCTCCGACACCCGTCTCGCCTTCGCAATGGCGTCTCTGGTTTCTCGACCAAATCTCGCCTGGTCTCCCGGTTTATAATCTCAGCTCGGCCGAACGGCTCGCTGGTCCCCTCGACGGGCCCGCCTTGAGCCGGTCCCTGGGGGAGGTCGTGCGTCGCCACGAGACGCTTCGGACGGTCTTCAGGCCCGATTCGGACACGAACCCGATTCCCGTGGTGCTGCCTGACGATCAGCCCTCCTGGCCCTTGCCGATCGAGGACCTGTCTTCGGTCCCCGACCACGAGCGCATGTCAGTCCTCACGAAGGGGCTGCACGCTGAGGGCGAGAGACCCTTTGACTTGAGTGTCGGCCCTTTGTTCCGTGCGAGGCTTTTTCGAGTCGGCCAGGAAGACCACGTCCTGCAATTGACCGTGCATCATATCGCCTGTGACGGCTGGTCCCTTGGATTGATTTGGCGGGACATCGCGGCCTTCTATCACGGCCATACCTCGGGACAATTCGCATCCTTGCCCGAGATCGCCGTGACGTTCGGCGACTTCGCGGCCTGGCAAGCCGGTCGGCTCGCGGGGGAGTCCTTTCGCGACCGAATAGCCTCCTGGATTGGCCAACTCGAGGAGCTTCCGACCGTCCTGGAATTGCCGACCGATCGACCACGGCCATCCGTGCCTTCAATGAAAGGGGGCCACATCCCCATCGAGGTCCCCGGAGCGGTTGCCCAAGGACTGACGAACCTCGCCCGCTCGGAAGGGGCCTCGCTGTTCATGGTCCTCCTGGGCGCCTTCGCCGCACTCCTGCGCCGCTATAGCGGCCAGACCGATCTCGCAATCGGCTCTCCGGGAGCCGGTCGGCCACACCCTGATCTCGACGAGGTCGTGGGGTGTTTCGTCAACCTGCTCGTCCTGCGGGTCAATCTTCCTGGGAATCCGACGTTCCGCGAGCTGGTCCGAGCAGCCCGGGAAACCACCCTGGAGGCGATGGCGCACCAGGACATCCCGTTCGAACGCATCGTTGAATCGTTAAACCCACGTCGTGATCCAGGCCAGCACCCGCTGATCCAGGCCGTCTTCACCGTGCAGGATTATCCCCGTCCAGCCCTCGGCTGGGGGACGCTTCACGCTTCGACGGTCGAATTTGAGCTCGATGTCGCGAAATTCGATCTCACCTTGATGATGACCGTACACGGCGGCACGATCCGGGGCCAGCTCGGGTATAATGCGGAGATCTTCGACGTCAAAACTGCTTCCCGGCTTGTTGACCACTTCCAGATCCTCCTCCGTGACGCGGCCGCACACCCGGACCGTCCGCTTTCCGAGTGCTCGTTCCTGACCGACCCGGAGCGCCGGCAACTGGCCTCCTGGAATGAGACGTCGACGCATTACCCCCGAGAACGATCGCTCGTCGAGCTCTTCCACGAGCGGGCCACAGCCAGCCCGGACTGGCCCGCGATCGAGGATGGCGGCCGCATCCTCTCCTACCGAGAACTGCGTCGTCACGCCGACCGACTGGCCACCCGACTTCGGGATGCCGGTGTGGCCGTCGGGGACAAGGTTGGTCTCTTGATCGATCGGTCGGCCGACGCGGTGATCGCCCTGCTCGCCGTGCTCAAAACGGGGGCCACCTACGTCCCGGTGGCTCCCGACACCCCGGCGAGGCGTCTGGATTATGTGTTCCGCGATTGTGCTGCCTCCGCGGTCATCGTGCGCCAGGGTGAAACCGATCGCGTTCCCCGGACGTTCACGGGGACTGTGATCGAACTGGGTAGTGCCTCCCACGGGCTCGAGTCTGTGGAAGAATTTGATCAACCTGTCGACGCCAGCTCCCCTGCGTACCTCATCTACACCTCCGGTTCGACCGGACTCCCCAAGGGCGTGCTCGTCCCACACCGTGCCGTCGTCCGCCTGGTCGTCGGGACCGACTATGCAGCACTCGACGCCTCGGATCGCGTGGCATTGGCCTCGACCCTGGCCTTCGATGCCTCGACCTTCGAAGTCTGGGGGGCCCTGCTCAACGGCGGAACCCTCGTGGTCATCGCTCGAGAGGCGCTCGTCGACCCGGAGGCACTCCGCAACCTCCTGGTCTCGAGGCGGATCACGACCCTCTTCCTGACCACGGCGTTGTTCCACCAGATCGCCCGGAGTCAGCCCTCGACCTTCGGGTCGCTTCGCCATCTCCTCGTCGGCGGGGAGGAGCTCGATCCCGCCGCGGCTCGGGCGGTCCTCCAGTCGTCCCTGTCGCCCTGCCGCCTGCTCAATGTCTACGGACCAACGGAATCAACCACCTTTGCCACCTGGCACCAGGTGCTGCCGGACGAGGTGGCCGAAGGGATCCACTCCGTACCCATCGGCCGACCGATCGCGAATACGAGGGCGTACGTGCTCGACGAGCATCAACGCCCGCTCCCCGTCGGTCTGCCGGGGGAACTCTGGCTCGGGGGCGACGGGCTCGCGATCGGCTACCATCACGCGCCGGGATTGACGGCCCGTCGGTTCGTCCCCAACCCGTTCGGAGACGGTTCCGAAGCCCGACTCTATCGCACGGGGGATCGCGTTCGCCGCCTCCCGGACGGGACACTCGTCTTCCTCGGCCGACTCGACAACCAGATCAAGCTGCGGGGCTTCCGTGTCGAACCTGGGGAGATCGAGGCCGCGTTGCGACGCCACCCGGGCGTGCTCGACGCGGCGGTCGTCCCTCAAGCCGACGGTTCGGGGGGGATTCGCCTGGTCGCCTTCGTGGTGCTTGACGGCTCGGACCTGCCTGCCGATCGTCTGCGTTCAGCGCTGCGGGACGAGCTGCCCGAATTCCTCGTGCCATCGCTCGTCGTCTCCGTCGACGCATTGCCGATGACTTCCAGCGGCAAGATCGATCGCCGCTCACTGGCCGATCGGAAGCTGGCCGATCCCGAACCCACGGGAGCGCCGCCCGAATCGCTCACGGAGGACGAGCAAACCCTCCTCCGTCTCTGGCAGGAGGTCCTCCCCAATCGTGCCATCGGGCCTGACGACGACTTCTTCGACCTCGGCGGCCATTCCCTGCTCGCCACTCGGCTGTTCGCCCGGATCGAGGACGAGTTCGGAGTCCGCCCTCCCCTGACACACCTCCTCGCTCGGTCAACAGTTCGTCGGTTGGCCGCAACCCTCCGGAAGACGATCCCCGCCTGCTCCCCCTCGCGGCTTGTCGCGATCACGCCCGTCGACGGAGCCCAGCTTCCCCCCTTCGTCTGCTTCCCGGGAGGCTTCGGCCGAGACGGCATGCTCCTCGGGCACGGCCTCTCACTGGCATCGCTCGCGCGTCTCCTCGGCCCGGACACCCCCTTCTTCAGCGTGTCCCTGGGCCAGGTGCCGTCGGGACAGACCTTTGCCGAGCTGATCCCTCCGATCGCCGAGCAGTTCCTCGACGACCTGAAAACCGCCCTCCCCGAGGGGCCCTACTATCTGGGCGGATACTCCCTGGGAGGTCTGTTGGCTCTGGAGGTGGCTCGACGCCTCATCGCGGGGGGAGATTCCATCGGCATGCTCGCACTGATCGACGTGTTTGGGCCGAATTATCCCAGGCGTCGAAGTCGGCGGGAGTGGATCGGAGCCCACCTGAATGACCTGCGTGATCGCTGCGCGGCAGATCGGTTCAGGTATTTCTCCGAGAAGCTCCGGAGCAGGCTACGCCCCGGGACCGGCCTCAAAACCACCCCCCTGTCCCCTGAGCCTCGTGACGAGATCCTCTGGAATTCGATCGAGACTTACCTCCGGGGTCTCGAGCCCTACCCCGGCCGCATTGTCCTGTTCCGCGCAGCGACCCAACCCCGGAAGGCCCGCTTCTCCCACGAGGATACGACCAATGGGTGGGGAGCCATCGCGAACGGGGGCGTTGAGGTGATTGAATGCCCAGGAAACCACCTCACGATGCTCCTGCCACCTCATCTGGCGTTCCTGGCCGCAGCCCTCAGAGAATCCTTCAGAAAACACAGCCAACGGCAAGCAACTTTCTAGATGATTTCCAGATCTCGAGATGTCAGCATTTTTGCGCGCAACCGGAAGGGTTCGCCTCCGGTCGCCACGGCGAGCGCCACAAGATGCTCCGGAGCCACTCCGACCAGGGCGAACCGCCATGCCGCCGGATCATCTTCAAACCCAGGCTCGAAACGAATCCGGATCGGATCATCGGCCCCGGGGTTGCCCTCGATCGTGATTGCAAAGGTCTGGAGGGGCCGAGTCAGCCCCACCCCCATGGCCTTGAGATAACTCTCCTTCAAGGTCCAAAGCATCATGAAGCGGGCCGCCTGGTCCTGGTCGGGGAGCGACCTCAGCGCGGCGAGCTCGGAAGGGGCGAAGTACCGATCCGCGATCACGAGATTCTCGGCTCCCTGATCCCATCGCTCGACATCGACCCCGAGCAACTCGCACGTGCGGCTCACCGCACAAACAATCATCCCGCTCGTCCTCGAAAGGTTGAAGTACAGCGGAGGAACGACGGGCGGATCCGCGATTCTGGGCTTGCCGTAACGTCCGGTCGCAAATCGCCAGTGAGCGGGGGCAATGGCCTCGTAACGAGACAGGACCGATCGGACCAAGATCCGAGTCGCGAGAAATGCGTGCTGGTCTCGAGTCGAGCGAAATCGCCGAGACCTCAGCAGCTCATCGTTCGAAACCCACCCTTCGAATTCAGGCACGCCTACAAGCTTGCGAACTTCGCTTTGGGGGAACACCCAGAGATCTACCCCACCCTGACCGAGGGCCTGGACGCCCAAATCATCCACAGAATCAAGTTCGCCGATCGTTTTGACCAATTCTTCTCTCACAACCACACCCACTACAACATATTCCATAGTTGCGACTGCCGCCTCCCGGGAGACCGTCTTCCAGCCAACAGGACGACTCGGGATGTAGGGGATGCTTTGCGTGGCAATCCCTTCCTCTTTGCCCCGAAAAAACCTCACGATTGGGCGAAGGTCGACGCCGGGGAAACCTGATACGAAACATCAAGGTGCGGCGTCTCGGCACGCTGGCTTCCTTCGCCGAGGGACCGGACGCAGGACTCGACCAGGCCGGTGGTCAGCAGGGTCCGCTCGATCGGATACGGGGTCTGGCCGGTCAGGAAGGTCTCCTCGGCCTGGGACATGAGGGCGGCAGAGTAGACGACGTTGGGGTTTGGCGGCAGGTGGAAGAGGGTCGAGAGGGGATCGGGCTGACCCTTGAGGCGGGCGGCGAAGGTGAAGTCGCCGACCAGGCCGTTCATCAGGAGCATGGTGGCGCGGGTGCCGTCGCGGTACTCGATCCGGTAGGCGACGGGATCCTTGACCCAGGCCTGGATTTGCTCGGGGGTGGGGTAGCGGTGGCTGAAGGTGTCGGGCTGGGCCAGGGTGTGGCTGCGCGAGAGGCAGGCTTCGAACAATCGAGGGTCCCAGCCTCCCGAGGCCCAGTCGCCGCCGTGCATGGCATCCCAGACGGCCTCGCCGCGCAGGCCCTGCACGGCGGCCACGCCGGTCTCGCCGCCGCGGCGGCGTTCGGCCATGCACTGGATGGTCTCCAGGGCGTGGAAGTCGTAACTGTCCACCCCGCCCATCGCGACGCAGAGCATCTCCTCGACCTCGGCGCCGTAAGGGAGGTCGATCGAGGGCATCCGCCAGGTCACCGGCAAGGACGAGCCGGCGAGGAAGGGGAAGTCCAGCTCCCGGGAGATGTCCACCATCTCCCGGGCCCAGTCCCAGCGCCACGAGAGGTGCTTGTCGTTGAAGACCGGCACCGGGCGGCCATCCTGTCGGAAGACATCGGTGACCGCCTTGAAGAACTCGTAGCGCGGGTACTGGGTCTGGCCGTACTCGTTCCGGTGGTAATTGCCGTGCTCGCCGATGATCAGGACGGCATCGACGGCCAGTTCGTCCCCCCCGACCCGCAGGGCCTCGGCGATGGTCGGGAAGATCGGGAACCCGAATTCCTCGGAACGCTGGCGGCTGAGGTCGTTTTCCGGAAACTGATCGACATACACCGATACGACGTCGATGGGGGGGCGGTGCCATCGGCCGGCGATCGGATAGCCGTGGAGGAACCGCTCGGCCATGTGCCAGGCATGCGAATGATAGCGCCACTCGGTCGTGACCACCGCCATCCGCTTCCGATCAGGGGCGTCGGCCGCTTGCTGCGCCCCGACCCGGCCCGCGCCTGCCCCGAGCATCGACCCCGCACTGACCGCACTCAGGAAGGTTCGTCGCGTCAGCATGTCGTCTCCAACGTCAGGGAAAGGGCCCGAGATCACGCGGCAGTGGCCAGGGGTGGTTACGACGGGGCCGGGAGGTCCGACAACGGGGGAGGCCCTCGCCCGGCTGCCTTCGAGCGTCACTCCGCGTCACGGGCGGGACCCCCGCCCTCGTCGGCGAACCGGTCGTGGTCGATCACGAGGGATGACGACGCGCATCCTTCTGGAACGAATCACCTTGCAAGGTGTAACCGACGAGCGACTTCTCGATCTCGACGACGGTATACAGCACGACGCCGCAGGCGGCAATCAACAGCCAGACATCCCAGGGAAGCGGCGCGGTGCCGAACAGTCGATTCATGGGGGGGGCGTGGGCGAACAGGATCTGCAGGAGAAGCATCCCGAGTGCCCCGCCAAGGGCCGCCTTGTTGGAGAAGACGCCGATCCGGAACATCGACCGGGTCAAAGAGCGGCAGTTGAACAGATAGAACAGCTCTCCGATCACGAAGACGCTCGCCGTGACCGTCTGGGCCTCGGCCAGGGAGGCCCCCCGGTACCGGATCATCCACTCGAACAGGCCGAAGGCGCCGATCAGGAGCAGGAGGCTGACGAAGGCGATCCGTTTCAGCAGGTTGGTGTTGAGGATCGAGCTTTTCGGGTCGCGGGGAGGGCGGTCCATGATCCCGCGCTCCTTCGGCTCGAAGGCGAGCATCATCCCCAGCATGATGGCGGTGGTCATATTGACCCAGAGGATCTGCACGGGGGAGATGGGCAACTGGGTGCTGAGCAGGACGGCCGCCATGACCACCAGGCCCTCGCCGCCGTTCGTCGGCAACGTCCAGACGATGAACTTGGTCAGGTTGTCGAAGACGCCCCGACCTTCCTCGACGGCCGCCTCGATCGACGCGAAGTTGTCGTCCGTCAGGATCATGTCCGACGATTCTCGGGCGACGTCGGTGCCCGCCTTGCCCATGGCCACGCCGATGTCGGCCTGCTTCAGGGCGGGGGCGTCATTCACGCCGTCGCCGGTCATGGCCACGACATGGCCGCGGGATCGGAGCGCCCGGACGAGTCGAAGTTTCTGCTCCGGGGCGACCCGGGCGAAGACGGCCGTCTCGTCGGCCGCGTCGATCAGCTCCTCATCGGAGTACCGGAGGAGTTCCTGGCCGGTGATCGCCCTGGGACGGTCGATCGCTCCGGTCGAGGACGAGGCCCCCTGCTCCAGCCCGAGCTGGCCGGCGATGGCCGAGGCGGTCAGGGCGTGGTCTCCCGTGATCATCTTGACCCGGACCCCCGCCCCCTGGCAGATCCGGATCGCCTCCAGGGCTTCCGGCCGGGGCGGGTCGATCATCGCCTGCAGGCCGAGGAATGTGAGACCCGATCGGAGGTCGTCGTGCTCGATGCTCGAAGTCTCCGCGTCCACCTCCTTGCGGGCGAAGGCCAGGACGCGGAGCCCGCGGGCGGCCAGTTCGGTCACCCGAGCCTGGATCGCTCCCGGGTCGATCGCCTGGCGGCGGGCGCCCGAATCCAGCACCGAGTCGCACCGCTGGAGAACCGCCTCGACCGAACCCTTGACGTAGACCACCCGAGGCCGTCCGAGCCCTTGCTCGTGCAGGGTGGCCATGTACTGGTGCTCGGATTCGAAGGGGATGGAATCGACGCGGGGATGCTCCTTGTGCAGGACCTCCGGATTCAGCCCGGCCTTGGCGGCGACGACCAGCAAGGCCCCCTCGGTCGGGTCCCCCTGGATGTCCCAGCCGAGCTCCGTGCGCACCAGTTGCGAGTCGTTGCAGAGGGCCCCGGCCCGCACGCATTCGAGCAAGGCGACGCGGCGGTGCAGGTCATTGACCGACGGTTGCATGCCGCTCGGCGAATCAGGAGAAGCCTGCTCGCCAGCCTGCGTCTCGACGGCCGCATGGATCTCCCCTTCGGGGGCATAGCCGACGCCCGACACCGGGAAGTGCTCCGAGGCGGCCACGATCGAGGTGACGGTCATCTGATTCTGGGTCAACGTCCCGGTCTTGTCCGAGCAGATCACCGTCGTACTCCCCAGCGTTTCGACCGCCGGGAGCTTGCGGATAATCGCCCGTCGCCGGGCCATCCGGCCCACCCCGATCGCGAGGATGATCGTGACGGCCGCGGGGAGTCCTTCGGGGATCGCCGCGACGGCCAGCGCCACGGACGCCATGAACAAGTACACCGGCTCCTGGCCGCGCAACAGGCCGAGGGCGAAGTTGATCGCGGCCAACACCAGGATGATGACCACGAGGAGCTTGCTGAACTGCGCGATCCGCCGCGTCAGGGGAGTCTGCAGCTCCTCGACCGATGCCATCAACTGCGAGATACGGCCGACCTCGGTGTGGTCGCCCGTGGCCACCACCACCCCTCTCCCCTGGCCGAAGGTCACGAGGGTCGAGGCGTAGGCCATGTTCGCGCGATCATTCAGGGGCACGTCCTCCGGCAAGGACTCGGTCGACTTCTCAACCGGGACCGACTCGCCGGTGAATGCCGCCTCCGCGATCTGCAAATCCCGGGCATGGAGCAGCCTGAGATCGGCCGGGACCTTGTCGCCGGATTGCAGCAGGACCAGGTCCCCCGGGACGATCTCGGTGGAGTCGATGCGCACCCTGCGGCCATCCCGGATGACCGTGGCCTCGGCCACCAGGGTCTTGCCCAGGGCGTCGATCGCCTTGAGGGCCTTGCCTTCCTGAACGAACCCGACCACGGCGTTGATCAGGACCACGCCGAAGATGACCGCGGCCTCGACATACTCCTCGAGCGCGAGGGTGACGATCGTCGCGACCAGCAGGATATAGACCAACGGCTGGTGAAACTGGAGGAGGAACCGAACCAATGGCCCCTGACCCCGGGACGGGGTCAGGAGATTCCGTCCATATCGTTGCTGCCGAGGCGCAATTTCAGGGGTCGCCAGGCCTCGATCGTCATGGCTCTCCAAATGGGTCACGACTTGATGGGCCGCCAGGTGATGCCACGGCCGCGGGTGTTGAGTGTCCATCGTCGGAGTGTCCATCGTCGGCAGCTTTCTCGCGCGATTCCGCCGCGTCCCCCCGAGGAGAACCGGCCTCCGGGCGCGCACCAATCACATCGCTTCCAGTGTGTTCCCATGACGATCGAGTGTAGCAGAACCGGGGGTCCCCTGGTGCACTTTCGGGGGGAATCCGCCCGGATTTCCGGCCCAAAACCCATCGAATTCAATTCGCATCAGAATCCCTTGACTCGAATCCCGGGTGGTGATTGGGGGTCGGGCTCCGTGCTGCTCGTGGACTGAAGGGCCTCGACGGCTCGCCCCCTCGGCATCGAGGGGGCCTTCGGGCGGGCGTCAGGCGGCCACGTCGGGATGCGACTCGGGAGCGAGGCCCGGCCGAGACTCCGGACCGGTCGCGGGATCGGCCTGCTCGGGACGAGGATCGAGCCGATCGGCGTGGTCGAGCAGCAGCCGGGCCGCGGCGCGGTAGCTCTCGGCGTCGAGGCCGCGCGCCTTCTCGAGGGTCAGCTTCCCTCCCCCGGGGACGCGGAAGACCTTCGCGGTCGGCAGTCGGGCCGCCGCCTTGCCCCTGGGGCCGGAAGAGGCCCCCCCCCTGCCCTTGCTCCCGGTCCTGCCCTTGCCGCCGGAGGTCCGGTCTCCCGAAACCTCCTCGGCGATCTCCCGGGCGGCGCGGACCTCGGCGACGACCTCGTCGCGGGTGAGGCCTTCCGAGGCGACCCGGTCGGCCAGGGCCCGCTGGTCCTCGGGGCGGTCGAGGCGGCCGATCTCGTAGGCGGTCCGGGGGGCAAGGTCACCGTGGTCGACCCGGTCGCGGAGGTCGCCCGGCAGGTCGAGCAGGCCGAGGGCGTAGACGACCTTCGCCTGGGCCATGTCCAGGGCCTCGGCGAGCTGCCGGGTGCTCCAGCCGTTCGCCTCCATCAGGGCCCGGAAGGCGGCCGCCTGCTCGACCGGCCGCAGGTCCTCCCGCACGCAATTCTCGACCAGCTGGATCGACAGGCGATCCGAGTCGTCCGGCTTGCGGTCGAGGATCTTGCAGCGGAGGGTCGTCAGGCCCGCCCGCCGGGCGGCCCGCCATCGGCGCTCGCCGGAGACGAGGACATACGACCCGAGCTCCTCGGACCAGTAGACGACCACGTTCTGGAGCTGGCCCCGACCTTTGAGGGAGGAAGCCAGCCGGTCGAGCGCCTCGTCGTCGAACTCGCGGCGCGGCTGGTCGGGATCGGAGACGATCCGATCGACCCCGATGACCGCGGCCTCCCGGTCGTTGATCACCCCGGTCATCCGGGCGCCGACGGCCCCGCTCGGCGGGGCCATGCCGGCCGGGGTGCCGGGGGTCCGGTTGAAGCCGAGGCTCGACTTCATCGACGCCCCGTACTTCGCCAGGGTCTTCTCCTTGGCCTTGTCGGCCTTCGTCGGCTCGCTGCTCATCAGGCCGCCTCCCTCGACGAGTCGTCCGACCCGTCCGCACCGAGCCCCAGCCCGACCAGCCGGGCGAGCAATTCCTCGGCCACGGCGTCGATGGCCCTGGCCGCCGCCCCGCGGGCCTTGTGGTAGTGGATCGGCTTGCCGGCGGCGATCGCCTCCGGGAAGTCGGCCGACTCGGGCACGGTCGCCTCGAACAGCTCGGGGCAGCCGTCGGCCAGCAGTTCGGCGAAGGTCCGGTGCATCGCCCGACGTCCGTTGAACATCGTGACCAGGACCCCGGCGATCGGGAGCGACCGGCCCCAGGTCTGTTCGACCAGGGCGACCCAGTCGCGGACCTCGGCCAGCCCCTGCGCCCCGAACAGCTCGGGCATGGTCGGGATCAGGGCCGCATCGGCCGCGAGCAAGGCCGACCAGGTCGCCCGCTGGAGGTTCGGGCAGCAGTCGATGAGGGTGACGTCGAACCGCCCGGCGATCGGCCGCAGGGCGTCGCGCAGGACCGCCTGCTCGCGGGGGTCGATCAGGTGCGGGTCGGGCACGTTGAAGCTGATCGACGCCGGCGACCCGGCCAGCAGGGCCAGGCCGTCGAAGTCGGTCTCCCGGACGAGCAGGTCTTCCGGCGTCGGGATGCCGGCATACAGGGCGTAGACCGTCGTGACCGGGTCGAGGGCCCTCGCCGGCTCGTCGCCGAGCAGGCCCTTGGTCAGGCTCGCCTGGGCGTCGTTGTCGACCACCAGGACCCGGAGCCCTCGCCTGGCCAGGGCCCCTCCCAGGTGCATCGTCGTGCTCGACTTGCCCACGCCCCCCTTCTGGTTCACCATCGCCACAACGGCCATCATGCGCTCCTTTCCCTTGCTCGGGTTCCCGGAGTTGGTATCGACCGTCGCCGCGCCACTCATGAACCCCTTCTCCCGAGGGGTGATCACCCGGTGATCACCCCGTCCCGGACCGCCTCGCCGACCGCCGCTCTCCCCCCTGCTCGCTCACTCGAACGAAGTCCGGCTCTGCCCTGATCACCCGGTGATCACCCCGCCGAATGACTGGCCGCTGCGCCTCCTTTCTGACGCTCGATCCCCATGTCTCCCGACTGGGGCCTTCGCCTCGCGTTCGACGTCTCTCCGAGGCTTACTCAGGGGGTGATCACCCGGTGACCACCCCGTCGCCGCTCCGGTGGTCGGCCCCCCCTTCGCGGGCCGAATCGTGCCCCGATCGCCCCTGATCACCGAGGCGTCTCGCTCGACGATGGCCTATCTGCCGGCTCATCCCTCCCCCAGCGATTATTCGGCCGGCGAGGCCGTTCGCATGGACCAAACCCTTCGGCCGATCACCGGGTGATCACCCCGCCCGTCCGGTGATCGGGGCATGGCCGGATCGCCACCTCGAGCGACCCTGATCACCGGGTGATCACCCCGACTTGTCCGCCGGCAACATCCTGCCCGCCCGCCGATCCTCCGGGCCTCTCCCCCGCCGATCGGCCCCCTCGGCCCTCCAATCACCCGGTGATCATCCCGCCCGTCCGGCGAGATTCCGAAGAACGATGGGTGGCCTGATCACCGGGTGATCATCTCCCTGCCTCAAGGCCAATCGCCGGGCGTTCTGAACACCGTCCGGCGCGGATTCTTCTCCTGGTCCCCGGCGATCACCCGCGTATTCCCAGGAGGTCCGACCAACGAGGGATTGCTCGCCCGGGGCACGAGGGATCGGGGCGTGATCACCGGGTGATCACACCCTCTGTGGCCGGGCGAAAGGCAAGTCGAAACGCATCTCGCGACCGGGGAGATCACCCGGTGATCACGCGGGAGGGCCATCCCCCCGCCCCTCACTCGGCCGGGCCGATCACCGGGTGATCACGCGTCGTTTTGGCACACGAACCGCGACACCCGATCCCGGGTGATTCCCGGGTGATGACGCGGTCGGTCTCCGCCTCCGACGGCTCGGGTGGGAAGGTCCGACCGGATCCGAGCCGACAGGGGTGATCACCCGGTGATCGAGGCTGTTCCGTTACCCTGATCATGGGGAAGGAACCACCAACGGTCGCCCGCAATCCTTTGGGGCAGCTCGTGCCCGCGAGCTGCCCCAAAGGATTGGCCCTCCTGAGCCCCCTCCGCAGGGCCACCACGCAGAACTCCGAGACGACCTCTCCTGAGGCGTCGGTCCGGTCGATCCCCCTCTTGGTCGTGCGTCCGCAACCCGTGGCAACCGGGGTCAGAAATCACCAAGGGCAGGGGGGTGCGATCGGTTCGACCGCGCCCCATAATTGTGTGCCGCCCGCGTAGTGCTGGGCGGACGTTCGTGTTTGCGTGCCGTCCCCATGAATGAATCGAGACAGAGTGCCATGGCGATACTGAAGCCCTCGGGAAATCTGATCGTGGTCACCGGGGGAGCCGGGTTCATCGGCTCACATCTGGTCGAGGCCTTGCTGGAGGCCGGCGACCGGGTGCGAGTCGTCGACAATCTCGTCACCGGCCACCGCACGAACCTCGCCCCGATGGAGGGCCGCTTCGAGTGGCTCGAGGGTGATGTGTCCGATTTCGATGTCTGCCGGCGAGCCGTCGAAGGGGCCGACGCGGTCCTGCATCAGGCCGCGATCCCGAGCGTCCCCCGATCGGTCCGGGAACCGCTGGCCTCGCATGCGAGCGGCCCGACGGCGACCCTGAACGTGCTGGAGGCCTCGCGGCAGTCCGGCACCGTCCGCCGCGTCGTCTTCGCCGCCTCCAGCAGCGCCTACGGCGACACCGAGACGCTGCCGAAGCACGAAGGGATGTTCCCCCGCCCCCTGAGCCCCTACGCCGCCGGCAAGCTCGCCGGCGAGCATTACATAAGCGTCTACGCGAAGACGATGGGGCTCGACGCGGTCAGCCTCCGCTACTTCAACGTCTTCGGCCCCCGGCAGGACCCGTCGAGCCCCTACAGCGGCGTCATTTCCCTCTTCTCCCGGGCCCTGGCCGAAGGCCGGGCACCCACGATCTACGGCGACGGCCATCAGACCCGCGACTTCACCTTCGTCGCCAACGCCGTGCACGCCAACCTGCTCGCCCTGCGATCCGAGCGTCCGCTCGGCGGCGCCGTCTACAACGTCGGCACCGGCCGACGCATCAGCCTGCGCGAACTCGTCGATCACCTCAACAAAGTCCTCGACACCGCCATCGAGCCCGAGTTCTCCCCCCCCCGTGAAGGTGACGTCCGCGACTCGCAAGCCGACCTGACCGCCATCCGCGAGGGGCTCGGCTACGCCCCCATCGTCGACTTCGAGGAAGGCCTCCGCAGGACCGTCGACTGGATGGTCTCGACGCCGGAAAACCTCCGCTGAACCACCGCCGCGGACAGCTCATGGGGCTTCCGCGGGACCGACCCGAACCAGGTCGACGATCAAGGGACGGTGGTCCGACCCCACATCCGGACCGACCCAAACGCGAGCCGGGGCCCAGGTGGGGCCGGACAGGACGTGGTCGATCCGGGCGCCGAACCATCGGGTGTACTTCGTAGCGCCGAAGCCGCGGCCCACCGTCCCAAAGGCGTTCTGCTCGACGGCCCAGAAGCGGCGGAAGATCGGGCTGTCCGCGGTGAGGTTGAAGTCGCCGGCGATGACATCCACGCCTCCTCGGTCGCGGATCAGCTCGCGGGCCGCCTCCGAAACACGCCAGCGGATATCGATATTTTCCCGAAAGGCGGGCACGCCGTCGATCCCCTCGTAGCGGACGGCTTCCAGACCGCCTCGGGGGGTTTCGAGATGCAGATTGACCAGGTGAATCGGCCCGTCCGAGGCGTCCAGCTCGAACCAGACGAGGAAGCCGCGGCCCGCGAGTTGGGAGCTGGTCAGTGGTTCGGCCGATCGGATCGGCACGCGGCTGGCCAGCCCGAGTCCGGGGCGATCGGTTCGGTAGTGCCAATCGTCGTCACGGAAGACCTGTTCCCGGTTCAGGTCCGACCATTCCTGCAGCGCCACCACGTCGGGCTGGAGTTGATCGATCAGATCACCGAGCGCGTCGGCGTCGAGTTCCAGACCCTGGGTGTTGCAGGTCAAGACCCGAAGGACCGGCCCTCGGGGTGCAGGAGCGATCCAGGATCGCCAGGGGACGACGAACCCCATCACCGGGCCGAGCAGCAGAATCGTGCCGAAGAGCAGGGGGCGGATCGCCGGCCGGTTCAGGAGCAGGGCCACGGGGAGCAAGCCCGCCAAGGGCAGTCCCCAGAACCAGCGCGGGCCGTAGAGCAGGATCGTCCCCGGCCACCAGCGGTCTCCGAGAATCGCCTGCACGGCCCAGACGACCGCGAGCACAATCGGGTAGGACCAGCAAGCCACGCCGGTCAGCCTTCGGAGCCCGCCCCTCGACCCCTTGGAGGTCGGACCAGGGCCCTGAGCCCGGGAATTTCCCGGGGCAGGGGGGGTAGCCCCGTTCCGATTGGGGGAACGCTCGGTTTGGCTCATCAGCCCCCTGGGAGTCAGGCCTCGCGGCCCGACCGTGATCCCGGGCCCATGGTCATGATGATACCCGATCCGCCAGCAGGCTCCGCAAGTAGGGCTCGCGGATGGTGTCCCGGAAGAACACCGCACGCAGCGAGGCAGGTGTCATGGCCTGATAGGCCTCCGCCACCTCGGACTCGGCCTCGGCGAGGGCCTGCTCGTCGATCCGGGCTCGCTCGTCGGCCCCCAGCCCCTCCCAGAACCGGTCGATCGCCTGCCGTGCGGCCCGCTCCTGCGAGGCCCGCTCGCGCTCCCGGAGGCGATCCTGATGGGCCTGGCTGAAGAGATCCTCGGCCTCCCGACGCTTGGCCTCCCGATCAGCCTTGGTGGCGAAACCGCGAGGCAGGGCGTAGTCCTTCCGGATCGCCTCGACCAGATATCCCGCCGGACTCAGGCGAATGCGACGGTCGTCGCGCGCCACGAGCCAGTCGAATGCCTCGGTCTGCCGGGCAATCACCTCGGCCGGGTGGGTCGCGGCCAGTTCGACGGCCGTCGCCGCCGAAACGCCTCGGTCGATCAGGTGCTGGACCACTGGGTCGTCTCCGACCTCCGGGGGAGGGACGGCAATCGCCTCCTCGCGGGCCCGGGCCATGCGGATCAACCACCTGCGCCCTTGCTTGATATACCGCTCCTCCGGAGGCAAGGGCTCCAGGAACCCCACCTGCTCCAGCTCCTCGATCCCGCGCCGCAGCTTCTCCTTGATCTTGCCGGCATCGCGGTACGTCCGGCTCAGGCCGACGTGCTCGAAGGCGAAGTCCTTGAGCTCAAACTCCCACTCCGACTTGTGATAGAACCGCTTGTCCAAAAAGCGGTACATCCGCCGCGCCGGATGGCTGGTGAGCCGGATGTAGAGGTCGTAATCGAGACCCTTGAGATAACCGGCCTGGCAACTCTTGAAGAATTCCCGGCCCCAGACAACACGGCAGCGCGAGGCCCGTCCCCCCGGGGCCCGGCCATCGCCGAGCTTGTAGCTGTCGATGATGTGGAAGCCGCCGCTCGTCCAGCGCCGCCCCTCGTTGTCCCACCAGGCGTTCTCATACTTCAGATACGTACTCGCCCATCGGTCGAGCGAGGCGGTGATCCGGTCGTAACTCCTCCCCTTGTCCGGCCATCCGAGCAGGTCGATCAGCTGAAGCCTCGTGAAGTGGACCTCCGGCTTGGCGAAGCCGTTCTGCCGCCGGGTCAGCTGGATCAACGCCAGGATCACGTCGTCGTCGATCGCCGTCGGCAGGCCATACTCCTCCGGTGCGCTGATTACCAGCCGGCGATCGATCTCCCGGTTCGTTCCCGGGTCGAAGATGCGGTCGGAATACTCGATCCGCCGCTGGCCCCTCGGCGCGCGGTCGGCCAGGAGCGTGATCGGGAACTCGGCGATGTTCATCTCATCACGCCCCCCGGTCCCCCGGTCCTGGAGCACCGCCTCGATCTCTTCGTCCGGTGCCTCCTCGTCGCGCATCGCCTGGGTCCCCTTTCCCCGAATCAATTCGGAGACAGCAACTTCTAGTTACTCAGTTACACCAGTTAAAGAGTTATAAGAGTTACCCGAAAAATAGCCTATACGCCACAATGACTTATGGCAAATTTCCTCCCTCATTGGTCGGAGAACCCTCCCTCATTGGTCGGGGAACCCTCCCTCATTGGTCGGGGAACCCTCCCCCATTGGTCGGGGAACCCTCCCTCATTGGTCGTCAGGAGCCTCCCTCATTGGTCGTCGTCTCAGAGGCAATCCTCCCTCAAGGGTCGGACGAATCCTCCCCCGGAGGTCGGACATTCCTGATGCTGCATCGGGAGCGCGAATGGCTGAGGGTCGGAGAACCCTCCCTCAAAGGTCGGAAGTCGCGGCCTCGTCGCGCCCTGGAATCCTCCCCCGAGGATCGTTGCCGATGCGCAATTCCTCCCTCGAAGGTCGGGTGTTCGGGACGGGGGAGGCTTTCCCAATGAGGAGGAACCCTCCCTCAAAGGTCGGATGATCGGGTGGGCGTCCCTGCGAGGCGCTCCCGGCAGGAAACTCCCATCTCCTCCCTCGGAGGTCGGACAATGCGTGAGATGGGGCGGTCCTCCCCCAGAGGTCGGACTCAGTTCAGCCGGCAGGGATCAGCACGCGTCGGCTGACCTGAAGACATCTGCCGCGTCCTCGTCCGGAGGAAGACTCAGTCCTGGGATCCGGGGCGTTCCAGACTCATCAGGAGACGCAGGGCCGTCGATTCCGTCATGAGGGAGGCGTGCATCGACGGCCCCGATCCCGAATAATAGAACTCCTGGGAAGGTCGATGAGCAAGGCGGAGTCGTGACAGTCGACCCGCATCATGCGTTCTTAGGGTCTTTGTGCCGTGGATCAACGAACTGAGCGTCTGTTCCGGGATGCCTGTGGGGCGAGCGGCCCGCTTCATCTGAAGGTCGCTGGGCCTCCGGGGCTCACCCCCGAGGAGCATGCCCTTTCCCAGCCGTTTGCGGTGATCGGCAGGGATCCGAAGGCTGACGTCTCGCTGGAACACGACGAAGTCAGTCGTCGCCACGTGTATCTTCAAGCGATTGCTGGGCGGGTCTTCTGGTATGACCTGGGCAGTCGGCTTGGCGTCTCCCGGGGAGGGGTGATTGGACCGTCGGGATGGCTCTCGGAGCAGGAGCCCATCGGGGTTGGGCCGTGTCGGATCCACGCTTCGGTCAGCCCCCGCGAGCACTCCGCCGCGGAACCGACCAATCCCCTGGCCGATCGGGGGCCTTCGTCCGGGCCCGATGCGGTCCTGGAATTCCGGGGCCGATCCGACGGCCCGAGCCGATGGCGGATCGGCCGCACCTTGACCCTGGTCGGCCGCGCGGCGGAGTGCCGCCTGAAGATCCCGGACGACGGGATTTCCCGATTCCACTGTGCCCTGGTCCGGACGCCTCAGGGGCCCTGGATCGTCGACCTCCTGAGCCGTGAGGGAATCCGCGTCTCCGGCGCTCGGGTCCGGGCCGCCCCGTTGCACGAGGGGGTCCACGTCCACGTTGGCCGATACCGCATGGTGGTCCATCTGGTGGAGGCCTCGTCCTCGGAAGCGCCAGACGCGACCGGAGCACGCGTCCCGCTGCTGGACCCGGACCAGCTTCCCGCCCTCCACCGGCGGCCGTCCGCGCCGGCGTCGATCCGTGTCCCAGGGGCGCCCGGGGAGCTCATCGTGGAGTCGACGCCCGGGGACATGGTCTCGAATGCGGAATTCGAGCGCTTCGTCGGCCGCATGGAACAGATGCAGTCGCAGATGTTCGACCAGTTCCATCAGGCCATGATGGCGATGTTCCAGGCCTTCGGCACGCTGCAACGGGACCAGATGACCCAGGTGCGTGAGGAACTGGATCGCATCCGTACCTTGAGCAGTGAGCTTCAGTCGTTGCAGGCCGGGAGCCCATCATCACCCCCGGATCCATCGCCCCGGGACCGCTTGAGGGCGACGACGTCGGAGAGCCCGGCTTTGGCCGATCGAGGCCCGGCTCGATCCTCCGACTCGCCGAAACGACCATCGGCCGCTCGCTCGGGACACGACGTTGATCGCGAGTATCACGAAGTCATTTCCCGGCGGATCGCAGAACTCCAGGGCGAACGGCAGGGGCGCTGGAAGCGGGTGCTCGATTTGATCAAGAACGGGAGCAGCGACTGAACGCCCACCGAACGCGTCGCAGGCCGCCACGCTGGCCGAGACGAACCAGAGGACGCTTCAGAGCGTCGAGCCACGAGCGTTTCCTCCGAGGTTCGACCGTTGGCTCGATCGCTGTAGCACGGCGTCGGAACCCCTGCACATGGTCGCACGCCAGTTCGTGGAAGGCCCGCTGTGCCCGAAGCAAGGCAGGGCTGTTCGGCTCAAATTCGAGGATTTGTTGGGCGCCCGCGATGTCCAGCGCGTAGTTGAATTCAAGCAGATGGATGATCAGTGCCAGTTCCGATCGGAGACGTTCAGGACGATCTTCGGCCTCGCTGACGGCGCGGAGCAACTCACGATAGATGGGGTCAGCGGCCAGCGCTTCGAGAATGTGGCCCCCCTCCGGGCCTTCCGAGGTCTGTTCCGTAGCGGGAGAAGGTACGAACCACAACCGGCCATCGGCCAGGAGGAGGGGAACTCCTCGGAGGAATCGAGTGCGTCGGTGCGTTTCCTCGGAGGTCATGGGGAAACTCGCCGTGTGTGTGCAGCGCCCAAGTGTTGCAATTCGTCAACAGAACATTTTGATTAAAGTCGCCAAACAAAGGAAGGTCTGCGCGTGGGATTTCCGCAAGTTTGGCTGAAACCCCATCGGGCACCGTCGGAGTTTCCTGCGAAAACAGCAGGGAACGCCGATCCGACCGGCCCTCTGGGATCACGCATAGATCGGGCGTTGAAGTGGTATCTGACGCCACCGATGAGTTCGATAAGGCGGAGATGAGTGGTTGATTCCGATCAGAGAGGAGTGGTGGGCGGGCCTGAGCTGTTGAATCGGTCGTCACAATGACTCAGAATGAGACGCACTCACATTGGGGAGATTTGCGAACCAACCTGACTCAGGCAGGACTTGAACGTTTTGCTTGAGCGTGAAAAACAGTGGGAAAAAAAGAGAATGTTGTTCTTCTGCCTCTTACATGGGCAGGCGGAATTTGCATGCGAGATGCTTGCGATCGCGATCGCTGTCGGTCATACTGGCTCGCATCCATGAGGGTTTCTTTGGAGATGTGGGCAAGTGAGGCTATTGTGCGATTGAATGTTCATTTCACGATGATGAGCAAGGGTGACGGTCGTGATTGGGCCAGAGGAGTGAGATCGCCGTCGCGTGTTGTGTTGATTGGATCTGGGCGTTTCCTGCAGGGCCGTCAAGAAATGAAGCTAGGAGCCGAGTGGGGGGTCAGCCGTCTCGACTCCGCTTTCGCAACTTCCGGATGATCACCACCAAGGAGATGACGAATGTGCGGGCATCATCTTGATTCAGGAACGCTGCTGTGTCGAACGATGGCTGGGCTGTGCTGATACGGCATTCCCTCCACACCTTTTCCGGTGTCTGGTCTCGGTTGCTCGGCGATCCAAGCCTGCTCGCCTGAGCTCGCGCAACGACGACGTGCCGCGAGCACTGATCAAGAAGATGGCGTGTCGATCCGGCGTGGGAATGGATGAGATCCCACTCATGGGTTCAAGAGCAGCGGGTGCAACCCACGGGCACGAAGTGCGCGCAGAGACGGCTTTTGAACAGGTCCCGTGATTCTTGGATATCAAGATAAGTAAGGTTGTTCTTTCATGGGCGAGACGATCTCGACAACCGAAACCCTCTGGCCAGGACGACGGACCGCCATTGAGTTGGTCGTGCTGCTTGCCTGCCTGGGATGGGTTTGCTGGCCGGTGCTCGGCGACATGGTCCATCGCTGGTCAACCGACCCGCGCTATGGGCACGGCTACCTGGTGCCGCTCTTCGCCCTGGGATTGCTCTGGATGCGTCGACCTTCCTCCGACCTGGATCGGGCGCGAGGCAGTCTCGGGGGGGTGGTGCTCGTCGCGATCGGATCTGCGGTGTACATGCTCGGAGGCTATGTCGGTTCCGGGTGGATCGAGGGACTGTCTCTGCTGCCCGTCTTGGCGGGTCTTTGCGTTCTGTTCGGCGGCACAACAGCCCTCCGCTGGGCCGCACCGTCCCTGGCGTTCCTGTTCTTCATGATCCCCTTGCCCTGGCGTTTTGAAGTGGCGTTGGGGGCCTCGTTGCAGCGGATCGCGACGAAGCTCAGCACGGTGTCCCTCCAGACACTGGGGTTCGTGGCCTACTCCGAGGGCAATGTCATCGTCATGGAAGAGGGCCGGATCGGCGTGGTTGAGGCCTGTAGCGGCCTGGGCATGCTCATGACGTTCATTGCGATCTCGACGGCGGTGGCGATTGTCGTGCGGCGGCCGTGGCTCGACCGGATCCTGATCGTGTTCAGTGCCATCCCGATTGCCCTGATCGCCAACATTGCCCGGATTACGCTCACGGGCGTCTTGCACGAGACGGTCGGGGGGGAATGGGCCGATCGCTTCTATCACGACTTGGCCGGCTGGCTCATGATTCCCTTCGCCCTGGGCCTCCTGATGATTGAGCTCTGGGTCCTCTCGCGTCTCTTCGTCGAACTCGAAGCCGAGGAACCGGTTCCGGGCCTGGCGATGATGGGGTTCGCCGGGAACGCGGGGCCTCGCGGCGTCTCGAATCTCCGTGCCGGCGAGCATGCGGCCCCTCCCTTGCCCGGCCCGACGCGATCGACTGACTGACGGTGGAACCGACCATGAATCAACACCGCTCCGCTGCCCAGCCTGGCACAACACCTGCCTTGCCCTCGCCGCCCGGGCCGGGGGTCCCGCCGGTGGCTCGGGCCGGGGCCCACGCAATCCAGCGAGCTCCCCAACTCCCGCCGAGCCTGACCGGACCGCCGGATCCGCTGGGATTGTTGCGGGCCCTGCATCGTCGCCTGGGCATCGCACTGGCTCTGGGAATTCTCGCCGCCGCCGTGGTGGGAGCGACCGCCTGGTTTGTGGTGCCCCGTTCGAAGTACACGGCCGAGGCCTTGCTCCATGTGCGGGCGATGCCCTACCGAATCCTCTTCCAGACGGTCGAGACCACGGATCTGGGGCGTGACGAATATGACCGGTATCAGAAAACCCAGATCGCCAAGCTCAAGAGCCGCGTTGTCATCAATGCGGTCCTGCAGCAGCCTGGCATCGCGGAGTTCCAGATGATCCGGGCTTACGAGGATCCGGTGCTCGGTTTGCTGGACGATCTAGAGGTGGGATTTTCCAATAAGTCGGAATTACTCTCGATCAAACTCTCGGGCGATGAGCCCGAAGAGCTCGCAACCCTGGTCAATGCCATCAAGGATGCCTACCTGGAACTGCGTGCGAATGAAGACCACAAGGATCGCCTGGCCCGCTATGACCGCCTGAAAACCCTGAAGCAGCAATACGCGGATCTGCTGAAGACCAAGCGACAGGCCATGGAGCGCCTGGCCAAGACCGTCGGCACCAATGACCGTGAGACCATTGCCCTGAAACAGCAATTCGCCCTCCAGCACCTGGCCACCCTGGAGAGTGAGTTGCTTCAGGTCCGTTCCGACAAGCGGAAGCTCGAGGCGGAACTCGCGACCCTGGAGCGCGAGGCATCGAGCGGGTCGGACACGGAGGCGACGCTCACCGCGACCGAGCTCGAGCAGCTGATTGATGCCGAGCCCTCGGTGGTTCAGCTCAACGGCTGGCTGGCTGAGGCTCAGGTCAACTATGATCGCGCGGTGGAACAATTGCAGCGCGTCTCACGCCGCTATCAGAGTGATCCGTCGATCGTGCGTCGTCGGGCTGAGGTCGAACGGGCGAGGCGGGCGCTTGAGGACCATCGCGACGAACTCCGGCCGGTGATCGCCCAGCGGTTCCGAGCGAATGCCAGCGGCAGCGCCCCGACCCGGGGCTTTGAAATCCGCCAGGAAATGGCGCTGTACGAGAATTTGGAGGCTCGCCTCGCTTCGGAGATCGAACAGCTGCAACAGAACAGCCAGAGCCTCAACATCAACACGCTGGACCTCCAGTCCCATCAGGACGATCTCAAGCAGTATCAGGCAACGTTCGATCAGATCAACGGCGAGGTCGAGTCCCTGAACGTCGAGCTGCAAGCGCCCCCGCGCATCCAGACCCTCGAAGATGCGGTGGTGCCCAGGCAGAAGAGCGAGAAGAAACGCTACATGATGATCGGCATGGCCACGATGGGGAGCTTCGCCGCCTGCCTCTTCGGGGTCTCGTTCCTGGAATTCCGGACCCGCAAACTTCATTCGGCCGAGGAGGTCGTCCTTGGCCTGGGAATCCCGATGGTCGGCGCGCTCCCGCGCCTGCCACCCCGGGCCCGCCGCAACGACCTCGCGGTGCGCACGCCCCAGGACCGCTACTGGCACAATCTGCTCCTGGAATCCGTGGATGCGACCCGGACCATGCTCCTGCACGCTGCCCGGACCGAGGGGCATCAGGTGATCATGGTCACCAGCGCCATGGCCGGCGAGGGCAAGACCTCGCTCTCCTGCCACCTGGCCATCAGCCTGGCGCGGGGAGGGCAGCGCACCCTGCTGATCGACGGCGATCTGCGGCGTCCCGGCGTCAGCCGCCTCTTCGACCTGCCCCTGAGCCCCGGCCTGAGCGAGGTCCTCCGGGGTGAGGCGACCCTGGACGACGCGATTGTACCCATGCCGGTCGAGGGGCTCGACGCGATCCTCGCGGGCCAGTGTGACGAGCGAGCCATCCGCGCACTGATCTGCGGCGAGATCCAGCCCGTCTTTGGCCGCCTCAAAGCTCGCTACGACTTCGTGATCGTCGACTCCTCGCCGGTCCTGCCGGTCGCCGAGGCCCAGATCATCGCCCAGTCGTCCGACGCGGTCCTCTTCTCGGTGCTCCGCAACGTGAGCCGTGCGCCGAAGGTCTACGCCGCTCACCAGCGCCTCGGGGTGCTGGGGGCCCGGATCCTGGGAGCAGTGATGACCGGGGCGCACGGGGGCCTGTACGGCAACGATTACCGCTACGCTGCCAGCGATACGCCAGCACCGAAGAGCGGGACGACGGCGGCGTCCGGCCGGGAAGGAGCACCCTCATGAGAACCGTCCGGATTGTCGTGGCGTTGGTCCTGTTGATTTCTGCGGGGATCGTCCATGGTTCCTGGACCAATCGCTGGAAGCCATCGCGCGCCCTCGCCGAGCTGACCGGGCGCATCGACTCGGTGCCCATGACGGTCGGGACCTGGCACGGGGCGTCCTTCGAGATCAGTGATCGGGAGCTCGCCGGCGCCGGCGCCGTGGGCCACCTGGCACGGCGCTATCAGGACTCCGACCGCGGAGTCGAGTTGACGACGCTTCTGGTCAGCGGCCTTCCCGGTGATATTGCCGCGCATTCGCCCGAAGTCTGCTATCCCGGCAGTGGCTATGAACTCAGCCCCCCAACCCGGATCGACGTGCCGATCGGCTCCCCGCCGCAAACGGCCACGTTCCTGACCTCGGTTGCCAGCCGCCAGGGGCCCGGCGGTCTGGATGCCTTGCGCATCTTCTGGGCCTGGAATGACGGCACGGGCTGGAAGGCCCCTGAGGATCCGCGCTGGTCGTATGCCGGGGCCCCCGCCCTCTCGAAGCTTTATGTCATCCGGGAAACCTTCGGGGAGCCGTTTGATCCCGAAGCGGATCCCTCTCTCGAGTTCATGAATGAGTTCTTGCCCACCCTGGATGGGATTCTGTTTGCGAATGCAGCGGAATAGGCCCCATTCGTCCCGGAACGCGCTGACCCCGTGAGTTTCTTTCAGGACCCTAGAATGTCTGTGAACTCCAATGCCTTGAGTGTGAGTCGACCTGCTCCCGAGGTGGCATCGCTCCGTGACGATCGGCTCGATGCCCGTGAGGCCTTCAAGCGGATCACGGATCGGATCTCGGCGACGCTCCTGCTGATCTGGACGTCGCCCGTGATCGGGTTGGCGATGCTGCTGGTCAAACTCACCTCACGCGGTCCGGCGATCTACGCGCAGGAACGGCTCGGTCGCGGTGGCACGCCGTTTACGATCTACAAGATTCGCACCATGACCCACGACTGCGAGCGAGACACGGGACCCACCTGGTGCGTGCCGGACGATCCCCGCGTCACCCCGATCGGCCGCATCCTGCGTCGGACGCATCTCGACGAACTGCCCCAGCTCTGGAATGTGATCCGCGGCGAGCTCAGTCTGGTCGGACCCCGGCCCGAGCGCCCGGCGATCGCCGCCAAGCTCGAACTGACCGTGCCGCGTTACCGGGACCGTCTCCTGGTTCGTCCCGGCCTGACCGGGCTGGCCCAGGTCCAGCTCGAGCCGGACACCGATGTCACCAGTGTCCGCCGCAAGCTCTTCTATGACCTGTACTATGTCCGCAATGCCAGCCCCTGGCTCGACCTCCGCATCACGGCCAGCACGTTCTTCTACATCGCGGGCGTCCCCGCATCCCTCCTCGCCCGCGTCTTCGGGTTCCCCCGGCTGGACACGGAGCAGTCGTAAGCGCGGATGACGTCGTGCCCCGGAATAAATCGAGGTCCTTTCTCACCCTCTCCGCTCCTTCCCACCCCGCTCCTCGATGGTCATGCCCCTCGAGCCCCCGACGTCTCCCCAACGACTGACCCGGACTGAGTGCGAGCGTCCCCGCGCCACCGATCGGGGGATGCTCACCAGCCCGGATCGCACCGCCGCGCTGTCCGGGGTCGAACCCGAAGCATGTCCGGCATCCACAGCTAGCGCCTGGCCGTTTGTCACGGTCATCGTCCCGGTGCGGAACGAGGAACCCTTCATTGCCCGCACCCTTGAGCAGTTAATGGCCCAGGACTATCCGACTGAGTGTTTCGAGGTGCTGGTCGTGGACGGCCGCTCAACGGATGCGACTCGATCCATCGTCACCTCCTGGGCCCAGCGGTTCCCTCACCTGCGGCTGCTTGACAATCCCCGTCGGCTCTCCAGCGCCGCCCGCAATCTCGGCATCGCACAGGCCCGTGGGCAGATCATCCTCATCGTGGACGGCCACTGCGAGCTCGACGGCCCGACCTACCTCCGCGCCGTCGCCGAGGCGTTCGATGGCAGCGGCGCCGACTGCCTCGGCCGGCCCCAGCCGCTCGACGTCCGTCAGGCCACGACCCTGCAACGGGCGATTGCCGCGGCCCGCTCGAGCTGGCTCGGCCACCATCCCGCCTCCTTCATCTATGCGGACGCCGAGCGGTTCGTCCCGGCCAGGAGCGTCGCCGTCGCCTACCGCCGTGCGGTCTTCGACCGGGTCGGCCCCTTCGACGAGTCCTTCGACGCCTGCGAGGACGTCGAGCTGAACCACCGCATCGACCGTGCCGGCTTCCGCTGCTACTTCACCCCCCGCATCCGCGCCCGCTACGTGCCCCGCTCGAGCCTTGCTGGGCTCTTTCGCCAGATGGCCCGCTACGGCCGCGGCCGCATGCGGCTGCTGCGCAAGCACCCGGAGACGTTCTCGCTGGGGAGTTTGATACCGGCCGCCTGGCTTGCAGGGCTCGTCGTAGGGCCGTTCCTCTGGTTGGCTTGGGCTCCTATGGGGACAATCTACTGCGCAACGATCGGGCTCTACCTCATCCTGGTCGTCTTGGCTAGCTTTCAGATGGCCTGGCAATGTCGGTTGTGGGTACTTGCTGTGAATTTGCCCGTGGTGTTTGCCACAATTCATCTGGGGACCGGATGGGGGTTCCTCAGCGAATGGATTGCGGGAATTCCGGTTCGTTGCGAGCGGCTGATGCCGATATCGGAAGCCGAGGAGTCTTCGTGATGAACGCTCAACGCGTCTTCCTTCTAGAATTCAACGAGCTCTGCCCCTCACTGCTCAAAGAGTTCATGGATCGTGGTTTTCTCCCCAACTTTCGTCGTCTCTACGAATCTTCAATCGTATTAACAACCGACGCTGGCGAGAAGCCTCCCCACCTCGAGCCTTGGATCCAGTGGCCCACCGTACATACCGGGACGCCGTATGCTGATCACGGTGCCTTTCATCTCGGAGATGGACGCCGGATCACGCGGAAGGGGGTCGCCGAGCTCCTTTCCGACGCGGGGATCCCGGTCGGGGTGCTCGGCAGCATGAACATGAACTACACTTCACTTCATGGATATGTCGTCCCAGACCCGTGGGATCCTCTGGGGCAGGCGTGTCCAGAATGGCTTGAGACGTTCTATCGCACGGTCGCCGACCAGGTACAAGAGTCATCGCGCACGAAGTCCGATAGCAAGAGGCAAATGCTTCAATTCGGATGGTTCTTAGCGAACCACGGTCTAACGTCCGGAAGCGTATGCTCCGTCGTGACGCAACTGTTCCAAGAGCGTTACGATCCAGGAATCAAATGGCGGCGAGCAAGCCTTTTGGAACATCTGCAGTACGATCTCTTCCGATATCTTAATCGTCGGTTCAACATCCGATTCGCCACTTTCTTTGCCAACAGCACAGCCCATTACCAGCATTATTACTGGCGAAACATGGAGCCGGAGCGGTTTGCCGTTCCTCCGCTCGAGGTCGATCATCCCTCGCTGCGTGAGGCAATCGAGTATGGCTATCGCTCGATGGATAAACTTCTCGGACGTTTCCTCATCGACTACCCAGACGTGATGCTGGTACTCGTGACCGCGCTCAGTCAGCAACCCTGGGTCGAGACCACCAAGTGCACCTACCGCCCAAATCGCTTCGAGGAACTGCTCCGCTTTGCGGGGATTTCCCCAGAAGGACTAGCGATCAAACCGGTCATGGCGGAGGAATTCCACGTTGAGTGCCCCGACGAACCGACCACAGATCGGGTCAAGGATGCGCTGTCGGGCTTGAGCATTAACGGCGAACCGCTAATGAAAGTCGACCGCTCAGAGAACACACTGTTCGGGGGGTGCAACATCCAGGAATTAATGGACATGGACCAAATGGTTTCCCGTTCGAAGGATGGAGCGATGCGCCGTTTCGGGGACCTCTTCTACATGGTGCATTGCATGAGGAGCGGCCGTCATCATCCTGACGGTGCGCTCTGGATTCGCACGGGCTGTCATCGCGTTGTCGAACAGCGAGTGCCTCTGACGGCGATTGCACCGACCATCCTCGAACGCTTCGGCGTGCCCCAGCCGGATTACATGCTTGGCCACGCCTTGGCGGTCGAATCCGATCCGGCTGTCGCGACCACGAATTGATCGGTGTCGTATAAACAACTTGGGGTTATCCCTGTGTCGGAAAGTCCGAACAGAACTGTTGATCCGTGTCTCAGGAATGCCGAATCGCTTTCGCGTCGATTGCATGTCGCTGTGATTGACGAGGAATTGCCTTTTCCGCCAAACTCGGGAAAGCGGATCAGGACATTGAATCTGATCAAGCGTCTTGCAAATCGTCACCGCATTACTTACATATGTCACCGAAATCTTGAGGTGGACGAGGCCGAGGCGGCCACGAACTACCTCGGCCAGATCGGGATCGAGACGATAGTCGTCGATCACGCCCGTCCCCTCCAGTCGGTCCTGAGCCGGGGACCCCGCTTCTACGCAGCACTTGCGGCGAATCTCTGCTCAGCCCGCCCCTATCTCGTTGATGTCAACGACAGCCCGGCGCTGAGGAGTGCCGTCGCTGCTTACGGTTCTTGTCACGACGTCGATCTCTGGCAGTGCGAATGGACGCCCTATTGCCCATCATTGGACGGTCTCCCTGGATCGGCTCGGCGACTGGTGATGGCTCATAACGTCGAATCACTCATTTGGCAACGGTATTATGAAAATGAATCTCATAAAATAAAGCGATTGTACATTGGTCATCAGTGGCGGAAGTTTGTGCGATTCGAACAGGGTGAATTCGCTCGTGCCGACGCGACTGTAACGGTGAGCGACGCGGACGCTCGAATCGTCCGCGACCAGTTCGGGCTAGATCGCGTCGAAGTGGTCGATAATGGCGTCGATGTGGATCATCTCAGCCGTCCCTCGGGGCTCCATCGCCTTGCAAGCCAGGTGCTCTTCCTCGGCAGCCTCGACTGGCGTCCTAACCTCGACGCGGTCGATCAGCTGCTTGAATTCGTCTGGCCCGCGATCCGGGCCGCCCGCCCCGACGCCCGGCTGTGCATCGTCGGCCGGAACCCGTCCTGGGACCTGCGCCGGCGGATTTCGGCCACCCCGGGGGCCGCGCTGCACGCCGACGTGCCCGATGTCCGGCCGTTTCTCTGGCAGAGCGCCGTCATGATCGTCCCCCTACGGATCGGGGGCGGCTCGCGGCTGAAGATCCTCGAGGCCTTCGCCGCCGGACTTCCGGTCGTCTCGACCCGTGTCGGTGCCGAGGGGCTCGACGCCCAAGCCGGCTCCGAGTACTTCGGGGCCGACGCGGTCGCCGAGTTGGCCGGCGCCACCCTTGCTGCCCTTGGTGACCCATCCTGGGCCCGGGAGGTTGCCGACCGGGCCCGGCAACTCGTCCACCAGCGGTACGACTGGGCTGGCCTGGCCGAGCGGCTCGAACGCATCTGGATCGAGACCGCCGACCCTGCCCGCGCGGCGCATCGCAACCGGGATCAGGCATCGGTGACCGCATGACGACGACGACCCTCCTCCACCTGGCCGCCTCGACTTTTTCGGCGGCCCCGAGCGGCAGATGCTCGGCCTGGCCTACGTATTGCTGAACCAGTTTGTGTAAGTGAGTAAATTAATGGGTGTAATTGGTGGGCCGCTCGGCTATCACGTCCTTCGTTTCATCTCGTCAAGGACTGGGTCACTTTGTTTGCGCGAAAGTCCTGCTGGAAATCTTGCAGGGCCAAACAAGAGTAAGCTCGAGAAGCACTGGGGACATCGTGTCTGGGATGAGTTTGCCGGAAAAGTCGTAATCGACTTTGGCTGTGGCTTCGGCACAGAAGCGATCGAGATCGCTCGTAGAGGGGCGATTCATGTAATCGGAGTCGACAATCGCGAGAGCGTCCTAGAAGTTGCACGTGAGAACGCCAAAAAGGCTGGGGTCTCGGAATTGTGTGAATTTGATACTAACGCTAATTGTTCTGCGGATGTGATACTATCTCTGGATGCTTTTGAGCATTTTGAGGATCCCGAAGGGATTATGAACCTCATGAGGTCAGTTGTTAAGCCGGGTGGAAAGATCATCGCTTCCTTCGGTCCGCCTTGGTATCATCCGTATGGGGGACATCTTTTCTCCGTATTTCCCTGGGCACATCTTATCTTCACGGAAGCTTGTCTCATCCGTTGGCGCTCTGATTTCAAGTGCGATGGAGCAACCCGGTTTGCGGAGGTTGACGGAGGACTGAATCAGATGACTGTTCGTCGTTTCAAGAAAATCGTCGCCCGGTCTAACTTGCGAATCGAAAGTTTAGAACTTGTTCCAATTAAGAATATAAATTTACTATGTAATATGAGTGTACTTGTGTCAGAGTTTTTTGCCTCGATAATTCGTTGTCGACTTGTACGTGACCAGAAGCAATGAAATTGATACACCTGACCGCCTCGACCTTCTTCGGCGGCCCCGAGCGGCAGATGCTCGGCCTGGCTGACGCCTTGCCGCCGGGCTATGCGACGCAGTTCGCCCTGTTCCGCGAAGGGGGTCGCGCCGAGGCCTTCCTCGAACGACTCCGGGCGACGAAGCACGCGGCCGCCGTCCTCGAACACGACACCCCCCGGTTCGCCGCGGCGGGCGCCGAGCTGAGCAACGTGATCCGTACCGATCGCGTCGATCTGCTCTGCTGCCACGGCTACAAGGCCGGTCTCCGGTCCGGATTGCCTCGCACTGGTCAGGCATCCCGGTGATCGCCGTCTCCCGGGGTTGGACCTGCGAGTCGCTCAAGGGCAAAGCCTGCGATTGGCTTGATTCCCTGTCGGATAGGGTACAGTCTCCCCATGACGACCATTCTCCACCTGACAGCCTCTACTTTCTTGGGTGGGCCTGAGCACCAGATGCTCGGCCTAAGTCGAGCATTGCCCGAGAATTATCGATCCGTGATCGCTTCTTTTCGCGAGGGTGGCCGATGTCATCCTTTTTTGCAGGCCGCTAGCAATTGCGGTCTCGAAGCGGTCGAGCTAAAGCTAGATACTCCTCGATTCGGGAGTTCGGTCGGGGAGATTTCAAGCCTTATGCGTAAACTAGAAGTCGATATAATATGCACTCATGGATATAAATCAAATGTATTAGGTTATTTGTCGTGTAAAAAAATTGGAATACCAATCATTTCAGTTTCTCATGGTTGGACAAGCGAGAGTGTTCGTGTGCGTTTCTACGAGTCACTCGACCGGCGAATGCTTCGCTTCATGGATCAGGTTGTATGTGTCTCGAAGGGTCAGGCGCTCAAAGTTCGGAGGTCTGGTGTGCCCGATGAGCGTATTGCCGTGATACACGATGCGATTCAAGCCGACCGGTTTTCGTCGAACGATCCTTCATACAGAGATAGATTGCGCGACTTGTTCGGCCGGGCTCCTGGGACAATCGTCGGAGCTGCTGGCAGGCTAAGCCCGGAAAAAGGCTTCGAGATTTTCGTAGAGGCGTCAGCACTGGTGGCTCGGACTGATCCAGAGGCGAGATTTGTGCTCTTTGGCGGGGGCCGACTCGAGGCCGACCTCCGAAAACGAGTCATCGCGAATGGTCTCGCAGACTCGTTTGTCCTTGCAGGTTTCCGAGACGATTTCGACCGCTATCTTCCCTATTTAGATATCCTGGTTCTCCCTTCATACACCGAAGGACTGCCGAATGTTGTCCTGGAAGCTTTCGCTGCCAAGGTCCCCGTCGTTGCGACTTCCGTTGGTGGTACTCCAGAGGCGGTAGACGACGGAGTGAACGGATTTCTAGTGCTGCCCGGTGATCCGGCCTCGCTCGCCAACCGGATACTTGAACTAGTGACTAATGCAGAAACGAGACAAATAATGGGAGTAGCAGGATACAAACGGGCACTCAAAGTGTTTGCCTTTGAATTGCAAGCAGAACGGTACGACGAAATCTTCCGCAAGATTCTCCGGCAATCGACATGACGGGAATTGATCGATTGAAGTGTCGAAAAAGCAAGTGAACATGAATAATTTAAATTCTGCTGAAAGCATTTCACAAATCTGGCCAGTTCGTGTTTGTTACTTGATCGATCGGCTTGGCTTGGGAGGAACCGAAGGTCAGTTATTGGAGGTACTCCGCCGCCTCGATCGGTCCCGAGTTAAGCCGGCGCTATGCTTGCTGAATGCGGAAGACGACATTTCCCGATCTCTAGAACCAGATCATTGTCCGGTTCTCAGACTTGGCGTTCACTCTCTGCGTCATCCCTCTTCAATGATTGCGGCAATACAGCTAGCGAGGTTCTTGCGGAGAAAGAGGGTCGATATCTTGCAAGTTCACTTCCCCGACAGCACTTACTTCGGGGTCCCGGTAGCTCGCTTGGCGGGCGTGCCACGCGTGGTACGGACTCGGCGGGATTTAGGATA
Source organism: Tautonia sp. JC769 (assembly GCF_040717455.1). Taxonomy (NCBI): domain Bacteria; kingdom Pseudomonadati; phylum Planctomycetota; class Planctomycetia; order Isosphaerales; family Isosphaeraceae; genus Tautonia; species Tautonia sp. JC769. The sequence goes on from NZ_JBFEFH010000012.1 coordinate 91,309, forward strand.
CTGGATGACCCCGCGGGACCGGTGGCTTGGGCGTCTCTATAACCGCTGGACCGACGCGACGCTCACCAACGCCGAGGCCTGCCGCCGTTCCGTGATCGAGGACGAGGAAGCCGATCCCGCAAAGGTCTTGGTCATGGAGAATGGCATTGATCTGACCAAGCTTTCGGCGATCGCACCGCTCACAGGTGGCAATGGCGACCCGCAGCGGGTGGGTCTGGTGGCCAACCTGCGCGATGTCAAGGATCCGGGATCGTTCGTGCGGGCGGCGGCCCTCGTTTCAGAGACTCATCCCAACGCCAAGTTCGTGATCGCTGGCGAAGGTCCACTCCGCGGCGAGGTCGAGCGGTTGGTCGCCGATCTACGCCTCGGTGGATGCCTGCAATTGCTCGGCTCGGTCCACGATGTTCCGACCCTGCTTGGCGAACTCAGGATCGCTGTGCTCTGCTCGCGGAGTGAGGGGATGTCCAACTCACTTCTAGAATCTATGGCCGCGGGCCGGGCTATTGTCGCCACGGCCGTTGGCGGGAACGTCGAGCTTATCGCCGATGGCCAGCGTGGACTGCTCGTTCCACCAGGCAATCCGGAGGCACTTGCTGCCGCGATCGATCGGCTTCTGAGCAACGCTCAGCTTGCTGCCCGCCTCGGTGCAGCCGCACGTCTGTATGCTCAACAGCGGCATGATATTGAGACCAAGACTAGAGAATTGGAGATGTTCTACGGCGGTCTCATGCACGATCGGCTAATGGTTCATGGGCCGCCTGTACAACTGACGACTCTACCGGCTGGAAGCCGGTAGGTTCACAAGTCGGCTGAAAGCCCGACTGTTGGGGTAGCGGAGCTACGGCTCCTCGACGCGGAAGTCATCGTCGTCCTTCCGATGCTCCTGCGTCCGGATGTACTCCATGATCACCTCGTCGGTCACGTTCCCCGAGCTGGCCACGAAGAACCCCCGGGCCCACAGGTGGCGGCCCCAGCAAAGCTTCTTCAGGTGGCTGTACTCCTGCATCAGCTTCCGCGAACTCTTCCCCTTGATCCGCTGGACCAGGTAGCTCGCCGAGACGTGCGGCGGGCAGGAGACGAACAGGTGGACGTGGTCCGCGCTGACATGGCCCTTGAGGATCTCGACCTCCAACTCCGCACAGATCGTTCGTACGATCTGGCGGAGCCGGAGGCCGACGTCACCCCGCAGTAGCTTCTTGCGGTACTTGGTGATCCAGACCAGGTGGAACTTGATGTCGAAGCGGGTGTGGGCGGTCCGTCGGTAGTGCTCCATCCCGCGAACGTACTGGAAGTGGTCGCCTGAAGGCGAGGGATTTTAGATCCCAGGAATGGACATTAAGTAGTAGGCGTCACTTCGGACGATTATAGCGATCGTCCCTGGCAAGTGTGGTAGCTGGGCGTTCTGGAGGAGGTGCGAACGGCAGACGAGACTGTGAACGCGTTGCTTGAGCGTATGGAAGACTCGCGTGGGGATGGTCTGGGTCTCGCCACCGACTTCATTGCCGTTGGAGTAGCTGTTCTGCCGGGCGGATCTGGCGTTCGCCGTGGTTGTTGTCGAACGAGACCTCGGCATGGTTATGGAATGTGAACTACTCGCGGCTTAGCTCGACTGATGCAGATTCTTCGGGGCTATGCTGCTGGCTGTACTTTCCGGGTGAATGTATATGTCATGCGGCCAAGCTGAGCAGCCTTTCGGCTGTGGCCTGGATTCCCGACTCGGTCGCCCCCGGGCGGAGAGTCGCACGAATCTCCTCTCCCAGCAATTCACGACGCCACGCGCGCCGCTTGTCCGCGTGGCTCGGACGACGCAACGTTGAGTCCCACGGCGAGGCCGAGCGATCGACCAGATCATCCGCCTTGCGACCCCAGGCCCACGCCTCGGTCAGCGTGAACGTCCACAGGCAGATGTGGAATGCCCCGATGTTCGCCAAGATGAACCTGACCTGTTGCTGCCCGGCGCCCACGACCTGCTTGCACTCTCGAAAGGTGATCTCCAGGCTGAAGCGGTCGGCCACCGCCCCCAGGATGTCGGCCACGCTTGCCGAAGTGTCGGTGCAGAAGTACGCCCGCCAGCCGGTCGGCTCGTCCACCAGCACCACCCGGATCACGCCACCGGCCGGGCGCCAGGTCGCCAGGAACGTCTTGTACTTTTTGACCGTGGCGACCCCATAAAGCGTGAGCGTCTCGGTGGACCAGACACGCCGCTGGCCGGCCCGCTTGGCCAGGTCGATCACGTCCGGGCCGTAAGTCCGCGGCCGACCTCGCTTGCCTGCCGGCCGGGGGCCGGGCAAGCTCCGCAGGGCCGCGTCCTTTCGGAGCCGACTGACGACGGTCATCCCCAGGGACTCCGCCGGCTTGAGGAACTCCTTCTTGGCATAGGCGCCGTCGGCCACCACCCAGATCGGCACGTTCAACTGGTCCAGCCACGGCTTGGCCCACCGCAGCAACTCGATGGCCAGCTCCAGCTTGGTTCGGAAGGCCTGCCGATGCTTCGGGTCGATGCCCGGTAGGTCTTTCTTCCGGACGTAGAGCCGGGCCAACAGCGGTAGGGCGACGACTCCCCACGCCGAATGGGCAACGAGGAGGGCCAGGACGACGAAGACATGCCCGTAGACATAGCCCGAGCCGGCCGGCCCCGGTGTCGGGTTGTGATGCACGCCGGCCCCCTTGACGTGCGGGCCATACCGCAGAGTCGGGGTATCGTCCAGGGCGAGAGTCAGCCGCGTAGCCCCCTGGAGCAGCGGCCGGACCACCTCGGTCAGCAGGCGTCGGGCGAGGACGGCCCCGAAGAAGAGGAGGGCGAGCCTCGGGGCGGAGCGATGATCGAGCGCGGCGGCGAGCCGGGAGAACCACTGGAACGGGGCGGGAAGCGGCTGCGAAGATGTCATCGGGGCCAGCTCCGTTCGGGGTGTCTGGCTGGCTTCGTACCCGCCATCGTCTCGGTCGGGGCGGCCCCCGTCCATCCGTCAGTTACGGGGTCCGGGGGGAGCGTCGTGGAACCGCTGGAGATCAACGGCGAGCCCCCGCGATTGGACGGGCTGCGATGCGACGCCATCCTGTGCCAGGAGTACTGGCACGGTGGTGCCCTCGTGGAGCCGGCCAACGTCACCTTCCTCTGCTTCGAGGGCCGATGGCACTGGCTCTACTTCGACTTCGGCATCGTCTTCTGGCGGGACACCGAGGGCAGGCCCGAGCCGTTTGTGGCAACAGAGATCGGCTCCGACTACCCGGTCGTTGATGTCGCCGCGGCGAGGGGATTACGGGGCGTCAGGCTGCGCGGCTATCGGATGGAGCCCTGGGGCTCTTGCGGTGCCATGGTCACCTTCGAGTTCGAGGGTGGTGCCCGCCTCGCGTTCCGTTCCGTCGAAGACGTAACAACGTGTGGCTACGACTGATCCCAGGCCGCAAGTTGGTGCCTCCGACGATCGGATGTTGGGGAGTCGCAATAAGTGCGGATCAATAAGGTAAGCCAAAAAAACTACAGATGGTTTGGATGCTAATTGGTTACATGTGGCTGTTCATTCACCGGCCCTTTGAGGTGTGGCCTGTTCTGGCGACGATTCGCCTTGAGCGGCTCTACATGATCTCCACGATTCTGGCCTGGCTTGGATCAGGGCGGTTTCGGTGGAAGTCGAGTGGATTGGTTTACGCTTATATTTCGTTTGCATTTGGCGTGATTGTGTGTTGGATATTCAGCTCTTGGTTTTCGAGCGTATCAAGCCAAATTCTGGTCGAAGACTACATGAAGATAATTATTTTCTTTATCATTCTCGTTACGGCAATTCAGAGTGAACGTGAATTGCGACACATTCTCCTGGGATTCCTCGGAATCAACGCACTCTACATGCTGCACTCTTTCAGGGAATACCTCTGCGGCCGTCATACGTATCGCATGGGGATCGCTCGCATGATCGGGGTCGATACCAGTCTTGGGGATCCTAATTCCTTCGCTGCGAGTGTGCTGTATTCGTTGGCGTTTGTCACCCTGATCGGCGTTATCATCCCGGGTCGAAAAGGTCGTGTGTTGATGTTCGGTTATGTAGGGATTTCAGTGACATGTGTTTTCTTGACTGGCTCTCGATCCGCCTTGGTGGGCTTGATCGTCTGGGCGACTCTCATGAGCCTGAACGTCAAGCGTAAGCTGCGTTGGATTGTCTTGATGGCTCTTCTCGGTCCGTTGTGCTGGTCGCTTCTCCCGCCAGATCACCAGATTCGGTTCTATACCTTGATCGACCCTTCGGTCGGTCCGGCGAGCGCCCAGGAATCCGCGGAGAGCCGGGCTGAGGGATTTCACCTGGGGCAAAAACTCTTCGCGGAGTCTCCGCTCACCGGGTGTGGCCCTGGTGCGTGGATTCCGGCCACGGGGAGTCCTGTCGAATCCCACAACCTTTATGGTCAGGTGATGGGAGAGATGGGGCTGATTGGCGTTGTGACGTTCAGTGCAATAGTTTTTCTTATGGTGTCTTATGTTCTGTCGATCCGATCACTTCGTCCACACCCCGTTCCCGGAACGAACCCGGACTTCCTTCGTGCCCTCGCCGTCGCAATCGGTCACGCGCTGATCCTTCTCCTCGTTCTGGGTTGGGCGGGACATAACCTCTTCCGTTTCACCTGGCTCTGGTATGGTGCGTTCCTGATCCTGGCGAGGGACCTGGCACGCAAGCAGTCCGAGATCGAAGTCTCTCACGAAGGGGACTCCCACAATGAATGGGATGCGGTCGATCGAGAGCAGTTCGATCCGAAATTCTGGGTACCGCGATGAGTTTGCACGCGATTGCGATTCGTCACCTGATCGGTCCGCTTTGGGCTGCCCATGAGCGAAGCCCCTATCTGCGTCACTATCGCCGATTGAGGCGGACACAGTTTGATGTGGCTGAGGTAGTCGCAGAAAGGCAACTTTCGGCTTTGCGCCACTTGTTGATCCATGCTCACAAAACGGTGCCCTTTTATCGGCGTCGCTTCGATGAAGTGGGTTTCGATCCAAGAGCGTTGAGAACCTTCGATGATCTTCAGGCGGTTCCCTTCCTGACCAAAGCCGATATTCGATTGTCCGGTTCGGATATGATCTCGGAGGCGTACCGCGACCGTACTGACTTGAGGCGTAACACGACTTCGGGATCTACGGGGGTTTCGCTGGAGGTCTGGGCGGACGAGGAGGCGATGCAGTTCAGACGTGGCTGCACACTACGCTGTGACGAATGGAGCGGCTGGCGATTCGGTGAGCCGATCGCCATGGTCTGGGGGAATCCGGAATACTTGAAGCGGGGGTTGCGAGGGCGGCTCCGGAACAGGTTGCTGGAACGATCTCGTTACCTCGATACGCTCAAGATGGACGAGGAGTCGATGGCCCGCTTCGCCGACGACCTGGCGAGGCGGCAGCCATCACTGATCTTTGGCCATGCCCACTCGGTGTATCTCTTCGCTGCCTTCGTACGGCAGTATCGTACTGGTTCAATCCGCCCCAGAGGGATCATCACCTCGGCGATGGTCCTGCACGACTGGCAGCGGCAGGTGATCGAGGCCGAATTCGCCTGCAAGGTGACGAATCGTTACGGTTGCGAGGAGGTCAGCCTGATCGCCTGCGAATGCGAGAAACACGAAGGGTTGCACGTCAACACCGACGGTCAGTACGTCGAGTTGATCCGCGACGGCCGCCCTGTCGGCACCGGTGAACCCGGTTCGATCATCGTCACCGATCTGGTCAATCGCGCCATGCCCTTGATCCGCTACCAGGTAGGCGACGTCGCCTCTTGGTCTGGTCGACCGTGTTCGTGCGGTCGGACAGGGATGCCCCTGCTCGATCGCATCGAAGGGCGTGAGGCAGATTACGTCACCACCCGGCGCGGCGAGTTAATCTCCGGCATTTCCCTCACCGAGAACTTCGCTATCCTCGTGCCGGGGATCGAGCAATTGCAGATCATCCAGGAGTCACTAGATCGCTTCACCTTCCGTATCGTTCGTGGCCCCGCCTATGGACCACCGAGCGAGGTACGCATCCAGGAACTCGTCACTGAAAGGTTCGGGAGCGACGTCGAGTACGATTGCGAGTTCGTCGAGCAGATTCCCCAGGAGCCTTCGGGGAAGTATCGGTTCTGTATCTCGAAGGTGCTGAACCCCTTCGCAAATCAAACACACTTAATCAATGAGAACCGATTAATTTAGAGCGTCAATTGACGCATTTCTTGTCACCACAGATACGAGAGCGCCACCATGTCCATCCATTCACTGGAGGCTCTGCCGCTGCTACAAGCTCTACATTGACGATTAACCGATTCCTTCTCTCCTTATTTATTTGTCCTACTCCTGATATGCCTGACTAGAGGCTTGGCACGTGCCACGTTAGGAGCACCGCATCATGCCAAGGATGCCAATGCATTTAGGTATCACGGATCTCGTATGGAAAGGGGCTCGTCGCGCTCTAGCTGTTCCGAACCGCATGCCGGGATATCTTGCGGCTGTTCGGCGGCTGCACGCCTCTCGCGTTGCGATTGTAATGTATCATGGCGTTGTCGCGGATCCCCTTCCAGTATGGAACTGGTGTCAAGTTCATAGGGATGAATTCAAGCTTCAGATCGAGTTTCTCGCTGCCGAGTACAATGTACTGCCTCTGGATGAGGTCGTGGATCGGCTCCGACGATCGGCACCGCTACCACCGCGTGTTGCCTGCTTGACTTTCGATGACGGATTCCGGAATGTCGCTACCACCGCATTTCCGATTCTTGAGCAATACCAAATCCCCTCCACCATCTTCTTGGTCACAGGTGTGGTCGGGACTAATCAACCTGCTTGGCCCGATATCCTCTTTCATGCTCTCGCAACCACCAAGGCGACAGAGGTAGTGTTCGACGAAAGTCGATGGCCTCTGCAAACACCGGATCAGCGGTCACAGGCATTTGGGGCGCTGGTTAGCCGGTTGATCGAGATGCAACGGCAGCGGAAGGACGATGCCTTGACTGAGATCGATCGGCAGCTCGACCCGTTCTCACGGATTGGGCCCGAATCGCCCCTGGCAAGCATGAATTGGGATGAGGTCGATCGGCTCGCAAAAACCGGGTTGGTGAACTTCGGCTCGCACACGCACACGCACCAGATACTGGCACGCTGCGAAGCCAAAGACCAAGAAACCGAGCTTCGTGCGTCACGGGACATTCTGATCGAACGACTCGGGTCTGCTGAACTCTTCGCCTATCCGAACGGAGGTAGGGGCGACTTCACGGAGGCGACTGGGAGGCTCCTTGAACGGCTCGGCTATCGCTGCGGTCTGACAACGATCCCAGGTCTAAATAAAATAACAAGAGATTTGTACACTCTTAAAAGAGTAAATGTGGGGGCCGATACTTCGCTCCATCGATTCGAACTTCTTATGGCAGGACTCTAATGAATACGATGGCCGAGGTGATCGTCGAATCAGCTGAGCTGGTATATCGGCTTCGGGATGTCCGACAGCGGATATGCTGCTCCTACCGATTCTCCGAGCACGGGATCGATCCCGAGGGAGCAGCAAGAGAAGTTTCCTCACACGTCAATAGACGTGGTGATTGGTCGGTTAAACAGCTCCTCGAACGACTGAGACTGGAGTGGGCGGCCCGTGTCGGACCGGGAGATATTGCGGCGGTCGAGGCTGCTGTCTGCTGCGAGGTGATGCTGCGGGGGATTGCTAAGTTAAGCCGTTCATCGTTGCCCGGAGAAATTAAGAACTTCGTATGGCAAGAATTTGTCTCAATCCTATCTCGTGTGGAAGCCGGGGAATGGGTTGGGTTGGTGTCACCGACTGATCACCCATTCCACGTATATCGTCGTTGCTTGGTCCGGACTATCCCAGTTGGGATCTATTATTTCGAGTACAGTGGTATTCCAAGGATCAACCTATTGAAGTGCCCTCTGAAGGAACGGCCGAGATTGGTTCATTTCCTTGCTACACGAATGCACGGGTTCGCGCCAACGATAGAGATGCACCTGCCCCAACTGGAGCGAGGTCGCTTTACGCGGGAGCAGGTGGCCCAGTCCTACAAGCTGATTGCCAGTGTGCTCTCTTCTGATCCGGTTTTGCGTGGGATTAGTGGATCATCTTGGTTCTACGATCCGGAGGTTGCGCGCATAAGCCCTCACCTAGGATTTATCCGGGAGTTAATCGAGGAGAATCGTGGATTGATACATCGACTAGGTCCAAGCGCGATCGCTGTCACCGGGGCCATTGCTACGAGCTCAAAGCGACGTCGTCTTTATGAAGAGGGTCGGTATCTCCCGATCGATTACGCACGCTACTGGGCCCGAGATGATGTCATCCGGTGGGCCCAAGGTAGGCACAGTGGATGCTAATTATAGGAAAAATCGGTCATTGTTGGCTACGAGGACGAAACGGGCCAAGGAATGCTTGTGATTGTATAGTGGAACCCAGATTTCGGACCACTCGATAAGTTATCCTTGTGGGCAACTGATCGAGGACGAACCACGGGACGAATCCGCAAGCGGCACTCACCGGCCTTCAAGGCGAAGGGCGCCCTGCAGGCCACCAGGCAGGAGGCCACGATCGCCGAACTGACACGGGAGCATCAGGTCCATCCGGTGCAGATCAGCCAGTGGAAGAAGCAGTTGCTCGACAGCGTCGAGCACCTCTTCGCCAGTGGGTCGAGCAAACGAACTCCCGATCTCGAGGCCCTGCAGGGCGAACTCTACGAGCAGATCGGCCGGCTCCAGATGGAGCTGGCCTGGGTGAAAAGAAACTGGCCTCTGACGTCGCCACGCGGCGGAGCTGGATCGAGCCGAATCATCCGCATCTGAGCATCCGTCGCCAGTGCGAACTGCTGGGCTTGAACCGCTCGAGCTACTACGCCGAACCCGCCCGCGAGTCGCCCACGAACCTGCGACTAATGCGGCTGATCGACGAGCAATATCTCAGGACACCGTTCTTCGGCAGCCGTCGCATGACGGCCTGGCTGGCCCATCAGGGGGAGCACGTCAATCGCAAGCGAGTTGGGCGGCTGATGGCCCGGATGGGCCTGGAGGCGATTTTTCCCGGCCCACGCACCAGCACGCGAAACCCGGACCATGTGGTCTATCCGTATCTGCTCCGAGGCCTGACGATCGACCGTCGCGATCAGGTCTGGTCCACCGACATCACCTACATCCCGCTGGATCAAGGCTTCATGTCTCTGACGGCGGTGATCAACTGGTACAGCCGGTACGTGCTCTGCTGGCGGCTCTCGAACACGCTCGACGGCCGGTTCTGCCTGGAGGCATTGGAGGAAGCCCTGAGCGACGGTCGGCCCGCGATCTTCAACACCGATCAGGGGGTGCAGTTCACGGCGAAGGCGTTCACCGGTCGCCTGCAGGAGCACGGGGTGTCGGTGAGCATGGACGGCCGGGGGCGTGCCCTGGATAACGTGTTCATCGAGCGGCTGTGGCGGTCGCCTACAACCACGAACGGCCCCACCAGAGCCTGTCCTGCCGGACCCCCGCCGAAGTCTACCACGACACTCAGACGAACAGGCCATGATCGGGCACGCCTGGTCGGAGCATAACGTAAATTCCGGCCCGAGTGGTCTGGACAATGGGGTCAACTTCAGCTTCAGCTGGGGTTCCTCGCCTTGAGACAAGTCATTTTGTTCGGAAGTTCATGCGGAAACGAGATTTCAGTGAGCGAGCCGAGGGTCATGTTCCAGAATTTCGTTGACCTTTTTGTTTGAACCATTCTAACTTGGTGCCTCATGAATCGATCTACGATCTCCGTCAGCGTCGTCATTGCAACGTACAATTATGGACGTTACCTCGCCAGTGCGATCGACTCGGTACTGGCCCAGACCTTCCAGGACTACGAGGTCATCGTCGTCGACGACGGATCGACCGACCAGACCTACGAGGTCATCCAGCCGTACCTGGACGATCCTCGAATTCGGTATCTCCGAAACGAGCATCTTGGCCAGCCACGCACCAAGAATGCCGGGATCAAGGCGTCCCGAGGCGGTTATGTCGCGTTCTTGGACGCCGACGACCGTTGGCTCCCCTCGAAGCTGGAGAAGCAGGTTTTTCTGTTCGAGAAAGATCCGAGTTGTCGGATTGGGGTAGTCTACTCACGCCGGGGGTGGATCGACGAACTGGGCAGTCCGATCGATCGGGGTGACCGGACGCCGCTCCGGGGCGATGTGCTCGCGCCCCTCTTCTACCGCCCGTTTATCTGCTTCTCCTCGAGCATGGTGCGGAGGTCGGTCCTCGACGAGGTCGGTCTCTTCGACGAGACGACCCAGTATTCGATCGACTACGACCTCTGGCTACGCATCGCGCTGAAGTACCAGTTCGATTTCGTGGATGAGCCGCTGACACTATATCGGACCGGCCATGCGAACATGTCGAGTCGGCAGCATGAGCGCGTCTGGTGTGTCCGCAAGATCATCTACCGGTTCCTCGACGAGTATGGTGGGCGAGCGCGGCTCGATCCCGCTCTGATTCGGATGACCCTGGCCGAGCATTGCTGCGATGTCGCATTCGCCGCAGGAGCAGGGCGACCGAGGGTGTGGCTTGGCTGGCTGGCTCGGGCGCTGGGGCACCGCCCCTGGCATGCCCAGGCTTGGCGCGCCCTGGCGACGGGATGGTGGCCCGAGTCGGTCAAGGCGACGTTGAAAGGCAGGAAGGGCCGATCGGACAGGAACGATCGCCCCGTCTCGGCGGTCGATGAGCCGCTCCGGATGTCGGTTCATTGAACTTCTGAGAATGTGCTCGATGACCTCAGCCCGTCCTTCCGCGAAACGTCGGCTTGCACTAAACGCGGCGATCAACTGGGTCGGCACTCTCGCCCAGATGGTGGCCGTCTTCTTCGTCTCGCCCATCCTGGTTCGGGGACTGGGTGATGAACGATACGGCGCCTGGGCATTCATCGAGTCGATCCTGGCCTACCTGACCCTGTTCGACCTGGGCATCGGTGCGGCGGTTGTCCGCTACATCGCCCGGTTCGAGGGTGGCCAGGATCAGCAGGGAATCAACCGGACCTTCAGCGCGAGTGTCTTCCTGTTCTCGCTGGCGGGTCTGGGGGTCCTGGCGGTCGCGAGCCTGTTCCTGGGGCCGGTCTGGGGCTGGCTGCCCGTCCCCTCAGAGCACCGCTTCGACGCGTGGTGGCTGTTCGCGCTGCTGGCGTTCAACCTGGCGGTCGGGCTGCCCATGGGGGTCTTCGCCGCCGTGCTCGACGGCCTCCAGCGTTACGTGCCCAAGACGCTGGTCCGGATGGTGACGCTGGTCGTCCGCTCGGTGGCGATGCTGCTCGTGGTGCGAAGCGGTGGAGGGCTCGCCGCCATCGCCCTGACCGTGACCGTCATCGCCCTGATCGAGCACCTGGTGCTGGCCATCATGGCCTTCGCCTATCTCCCCGGTCTCCGCTTCGCTCCCCACCTCGTCGACCGCGAAACGCTTCACATGATCGGCGGTTACAGCGTCCATGCCTTCGTGGCGATGATCGCCGGCCGTATCTCGTTCCAGTCCGATGCGCTGGTGATCGGGGCGTTTTTGCCGCTCTCGCAAATCACCTACTTCGCCCTCGCCTCGCGCCTCACCGAGCATGTCAAGGGTGCCCTGCGGTCGATGACGACCGTGCTGACCCCGCATATCAGCCAGCTCGAAGGGCAAAATGACTTCGAGGCGATTCGACGTGTATACATTAAGGGCACCCGGTACGTCCTATGGCTCATCATCCCGGTTCAACTCGGGATCTTCTTCTTGGGTAAGCCATTTTTTCGTCTGTGGATCGGTCCTGAACATGCTGAGCGTTGCTATCCGGTCTTGATCATCCTGGCCGCTCCACTCGCCCTCGTGCTTTCCCAATCGATTGCGGGACGGATCCTCTACGGCGTGGGGAAAGTACGGGGATTCTCACGGCTCGTCATGATTGAAGCAATAAGCAACCTGGGATTGAGCCTCCTGCTGATTGGCCCATTCGGGATTGTTGGAGTCGCGATTGGCACAATGATTCCTAGTGTAATAATGAACATATATTTGATATATTATGCTTGCAGTGTGATTGAAATATCGCTGGTAAGCTATCTCCGGAGTGCATTTGTACTTCCAACCATCGCAGGCGTTTCGCTGATGTTGGTGTGGGTTGTTTTGGTCTCCATTTGGCCGGTGACAAGCTGGATTCGGCTCCTGGCGGTTGGGACGATTGTGCCCACGGTTCACCTTCTTTTCGCGTACGGTCTGGAGATCGGTTTCCAGTCGCTTCGTAATCGCGTTGCCGTCCACGTCATGAATCGGATCCCGTCGAGGGCAGCCTAATCCTCAAACAAGCGTAATGTGAGCCCCCATCTCGGATCGTTTCCGGCCCGGAATGGTCACGCACCCTCTCCGAGCCGGGCCATCGCCACCCGGTTCCCGCCGTCCCGCCCTCGGTTACTCATTACCACACCGCCTCTCGTCGGTTCGGAGCCCATACGGACCGGAGTATCCGGACTCCGGCTTCAGGTCGCCGATCCCTCAACACAACCGCCGACCGTGCAGCCGCTCCACCAACCGGAGGAACACGCCCTGCCACAGGTTCCACGCCAGCAACCGGTAGATGATCCGACGGCCCGTCCGGATGATCTGGCACGGCACCTGGATCATCGCCACGCAAAACGTGCTGAACTCCATCCGCAGCAACGACCGCTTCTCCGACCATCGGTCCCCCTCGGGCAGCACCAGGGCACTCCACGCCTTCAGGCTCCACGCCAGCAAGGCCATCACCATGTACGCCCCGTTGCTCACCAGGTCGTTCACCGGCATCGCCATCGCCTTCACCCCACCCTTCAACTGGGCGATCAGGTTCTCCTGAGCGCACCGGTCGTTGGCCAGGAACACGATCTCGGAGGCCGGGCTCGTCCGGTCGTTGGTGATGTAGAAGAAGAATCGGTCCGGCTCGAACATCCACAACTGACCCTTCTCGACGATCAGCTTCTTGCGGAGCACGACCACCCGGTACGCCTTCTCGCAGGCGACCGGGCGGTACTCGAACTCGGCCACCTCCTCGCCGATCAGCTTCAGCGTGTCGTACTTCCGCTCGGAGACGATCCGCTCCTTGTGCCGTTCCCTGTCCCGGCGAGGTGCCGTCTTGATCGTGTACCCGGGCGGGCGTTCCAGTTCGCTGTATTGCAGGTCGGGGAGCCGCTCGGCCAGGCCCTTGAGGTTGGCCATGGCGGCGATCCCGAAAATGAACCGGACGCCGTCCTGGTCCCACCGGTCCAGACATTTGGTCTGGGTGAAGTCAGTGTCCCCCCGGTACGTGATCCTCTTGAACCCCGCCCGTCGGCAGAGGGCTGCGGCCTTGTCGAAGTAGTCGTTGGCGTGCTCGTGCGAGGGGCGATTGCCGCTGCGGTTGACCAGGAACAGCGGCTCGGAGATGTTGGCCAGCGAGACGACCAGCGGGTGGTACCCCCACACCCCCTTGTAGGAGATATCCACCCCCTGCTTGCACCACCCGTCGCTCGGGGCGATCGTCCTGTCGGCGTCGAGGAACGCCTCCTCGAAGAAGGCGTCGGGCTGCTCCTTCCAGGCCCGCAGCCGGGTCTCGTTGACGATGTCCATCAACTGCTCGACATCGCCTTCGGTGAACCGTCGGCAGAAGTTCCCGGCGGTGGTCGGGTCGGGGATGCGTCTCGCCCCGAGGGCATCGAGGTAGACCTCGTCATTGCGACGGACTTCGATGTGCTCCAGGCGGCTGCCCCCCGCCAGGAGGTTGTAGGCGATGTTCAGGACGTGGTCGCTCTCGAAGTATGGCAGGTGCCGCTTGAGCAGGTGAAGGCCCTCGTCGATGTCCCGAACGAACCCGAGCCTCTGTGCCAGGAGGTGCATCGCCCCGATGCCTCCCGGTGCGATGGCACGAGTCCTCTCGGTGATCTGGTAGTGGATATTCGAGGCGGTCATCATCGGCTGACGAGATTCGACGCCGGGCTTATTCTCGATCCGGCGGGCGATTCGCCTCTTGCGTCGGTTCAACTGGCGGTGGACATTGGCGTTCACTCGAAAACCTCCTGGGGGCGCATCGACGAGAGGGTGAAGTCCCTCGATTGTTCGCCTAAACCAGGGGTTTTCGAGCCTCCCGTCCTCGATCAGCCTCGGATTACGCTTGGTTGAGGCCTAATCCTCCTTGTTTCCGAGACATCAGGGCATTCAATGATCCCGTACGCCATGGAGTCGTTTGTTCGCCGAGTTCGCTTCCGGGTCACCAGGAAGCTGAAGTCGAAAGACCCGCTCGATGTATGGCCGGCGATCCCTAACACGCGGCTTGTACTACGTCCATTCGCCAATCGCTTTGGAAACGTAAAACTCGATGAGTTAATCACGATTTCCGCCATCGCCCAGAGTATACAAGCTCAGAAAATTTTTGAATTTGGTACATTTGATGGATTAACCACATGGCACCTCGCTGCAAATTGCGGTCCGACGGCTCGCGTGTGGACGCTCGACCTCCCACTCGACCATCCCGCCCGGAAAGCCAGTGGGCACGACAGAAAAGTCGGAAAAATCTCCGGGGTCGTGGTTGGGCAATTTTTCTTGGGGACGGCCGAGCAGCAACAGGTCGATCAGCTGTTCGGCGACTCGCTGCAGTTCGATCCCTCGCCTTATCGTCATCAACTCGATCTTTGTTTCATCGACGCCGGCCACGGCTACGAGCACGTTCGTCGAGATACCGACTCGGCGTTAGAGATGACGCGGCCCGGCGGGGTGATCATCTGGCACGATTACTCCCGATGGTGGCCGGGCGTTCAAAAGGTGCTCGATGATCTCTCCACCCGCCTCCCGGTCTTCCGGATTGCAGGGACCTCGCTGGGTGTCCTAGTAGTCGGCCACGATTGAGTTGCAGGCTGGCATGGGATCGGTTCTCCTGAGGTGGCAACCACTTCAGGAGGCCGCCATGAAGAAGTACCGGGTCACCCTGACCGACGAGGAACGCCGGGAGCTGCACGACCTCATCGCCGCCGGCAAGGCCGCCGCCAAGCGGTTGGCCCACGCCCGCATCCTGCTCAAGGCCGATGCCGCCCCCGGCGGCCCGGCCTGGACCGACGACCGGATCGCCGAGTCCGTCGAGGTCAGCACCGCCACCGTCGAGCGGGTCCGAAGGCGATTCGTCGAGCAGGGCCTGGAGGCCGCCCTGGTCCGCAAGCCGCAGGACCGGCCCAGCCGGCTGCCGAAGCTCGACGGTCGGGCCGAGGCCCACCTGGTCGCCCTGGCCTGCTCGAAGCCGCCGGAAGGCCGTCAGGAGTGGACGATGCAATTGCTGGCCGACAAGCTCGTCGAACTGGAGGTCGTCGAGTCGATCTCCGACGAGACGGTCCGGCGGACGCTCCAAAAAACGAGATCAAGCCCTGGCTCGTCGAGCGGTGGTGCCTGCCGCCGGAGGCGAACGCCGAGTTCGTCTGCCAGATGGAGGACGTCCTCGAGGTCTACCATCGCCCGCCCGATCCGAGGCGGCCGCTGGTCTGCCTCGACGAGGCCAGCAAGCAGTTGATCGGCGAGGTGGCCGAGCCGGTCCCGGCCCGGCCGGGCCAGCCCGCTCGGATCGACTACGAGTACGTCCGCAACGGGACGGCCAACCTGTTCATGATCTCCGAGCCGCACGCCGGGTGGCGGCACGTGGAGGTGACCGACCGGCGGACGGCGGTGGACTTCGCCGAGGTGGTGCGGGCGTTGGTCGAGGAGGTCTATCCGGAGGCCGAGAAGGTGGTGCTGGTGATGGACAACCTGAACACCCACAAGCTGGCCAGCCTGTATGAGGCGTTCGAGCCGGAGCAGGCCCGTCGGATCGCCGAGCGTCTGGAGATCCACCACACGCCGAAGCACGGCAGCTGGCTGAACATGGCCGAGATCGAGCTATCGGTGCTGGCCCGGCAGTGCCTGGACCGGCGGATCGAATCCAAGGAGGAGTTGAAGCGGGAGGTGGCGGCGTGGGAGGACGAGCGGAATGGCCGAGGCGTCACGATCCGTTGGCAGTTCACCACGACCGATGCCCGGATCAAACTCCGTCGACTCTACCCGACAACTCAATAGTGGTGGACCACTAGTGGTTCCGGGGATTCGTTGATTGGGTCAGGATCAGTCCGATTTGCTTGTTCCGAATATTTGAGGTTTGTGCTTCACTGGCCGCTCTTCGGCTGCCTGGAAAACGGCCAGTGAAGCGGATCTCCCAACGGGAGGTAACAGCACAGGGAGTCTGGTGTCAGATTCTGCGATGCACCTGGAAGTCATCCAGGTGCATCGCCCCGGCATAACGGCCATCCCGATGGATTCCGGTAAACCCCGCCTCGCCCAGGGCGTCATCGGAGACGCTTAGCGCCCAGGTGGCGTGATCCTGGAACCCACGATCGCCGTTGAGGAACGTTCCGGTGTCCATGCGCTGGACCTGGGCCCTCACCATGTCCCCGACCACTTCCAGCGTTACCCGAACCCATTGCTGGCTCACCCAGTCCCGGCTCGTGACGGAACCCAACGAGGTCACCACTCCGTTCTCGACCCTGATCAGTTCGATCCGCAGGCCACGGGTAATGACAGCCGCGTAGTAGGACGGTGTCGCCGAGTCCAGGTTCTTGCCACGAGCCAGAACCATGACTGGGTTTAGCGAACTCGCGAACATCGTGGCACCGACGCGGACGTCGGGTCCGAAATCCTGATCGACCCAGGCGGTGGCGGCGGTGTTGCTCACCCCATCGGACTGGAGGGAATGATTTGGGCTGAACGCGCGAGCGTCGGAGACGGTCATCAGGCCGTTGGCGAGGTTGGACCACTGCCGCCATCCCGCCGGGAAGATGCCGGTGTCGAAGTTCTCGGTGTGGACCGTCTCGAACTCGAACTCGCCGATGACCGGCGGCTCCACCGTGATGGAGACAATCACCGGATCTCCTGCGGTGACGGTGTCGGTCGGTCGATAGGTGAACTGGTCGATGCCGGTGAAGTTCGTGTTGGCGACGTAGGTGAAGGAGCCATCGGGATTGAAGTTCAACGTGCCCTTGGTGGGACCTTCGACCAACTCTGCGACGATCACGACGCCGTCTGGGCCGTGGTCGTTGGCCAATACCCCAGGTGCATCGACGACAAGTGGGGTCCTGCCGGTCGTCGTGTAGAAGTCGGGCAATCCCTGGGGGCGGTTGTCGAAGTTGATGCGCAGGATTTTCGTCGTGATCTCAAACGTCCGCAGGTAGGTTTGATCGCCGCTCATCACCTCGATCGTGAATGGTCCGCGCGGGTCGAGGGTGATATTCTTTGGGTCCGAGGTGATCTGTCGTTGAATTTCGGTCACCACCGGCACAGATACGAGGCGACCGTCCGTGTTTGTGGTTCCTTCGAAGACGAGGTTCTGTTCTCGATCGTAAAGCCGGACTTGGCCGTTTGATACAGCGGTACCTTCGGGGCCAATCAACTCGAAATCGACGTGCTGACCAAAGTGGAGATCCTTGGTCTTGATTCCCACGTAGCGGACGGTTTCTGAAGCACCATCGATGAAGAGATTGTCCAAGAATCGAAGGTTATGGGCGGATGTCTTCATTTCTCCGACGTTCAGGCTTGAGAAGAGCATGGGTGCCCCTTCAGTCGACTTGCAAAACGTGTTGCTAAGGAACGAAATGTCCTCATTCACACCGTCGTAGCCGTCGTTGTCGCCGATGTTCAGAGCGATGTGGTTACTCTCGAACGTGTTCCCCGAAAACGTGATGCCCGTTCCGGCGTGAATTGTAGCGAGTGTCAACCCCCAGGCCTGGCGTGCCATCGAGGGATCTGCTTCTGTGACGATCGCTTTGAAGGTGTTGTTGGCGAAGTGAATGTTCGCGTCCGTCATCTGGCCGTTGCCGTTGTTGGCGCTGATCCGGGCCCCG
The DNA here is from genome assembly GCF_040717455.1 of Tautonia sp. JC769. NCBI lineage: Bacteria > Pseudomonadati > Planctomycetota > Planctomycetia > Isosphaerales > Isosphaeraceae > Tautonia > Tautonia sp. JC769. The sequence continues at coordinate 109,131 of NZ_JBFEFH010000012.1, forward strand.
GCGGTTGCCCAGGCCAAACCAGGCCCAGTCTCTCCGATAAATGTATTGCTGTGGATGTTGATGTTCTGGAAGGAGGAGGAGTAGTTCCTCATCCGGAATGCGGTCGCCTCTATGCTGCTCGCGCCGTACTCGAGATTTGGGCGTTCCCGAGCCTCAAGGTGATTGTTGTGGATACTGCCGTTCTGGATAACACCGGCTCCCCCGCTTCCGTCCATGATGATCCCTCGGCCATTCACCGGGATGACAGTATTTCCGGAAACCTCAAAGTTCTTAAGTCCAGTACCGAGTGCGAGGCCGTAACTGTTCGTCGCGACCCCGTCGTGACGAATCTCGTTCCCCCGAATCATGACCTCAGACAGGCTGTGCCCTGTAATGAGGATTCCATTCTGGATAGCACCGGAAATCTGGTTGTTTTCGACACGGACCGAGCCACTCGCGGCGGAGAAATAGATGGCTCCATAGGAAGCCTGGCGGTCCGAGACGCGGCTCATCGACCCGACAATTTGTGTGTTGCGAACCGTCGTGTTGGTGGCCCACTGGCCGTTGATCATGTGGGTATCCAGGCCGCCCGCTCGGAGTTCCACATTGTCCACCCTTGCTCCCGTGGAGCTTCGGAGGTAGAGCGGGATCCCCTGATAGCCTAGCGCAGGCCCCTGCACGATCCGGCCGTTCGTCACCGTGAAGTCGCGGACCTTGGTTCGATTGTTGTTGACGTACGAGGTCTGGAGGTATGACGGCAGGTAATACGTCGAGGGTGTTGCGACGATGCCGGATTCGCGGGCGCGAGAGACCTCGACGAAATCGAGGTCGATCGTGTCCGACTCCCCCTCGGGAGGTTCGGCGGTGATGGCCAGTCGGACGGACATGGCGCTCGGGGGAACGAGGGTGGCCAGAGCAGTGCGGCCTCCATCGGCGCGGGTCCGAGAGCTGGCGAGCACTGAACCCGTCTTCGCGTCGAGGATGGACAAGGTGACGTAAGAACCCCAGCGTCCTTTGATCGAGACCGCGGCGGTATACTCGACTCCGGCGGAGGGTAGATCAAGCACCTCGGAGACGATGGTCTCCGGCGCCTGGATTGCCTCGAACCGGAGCATCGACGTGCCCCACATTCCCTCGCGAGCAGGGGCACGATGTACTGATGGGGCCTGCGACAGATCCCAGCCGGGGGCGTCAGTCGGCGAACTGCCGTCCTCGAAGCCGGCATTGGGCACATGGATCGGGGCGCTGTTGCCGTAAGTAATCGTATGGCCGTTGAGGTCGAAGGTGATGTTGCCGTTCAATACGATGAACGCGGTCCCCTCGACGGTCACGTCGGTTTGCAGTACGTAGGTGGTGTCGGCCTGGTCGAGGTAGTAGGGGCCGTCACCACGGGCGGCGAGCCAGGCCTGGTCGATGAGGATGGTGTTGGCTGCCAACGGAGCGTGGACGGTGACGGTGAGGGGCTGGCTGACAGTGGCCTGACCGTCGCTGACGAGGACGGTCATCGAGTGCGTCGCGATCTGGTTGGCGGTGGGGGTCCAGGAGAACTGGCCCGTGGCGGGATCGATGGAGGCACCGGCGGGGGCGTTCTGGAGGCTGTAGGTCAGGATCTGGGCGGGGAGATCGGGGTCGGTCGCAACCGCCTGGAAGCGGAGTTCGGTGTCGATGATGGCGGTCTGATTGCTGATCGGCGCGAGGACGGGAGCGGCGTTGACTTCGTGGATACGAACCGTGATCGTTTCCTGATCGGTGAGCTGGCCATCACTGACCTGGAGGATGACGCTGTAGGACTCAGGGCCCTGGGCTTCGGTCGGGGTCCAGGAAAAGACCCCGGTTAAAGGGTCAATGGAGGCCCCTTCGGGAGCGTCGAGGAGGCTGAAGGTTAAGCCGTGGGCGGGAACGTCCTGGTCGCTGGCGGTGACGACGAAGGTCAGCTCGGTCAGCTCATCGATCTCCTGGTCACCGACGGGATCCAGGAGCGGTGCCGTGTTCGCGGAAGCAGCGATCGTGGTCGTCGTGGAGACGGTGGTGGATCCCCCGTCCTTGTCGGTCGCCGTCATCGTGATCGTAAAGGTCCCGGCCTCGGCAAAGGTGTGGGAGACGTTCTGGCCGATCGCTTGGGTCCCGTCGCCGAAGAGCCAGCGATAGTCGAAGCCTGCGGACTGATCGATGGGACTGGAATCGGTGGCCGAGGCAGCGAATTGCAGCGGGACAAAGGCTTGGCCTGAGGAGGGACCGGAAAGCGATGCCGCGGGTGCCACGTTATCGACTGTGACCTTCAACGAGTCGGTTGACGTGATGCCGGAGGCGTCGGTCACCCGTACGGTCGCGGTGTAGGTTCCGTTGTCCAGGTAAGTATGGGTCGGCGTCAGCGAGCCGGTCTGCGTCGAACCGTCACCGAACTCCCAGACAATCTCGAAAGGACCTGCGCCGGATGCGATCGCCTCGAAACCGATTGGTTTGCCTTCCATCCCCGTTCTGTCTGCTCCGGCATTGACCAACAGTGGGGTGACTTCGACCACACTCAGCGCGTTCAGTGCGAACGTCGAGTTGACCCCTCCCTGATCGGCCAACCGCATGTTCAACTGGCCGTCTGCGACAATGACGCGAAACGTTGGACTCGCGTATTCACCTTTTGAGGTACGAACGTTGGAGGCGACCAGATCTCCCTCGATCCAGAGTGAAATCTGGTCACGAGCAGCTTGAGCATCTCCCAGCGTCGGTGTCACATCGTAAACACCAATCGGCACATCGACCATGAAGGTGTGATCGCGACCCTGGTGGAAATCTCGGAGGAAGAAGCTCGACTCTTTCCGGTCGATCGCACCAAGTCCCCTGGTTGCCTGCCACCCAAATCCACGATCTTGGTTGTATACATATTGAGGAACCTTGGTGAAATTTTCTTCCACCGGGGACGAATCCAGCCCGAAGTCGAAGTGCGCCGCGAAGCTTGAATTGCTCAGGAGCGTTTTCGACTCAAGAGATTCCAGGTTCAGCGTCCTGGAACGGCGAACGCGAAGGCGAGTATGGCGGCTCATCGGGTGATCTCGCGAGTGGGCGCAGACCTGGATCGGCACTGATCCGAGGTGTGGCTCAGTGTGGGTAGACCAATGTCATTGAATCGTGTGGTCGATCGTGCCGGAAATGCTCGGCCGTCTTCGAGCTGAGCCCCAACTATTTCCCGGGCCGGTCCACCACCATGGAACCGGCAGAACACGAATGCGACTCACTTCTGGCAGAATCATAGAGCGCGAAGATGGTCAAGAATGTGTTGCGGAGGAAAAATCGAGCAAGTTGTGGAACGTTCTGGCGTCCCTCTTGGTCGATGAGGCAAATGGGGGATATGGTTGCGATTCATGAGCTGATCGGTGAAAGCAGGTGGTTCAAAACGCTGCAACAACGACCCTGGAAATTGCATGCAATGGAACAATTGGTGCTGATCGCGACGATCAGAGTCACTGGATGCAAGGGTGTCGGAGCGATATGAAGGTTGGTCTGAAGCGAAGACAAGCTACCAGCGGTGTGGCGTGGGGATCGTGTCCTGCACGGAGCGTCGTCGGGACACATTAGCTCACACGAACACTGGGGCGAATGATTACACGATGGTCGGAACGGTTATACGTCGCTCGCTCGCACATGGCAACGTCGTAATTCGCACGAATGGGGCTGCGTTGAGAAAAATCAACATAAGATGTCTCATGGTTGTGTGTTTGTCGTGTCGCGGTCATCGAGACATGATTCTCAAAAATTACCAAATCCCATTTCCGTCATTACTTCCGGCGAAAGAGAGGTCGACTCGGACTCCCCGCCGCATCGATTCGGCGAAGGGATTTGGGAGCACATCAATGAGGTAGTGACCCTGATGTGATCGCAGGGTCCGGCGTATTGGCGTAAAAATTGCATCGGCCCGCTAATGAGGGGGTGGCGCTGACCCTTGTGACTCAAAATATAATTCTGTACGTTGAATCATGAAAATGTCTGTCATGTGCCCAGGAGATCCTCATGTCGCTGAAGCATTCAGTTCGACCGATATCGGCGGCGTCCGATCAGGCCAGACCTCATTACATTGCGCATCCCTCGAAGCAAAAAGGTGCGGCCCCTTTCATCGTCAGCTTCGACGTCGAGGAGCATGATCGGATCGAGGCCGCCGCGGGTCTCGACCTTGATTCGAACCTGCGTGGCCAGTACTCGCAGAGGATGACTGCATCAACTGAGTGGATTCTGGAAGAGCTGGAACGCCAGGAAATCCGCGCCACTTTCTTCATCCTCGGGACGGTTGCCCGATCAAATCCGCACCTGGTCCGCGCCGTCCACCGGGCGGGGCATGAGGTTGCCAGCCACGGCTGGGACCACCAGCGGCTCCACAGGATGACTCCCGAGACCTTCCAGGATGACCTTCGTCTGAGCCTCGACGCCCTGCAGGACATCACCGGCGAACCGGTACTCGGCTATCGGGCTCCTACGTTTAGCGTGGTTCGGAAAACGGCCTGGGCGATCGACATCCTGGCGAGTTGCGGTCTGCGTTACGATTCGTCGATCTATCCGATTCACCATGATCGGTATGGTGTCCCAGGCGCCCCCCGAACCCCGTTTTTGGTGCGTGGAGAGCGTCACGAAATCCTCGAATTCCCCCCGGCGACCTTGCAAATAGGCCGTCTCACTGTGCCAATTGGGGGGGGAGGGTACTTCCGCCTCCTCCCTGGTGCCTGGATGCGCCGCGCAATCGATCAGGCGAGTTTCTCAAATCAGAATCAAGCAATTATGCTTTATTTCCACCCCTGGGAATTTGATCCGGATCAGCCTCGACTTCCCTTGAGACAGCCCAACAGGCTGAGAACCTACATGGGAATTGCCCGAAGCCGCTCCCGGATGGCCGCTTTGCTAAGCGGGAGGCGTTTCGGGCGAGCGATTGATATAGCGGATGCCATGTTGACTCGTCGCAACGCACTTGCCTCGTACTCGCTCGCGGACTGAGATTTTCCCCGGTTCCTGCTTGCCATGACGGACCGGCCTACAGTAGTTTGAAATCGCTATGACGCTCGAATGCACTCGATGATGGTAGTTGCGGTGGCCTAGGTGTTTGGTGTGGTCGGCTTTACCGCTCCGAATTCTGCATTGCAAAAGACGAATCTTCACATGAGACGATTCAACTGGGTTTTCTTCCTCGTCCTGCTGACGACTGCCGTCGTCACTGGACTGGGCGTCTACGTCATCCATGGCCGCCAGGTGCAGAGCCAGGCGAGCGGTCTGCTCGACTATGCCCGGAACGCAGAGTCCGCGGGGGATCTGGACCTCGCCGTCGAACACCTTCAGCGTTTCCTCCAATTCGAGCGCGACGATCCCGAGGCTTGGGCGCTCTATGCCCGGATCGTCGACCGCCGCGATGCCGAGCAGACCAACTCGCGACAGGTCTTCCAGGTGCTGGAACAAGCTCTGCGATATGTCCCGAACGACGAGGAACTCCGCCGCCGATGCGTCGACCTCGCCCTGGACATGGGCAACTTCGAGGAGGCCCGACGTCATCTCAATCTGCTGTACGAGTCGGTGAATCCCGAGGACCCCGATCAGCAGAGCACCGCCGCGGAACTGGAAGCCCAACTCGGTCGTTGCGAGGTTGGCCTCGCCCGCTTCCGTGAGGCGGAAACCTGGTTTCGCAAGGCATTAGAACATGATCCGGGTACCGTTGACGCGAGTCTGGAACTGGCAAGAGTCCTGCGGGATCGCCTGGAGCGACTGGCCGATGCCGACGCGGTGATCGCGCAGATGGTCGAGGCGAACCCCGAGTCGGCTCGTGCTCGCCTGCTCCGCTGGCAGTATCAGGAGCAGTATGAGCTGGATTCGGACCCCGAGGATGTCGCCTTTGCCCTCCAGGCCGAACCCGACGACGACGAGGTCTTGCTCGCCGCGGCCCTGCTGGCCGAACGCAATGAGGACCGCAACACCGCTCGGTCTCATCTGCGGCATGCAATCGAGACCAACCCGGATCAACCGGACCTCTACCTCGCCGCTGCGTCACTGGAAACCCAGGACCAGAAGCCCGAACAGGCCGTGGCAATTCTGGAACAAGGGGTCGAGTCCCTCCCCGACGATCTCGAAATCCGCTTCTTCCTCGTCGATGCCCTGATCAGCCAGCGCGTCCAGGATCAGGATCCTGCTGGGGCGGAATCCCCCTCCGACGACGAACTCAATGCCATGATCCTCGATCTCAAGAAACGAGGCATGGCCGAGGGATTCACCCGCTATCTCGAAGCGCGTGTGCTGTTCCATGACCAGCAGTGGGCCAGGGCGATCCGGCAGATCAATACCGCCCGGCGGCTCCTCGCAGGACTCCCGGACCTGGTCGGGCGACTCGACCTGATGCTGGCCGAGTGTCACGGCCGCCTCGGGGCCGACGACCAGCAGGTCGCCGCCCTCCGGCAGGCCGCCGAACGGGGCACAACGGCCCCGGTCGCTCGTCTGGAACTGGCCCGTCGGCTCGAGAACGACGGCAATCCCGAAGCGGCCTTCCTGCTCCACCTCATGCTCCTGGAGGAACGGCCCGAATCGCAGCTCGACCTCGTCCGCCTCTTGATCCAGCAGAACCTGCAAAAGGCTCCGGCCGAGCGGAACTGGCGTGAAGCCGAAGATCGGCTCGCGCTGGCTGAACGCGTCCTTCCCGAGTCGAAGACCGATGTCGACCTTCTGCGCGTCGACCTGCTGCTCGCTCAGGATCAGGTGACCAGGGCTCAGGAGGTCCTGGCCAGCCTCGTCCGGCGCGATCCCGACGACTGGCGCGTTCCCATCGCCCAGGCTCGGATGGCGGAACGCCAGGGGAACTCTGGCACTGCCCTCAAGCTGCTCGACCAGGCCGAAGCGCAGCACGGCGCCGCCCGCGCGATCGTCCTCGAACGGATTGCCAACTGGACTCGCCAGGGCGGTGACGAGGCCAAGGCCTTCCTGACGCAATTCGCCGCACAGGTTCCCGATCGGCCCGCCGAGGATCAACCCCCCTTGCTCGAAGCCCTCGCCGTGGCATTCCTGCGATTGGGCGAGGTCGAACAATCGCGGTCCCTCTGGAAACAGCTTGCCGAGGCCCAGCCCGACAACATCCGCCTCCGGATGGTCCTAATCGACCTCGCCCTGGCCGCTGCCGAGCCGGACGAGGTCCGCGATCATGTCGACGCCATGCGTCGAATCGAAGGCCCCGACGGGCTCCTCTGGCGCTATGCCGAGGCGATCCTGATGCTCGACCTCGCCTCCCGGGGCGATGCCAACGCCCTGCGGGCCGCCCGCGACCGGGCCCGGGAGATCAACGTCCGGTCTCCCGAGTGGTGGGGCAGCTACGCCATCACCGCTCAGATCGCCGAACGCGAGGGCCAGATCGACGCGGCGACCCAGAACTACCTGCTCGCCATCGAACGCGGCGCCAATCAGCCGACCCTGGCCCGCCGCCTCGTCGGCCTGCTCTACCAGCAGCAGCAGTTCGACACGATCGATCGCGTCACCGGGATCCTCGAACGCCGCAACGCCGGCCTGGCCGACCTGACGCTCATCGAGGCCATGAACGCCCTGCGGCGCGGCGAGGTGGACCGCGGGATCGCCCTGGCCCGTCGCATCCTCCCCGAAGAGTCCACCAACGCCGCCGATCACCTGTTCGTCGGCCGCATGATGGTCTACTCCGGTCGCTACGACGACGCCGAGCCGGTCCTCCGCCGGGCCCTCGAACTCAGCCCGGCCGACCCGGCCGCCTGGCTCTCCTACGCCGAATGCCAGTTGCGGCGCGGTCAGGAGGAACGCGTCCGCGCCATGCTCACCGAAGCCCCTCAGGCCGTCGCGGCCGACCAGCGCGTGCTGACCCTCGCCCAGCTTCATGATCTCCTGGGAGACACCGACGAGGCGCGCAAGACCTTCGAGGACGCCCTCCGCAAACGGCCCGACGATCTCGGCACCCTTCGGTCCGTCATCGGGTTCACGGTGCGGAATGGCGATGCCGAGCGGGCCAACGCCCTGCTGGAACGCCTGCGCGATCCTCGGCTGAAGGCGACTGAGGCCGACCTCGCCTGGGCCAACCGCATGCGGAGCACGATGCTCCTGGCCAGCGGAGACCTGGCCCAGGTCGACGAGGCCCTCGAGATCGTCCGGACCAACCTCGAAGAGAACCCCTACAGCTTCGACGACCAGAAGTTGCGGGCCATCCTGCTCTCGATGCGGCCCAGCCGCCGGCAGGAATCGATCGACGCCCTCAAGCAGCTCGACCAGAATCGCGCGCTCGAACCCAACGAACAGTTCCTCCTGGCCATGCTCCACGGTGCCGGGGGAGACTGGCAGGCCAGCCGAGCGGTCCTGACCCGGATCGTCGACAACCCCGTCTCTCGCGACCCGCGACCCCTCATCTTCTTCATCAGCCTCCTGCTCGATCAGGGAGACCTGGACGAGGCCGCCCGCCGCATGCCGCAGCTCTGCACCCTGCTGGGGGAAACGCTCCAGGTTGTCGCCCTCGACGCCCGGCTGCTCAAGGAACGCGGCAACGATCCGGACGCAGCCGCCCTGATCGATCGCTACGCCGAGAGCCACCCCGACGAGATCGGGTCGATCGCCAACCTCTTCGACCAGCTCGACTTCCCCGAGCAGGCCGAGGCCGCCTACCATGCCTTCATCGACCAGGAACCCGAGGAAAAGACACGTCGGCTGGCCCTGGTCGCCTTCCTGGCCCAGCAGGGCCGCACCGATGAGGCCCTCTCCCTCTGCGACACCCTGCGGGCCGACGTGCCTCCCGAAGCCCTCGCCGAACTCGCCGTCAGCGCCCTGGCCCTCAATCCCGAGGCCACCGACGCCCAGTACGAACAGGTCGAGCGCTGGCTGCTCGACGCCTTGAACGTTGACCCGGACTCCGGTCCTCTCCTGGTCCAGCTTGCGGTCCTCCGCACGCTCCAGGAGAACTACCCTGAGGCCGAGTCACGCTACCGGGACGCGCTCCGGCGCGATCCCAGCAACCTCCAGGCTCTCAACAACCTGGCCTGGTTGATCGGCTTCCGCGATCCCTCCGGATCCGAAGCCCTGGCACTGATCGAGCAGGCGATCGAGCGGGCCGGCTCCGTCCCGGCCTTGCTCGACACCCGCGCCGTCCTGAGGCTCCTCAAAGGGCAGGTCGAGCCGGCCCTGGAGGACCTCCGCATCGCCCTGGCCAACGCTCCGGACACCCCGCAGCTTTCCTTCCACCTGGCCTGGGCCCAGCAACTCGCCGGCAACCTCGACGAAGCCCGCGACGTCCTGCAGGTGGCCGAACAGCAGGGATTGAATCGAGAGAACGTCGATCCTCTGGAACGAGCCACCTACGAGCGAATGCGGAACGAACTCGTTCCCTGACGGGCAAATTCTGCCTATCCGGAACATCTTACTCTAATCGATCTCCGCCTGCTTGCTGGCTGCGGATGTCCATCGAGTCCGCGGCGAGACGGGATCTGTCCCGCTTCCGGCCTTGGGCCGGTTCACTACCGCTATTCGATGGCTGATGGTTAGCCCTCACCCAATGATTCGAAGCTAGCTCTTTCTGAGGAACTACGATGATGCGATTCTTCCTGCGTGGCGCCGCCACGCTGACCCTCCTGCTGATCGGGGCGTCGGTGGCTTCGGCGTTCCCGATCAACAACCGGACTGACACGGATGCCAATGGCCCAGGCTTGTCCGGTTTCGGCTTCAACCTTGTGAGCACCGTTACCGGCAATTCCGTCACCACCGTCGGGAATACCGCTAGGGCGTTCAGCACTGTCACGAACGACTGGACTCGAAGCGGGTCATCCGGCAGCACTTCCAACACCACTGGGTTCACTGCGGCAGGGCTCGGACAGGGGGGGACGGCTCAAACGGCCCAGACCCTTTCGGAAGCCAGCTACAATGCCTTGCAGCCCCGAAACTGGACGACGTTCTGCCTCGAGATCACCGAGGGTCTCAATCAGAACAACATCGTGACCGCGATTGAGCAGATCCCCCCCGCAATCGCGCTCCCGGACGGCGTGGGATATATCGCCCAAGCCGATCAAGCGGCCGCCCTTCAGCGCGCCTCGTGGCTCATCGCCAACCGCAATAACCTCGCCGCAACCTACACCGGCCCTCCCAGCATCACAATTAACGCGAACACGATTGGTGCCGCGACCCAGCTGGCGATCTGGGAGATCATCTACGAAGCGGGCGTCACCTCGGAAGGCAACGTTTCGACGTTGAATGGAAATAATCGAGGTCTTAGCGTGTCCGGCGGAACTAATACCGCGAGAAACGCTGCGATCGCCCTTGCAAATCACATGTTGACGGAGACCTGGAACGACGGGAATGTCCGGACGGGTACGGGTTATGTTTTCCGTTCGGGGATCCGCTTTGTTGGTACGAGCGGTGCGAACGGCACTGGGGATTACCTTTACCGAGAGGACACCTCGAGCCAGAGCCTCATCACCGCCGTCCCCGAGCCCTCCACGTTCGCCATCGCCGGCCTGAGCGGCCTGGCCATGCTGGGCTACGGCCTCCGTCGTCGCAAAATGGCGCGGAACTGAACCACCATCGTCATCGTTTCTCATGGCCTGTGGTCCACGATGAGGGGTGACCGGTTGGGTGCGTGGGGATGAGGCTCCCACACGGCACGTGCAGACCCAAGAATGGTGCCACGAATTCCGGACCCGTACTTCACCTCATGATCGCCCGACGCTCGGCTCCTCTCGGGATCGAGGGTCGCGGCGATCATGTCGTTTCATCGGCAGGGACGAACTGCCCGCGAGGCGAGACGAACCACCTGGGCCTGCCGCTCCTCGGGGCTCCCCACCGAGGAGGACGCAGGCCGCTCGAAGATGCTCAGGCTCTTGGTGCCCGAATCGCGTGTTCCGAGTCCGAGTCGAATAACCCATTTCAATTCACACAGGCTCATTCCCGATCCAAGCATGAAAACCATGAAGCTCTCGCTCGTGAAGCGATCCCGCGTAGTCACGCTCGCGATTGCCCTGACAGCCATGATGGCGGCCCATGCCCGGGCGCTGCAGATCAACGCCACCACCTCCCCGAATCTCCTTAGCGAGACGGGAGTGGCCGGCGCCAAGTATCGCCTCTCCCAGGGCAATTTCGACATGTCCCTCGATGACGGATCGGGGACGACTCGAATCAACAATCAGGACACGTTTATTCAAAAGAACCTCGGGAATAACGGCACGCTTTCCGGTGCGACGTTTTCGTTCCAACTGGAGCACGTCGCGGGTCAGGGGTTCGTCTTCAGCATGACAAGCCCGGCCAGCGTCACGACCACCCTGGCCTGGGGTTCCGGATCGAGCTTTCCTCCTTCGGGTCCCAATGTCACTTCGGTCGAGACCATCCGGGGAAACAACGCTCCGAGCAGCTTCAACGCCCTGCAACTCAATGCACGGGCCAGCCGGGATCCGAGCTACATGGCCTTCGAGGACCTGGTCTTCACCAGCTCGGCCACCCAGACCGGCACGCTGGTCACAAACGGTCGCGTCGGGACCGGATCGATCGGCTCCCCCGCCAGCGGCCCCGATTTCGGGACCAGCGTCTTCGAGCAGTGGCTCATCGCCGACGGCAACCTGGGAGACCTCGACTGGACCTTGTCCGGCAAGCTGACCGGCGCCCGCGACTCGATCGCTGGCGGCGACGAGACGGTCCGGTTCCTGGTCAACATGAAACAGGTCACCCTCGTCCCCGAGCCATCCACCTTCGCCATTGCTGGCCTGAGCGGCCTGGCGATGCTGGGCTATGGCCTCCGTCGCCGCAAGATGGCGCGAGCCTGAGTGACGCCGAGGCCACGTCGGCGGACGACTGTCCGGCATGGCCTGTCCACGAGATTCGTGGGGAACCACAAACCAGGCGTTCTGTCTCCGGACGAACGCCACCCGGTTAACGCACGATCGCCCGGTTCGTGTCCTCTCGTCCAGGAGGGCAGGGGCCGAGGCGATCGTTGCATTGAGGGAGGTCATCCGGCGCGACACTTGGAGATGGAACAGATTCAAGTGCAGCGTTGGGTCCACGGACGAGCTGGATCGGCAAATGGCCAAACTTGACAGGAGTCCGCGGCTTCTCTCAGAAAAAAGCGCAGTTGTGAGCCATATTAGCGGACATGAAGTATCAAAATTTCTTGTTGAAACGGGGTGCAATTGGTGGTATTACGGAACTCGGCTTGATCACCAGTTACGGTTTTGCAAGGGCTTGCGAAACGGTCTCTGCATCGGCCGGTCGTTCAGTAGAGTAGCGTGGCGATCCGGCCCTTCTGTTCTGGTGGTCTCCCTCTCCGGTGCGGAATCTCCGGAGGGTGTGCAAGCATCAGGTTGAGCGCCGAATGCACTGGATCGTTGCGATCTGCCGGCGTTCCGGTGATCACCTATTCGCGTGCGAGTGCTCTATTCAAGGAGTCGTAGGGATGTGTGCCGTGGTCAAGTACCGACTTCAATCATTCGGAGCCCTCCGCCTCGTCGCCGCGGTGGGTGTTCTGTTGCTGGTACCGGGTATGGCGTCGGCGTACCCCCTTACGGTGACTCGCCAAACATCTTCGAACCCTGATGTGGTGAACACTGGAACGGGACAGACGATTGCGAAGAATTCCCAGTTGGTTTGGAATCCTGCTGAGGGCAAGTGGGGTAATGGGAATTTCTCCATTACATCCAAGGTTGAGGCTACCGGAGTCAAGAACGTTGCCGGGGTGTTATACCAGGAGTTTACTTACACCTATGAAATTATTGGGGCTTCCCTCAGCAACATCATCATCGGTCTGAGTGAGAGTATTCTCGATGATGAGTATGGAATTTACGCGATCGAAGGGGTTGGGGACGGGACAAACTTCAAGTATGACGGGGGTTCACTTGCAAGTGCAATCAAGGCACACACGCCGAACTCAGAACCACCCGCTCCCGACACGATTTTCGGTCTCAAACTCGAAACTCTAGCCGATGCTGATTCGAATTCCTTTTCGTTCAAGAGCCTCCAGAGTCCGATCTGGGGTGACTTCGTTGCGAAGGATGGTGGTGGTACGGGTGACCAGGCCAATGCAGTCTGGGCTTACAATCGGAACTTCGGCGAAGTAGCCGATCCGTTGCAAGTGACGGAGGCAAACTATCAATCAGCTGACTTTGATGGGTGGGTCATCACAGCGGACACGGGACGCGTCCTCGTACCCGTTCCCGAGCCCTCGACCCTCGCCATCGCCGGCCTGAGCGGCCTGGCCATGCTGGGCTACGGCCTCCGGCGCCGCACGCTGGCCCGGGCCTGAGTCCCAACAATTGGCCGCCTTTGGCCGATCCCGATTCCCTCCGACACGACCCCCGGCGCACCCCACGCCGGGGGTCGTGTTCGTTCGGGGCTCGATCGTCCCAGAGCGACCTCGCGCCCGGGTGATTGCCGCATGACGCATTTTGAGTGACTGCCGATGAGACAATTCCCGATCATCTCGTCGTCGTCTCCTCCGACCGCCCGGACGAACCCCCGGGACGACGGACTCGTGGTTCTCCTCTTTGACAATCCGACCCGACGTCTTCGCCGCCTCCGCCTGGTTCCCGTAGGCGTTGGCGCGAAACGAACCCAGGCCCTCGCACCTTCGGTCACGATGGGCCTCCCGACCACGCGAGGAGCATTCGAAAGGCCGCCCTCCGTCGCTGGCGCGAACCGAGCCCAACAGGCGCCGAGGAACCGCCGCGAAACGAACCCAAACCCCGAGAACCGATTTCCCCCAATCGAACCCGCTCAATTTGCCGTAACGCGTTGTGTCCACACGGAAATCGCCTGATCGCTTCCAGCCCACCGCGGCGCACGCGATGGGCGCACCGCGGCGCACCGAGCCCGCCTTGGCGACTCGACGAACCCCTAGGAGCATGAACCTCATGTCCCGCCCCGCTCGACGCCGTCCTGCCTCGGGGAAGCGCCCCCGAGGGCCCGCCGCCGATCGGTCCGGACCTTCGCAGGCCGGTTCGCCGCCCCCCTCAGCAAACGCCCCCCGATCCCAGCCGACCGGGCTGCCGGTCCGCAAGAAGATCCTCTTTTCGGCGATCGTGACCATCGGCCTCCTGGCTGTCCTGGAACTGGCCCTGGCCGTGATCGGGGTCCGGACGGCGGCGAGCGGGAGTGATCCGTACGCCGGCTTCACCCCCCGGATCCCCCACTACGAGACGGTGACCGAACCCGATGGCACCCGGATGGTCCGGGTCGCGGAGAACCGGGCCGAGGTGCTCAACCCGGTGACCTTCCCTGAGGCGAAGCCGGAAGGGACGTACCGGGTCGTTTGCCTCGGGGGCTCGACGACCTACGGCCGCCCCTTCTTCGACCACACGGCCTTCCCCGGCTGGCTCCGCGTTTTCCTGCCCGCGGCCGACCCGTCCCGCGACTGGGAGGTGATCAACGCCGGCGCCATCAGCTACGCGAGCTACCGGGTCCGGGGCCTGATGGAAGAACTCAGCCGCTTCGAGCCCGACCTGTTCGTCGTCTACATGGGGCACAACGAGTTCCTCGAACGCCGGACCTATGCCGATCTGCTCGCGACGCCCGGATGGCTCCGCGGGGCAGGGGGGCTCCTCCACCAGACCCGCACGGCGACGGTGATCCAGCAAGGGCTCGGCCGCATGGGACTGCTCGGCCCCCCCGATCCGACCCACCGCGCCGCCGGCCTGCAGGACGAGGTGACCCGCATCCCGATCAACGCCGTCGGCCCCGAGGCCTACACCCGTGACCCGGCCTTCCATGCCGAGGTCCTGGCCCACTTCGAGGCCACCCTGCAGGCGATGGTCGACCTGGCCGAATCCCGGGGGGCGGGGCTCATCCTGGTCACGACCCCGTCGAACCTCCGCGACTTCGCCCCGATCAAGAGCGAGCACCGCGCCGGGTTCGGCCCCGAGCAACTCCGCGCCTGGCAGACGCACTTCGACGCCGGCACCGCCGCCCTGGCGGCCGGCGATTCCGAGGCGGCGCGCGAGGCCTTTGCCCGGGCCGAGGCGATCGACGACCAGCACGCGGAACTGCTCTACCGATCCGGCCAGGCCCTCGATGCGCTCGGCCAGACCGAGGCGGCCCGGGACCGTTTCCTCTGGGCCAGGGAGGAGGACATCTGCCCCCTGCGAGCCCTCTCGGCCACCACCGAGACGATCCGCCGCGTCGCCGCAGCGCGGGGCGTTCCCCTGGTCGATTTCGAGACGCTCCTGACCGAGCGGTCCCCCGACCGGATTCCCGGCGAGGAGGCGTTCTTCGACCACGTTCACCTGAAGGTCGAGCCCCACCGGCGGCTCGCCCTCGACCTGCTCGAGGTGATGGCGACCGCAGGGATTGTGCAACCGGTCGAGGACTGGGGCGAGGCGACGATCGCCGCGGTCACCGCCACGGTCGAGGCCGGGATCGACGGGCCGCGCTACGCCCGGGAGCTGTACGCCCTCTCTGGGCTCCTTGAGTACCTCGGCCAGCCCGAGCAGGCGCTGAAGCGCGTCCTGGAGGGGCTCGACCTCTCGGGCGATGACCCGGAAGGCTGGTCCCTGGCCGGTCGCTACCGGGCCGCACTGGGTCGGCCGGAGGAGGCGGCGGCCTCGTTCCGCCGCGCGCTGGCCCTCGACCCGTCGTCGATGGCCGCGCACGAAGGGCTCGGTGCCTTGCTCCTCGACACCGGGAACCCCGAAGCGGCCCTGGTCCACCTGGAGGCCGTTTGGAAGGCGACGCCCAATGCCGTGGCAAACCTCAACCGGATCGGGGTGGCATACTCCCGGATCGGTCGGCTGGTCGAGGCGACCGATTGGTTCGCCCGGGCGGTCCAGCTCAACGGGAACGACCCGGCGATCCTGAGTAATCTGGGCCGGGCCGAGGAACTCCTCGGGCGCCACGAGGCCGCCCGGGAGCATTACCGGACGGCCTTGCGGATCGATCCCAATCATCCCGAGGCCCAGGCCGGGCTGAGGCGCCTCGCCTCCTCCCCCTGACCGGCCGGGCCCTTGCGATCGTCTTCAGAACAGGGTGTAGATAAACGGCGCGGCGGCCGAGCCCGAAAGGGCGACCAGGAGCCCGATGACCGCCAGGACCACCAGGATCGGCAGGAGCCACCACTTCTTGTTGTACCGCAAGAAGGCCAGGAACTCGCCGGTCAGCGTGCCGTGGCCAGCCTCGGAACTCAGGTGTTCAAAGGAGGTCGGGCCGGTCGGCTTCGACGCGTCGCGCGGGGTGCTCATCGTCAAGGGTCCATTTTCGAACAGAGGAGATTTTATTCAATCACATCAAAACTGATCGAAGTAACGACGGGGGTCGTCCGTGGCGGGGATCGCGATCCAGTTGGTCTCCCGATCGCCCGGCGGGCGCAGCAACAGGGGATCCCGGCCCAGGAGCCGAAGCCCGAGGCCCACGGGCGTGAAGACGCCGTAGTAGACCACCGCGAGGATCAGCCGGGAAACCGTCCAGCCGATCGGGAACGCCAGGACGCTCCAGGCCACGTAGATCGGCCGGACCGATCCCGGCCGGACCAGGCCAGCCCATCCGACCGTGAGCGCCAGGCCGGCGAGGATCAGGCCCCTCGTCTCGTGCTCGAGCACCAGCCCATGCCAGGCCGCGAGCCCCCCGAAGACCAGCAGCCAGAGCCCGGCGAACTGACGGAGCATTCGGCGGTCGGGGCGGAACGAGAGGTCGGACCACTGCATGGGCGATCGTCTCGAAGGGAGCAACCCGGGCGGGCTGGTCAGTCCAGAGGATACTGGGAAACCAGGGTCGGACGAAAGGCTTCAGGATTCGCATCCTTCAGCTCCGATCGATCGATCACATGATCGCCGAGCACGAGCAGGTCCATCTCGGTGGCCAGGAAGCAGCGGTAGGCGTCCTGCGGGGTGCAAACGATGGGCTCTCCCCGGACGTTGAAGCTGGTGTTGACCAGGATCGGGCAGCCGGTGAGCTGCTCGAAGGCCCGGAGCAGGGCGTGGAAGCGCGGCGCACGCGCGTGGTCGACCGTCTGGACCCGAGCACTGCGATCGACGTGGGTGATCGCCGGCACCTGGGAACGCACCACCCGGACCCGATTACGCAGGTCGGGGTCGTGCTCCATGAGGTGCGTTTCGTCCGGGGTGAGCGGCACCAGGCGGTCCTCCCGGACGGGGGCGACGACGAGCATGTAGGGGCTCTCGCGCCCTCGGGGCAGGTCAAACCACTCCTGCGCGCGCTCCCGGAGAACGGCCGGGGCGAAGGGCCGGAAGCTTTCGCGGTACTTGATCTTCAGGTTCAGGGTCGTCTGCATTGCGGCCGATCGCGGATCGGCCAGAATGCTCCGGGCCCCCAGGGCCCGGGGGCCGAACTCCATGCGGCCCTGAAACCAGCCGACGACCTGGCCCGTGGCCAGAGCCCGTGCGACGGACACGCAGAGCGATGCCTCGTCCGCAAAGCGGCGGGCCGGGATCTGCTCCCGGGCAAGCCAGGAGGCAATCTGCTCGGGGTCAAACGACGGACCGAGCAGGCT
The DNA here is from genome assembly GCF_040717455.1 of Tautonia sp. JC769. Lineage (NCBI taxonomy): Bacteria > Pseudomonadati > Planctomycetota > Planctomycetia > Isosphaerales > Isosphaeraceae > Tautonia > Tautonia sp. JC769. The sequence goes on from NZ_JBFEFH010000012.1 coordinate 126,538, forward strand.
GGCGTGTTGCGCGTCCGTCGGGCCGGCATCCCGCGGGTTGCCGAGCAGTTGATGCCAGACGAACAGGGCGGCCCCGAGGGCCCCGCCCGCGTCACCGGCGGCCGGCTGGACCCAGAGGTCCTCGAACGGGCCTTCCCGGAGCAACCGGCCGTTGGCGACGCAGTTCAGGGCCACCCCGCCGGCCATCACCAGGCGGGTCATCCCGGTCTGACGCTGCGACCGCTCGGCGATCCGCAGCAGTACCTCCTCGGTCACCGCCTGGATGCTCGCCGCCAGGTCCATGTGCCGCGGCTCGATCTGGGACTCCGGCCGGCGCGGCGGCCCCCCGAAGCGGCGGTGGAAGCGCCGGCCGGTCATCGTCAGACCGTGCGGATAGGTGAAATAGTCCATGTTCAGCCGGAAGCTGCCGTCGGGCCTCAGGTCGATCAGCTCCCGGAGGATCAGATCCCGGTAGATCGGCCGGCCGTAGGGGGCCAGGCCCATCAGCTTGTACTCGCCGCTGTTGACCCGGAAGCCGCAGTAGGCGGTGAAGGCCGAATAGAGCAGGCCCAGCGAGTGCGGAAACCGCAGCTCCTCGGTCAGCGCGATCTGGTGGCCGCGACCGACGCCGAGCGTCGTCGTGCTCCACTCGCCGACGCCGTCGACCGTCAGGATCGCCGCCTCGGCAAAGGGGCTTGGGAAGAAGGCGCTGGCGGCGTGCGACTCGTGGTGCGTGGCGAAGACGAGCCGGGCGCGGGGCATCCCTCCCAGCCCGCGGCGGATCGTCGGGCGCAGGTGCAGCTTCTGCTTGAGCCAGATCGGCATGGCTTGGGAAAAACTCGCCAGTCCCCTCGGCGCGGTGGCGAGGTAGGTCTCCAGCAGTCGATCGAACTTCAGCAGCGGCTTCTCGTAGAAGGCCACATAGTCGAGGTCGTCCGCCGAGAGTCCCGCCGTTTCCAGACACGACGCGATCGCCCGCTCGGGAAACCGAGCGTCGTGCTTGATCCGCGAAAAGCGCTCCTCCTGGGCCGCGGCGACGATGGTCCCATCGACCACCAGCGCCGCGGCGCTATCGTGATAGAAGGCGGAGATGCCCAGAATACGAGCCATCAGATGCCCAAACCAACACCGTGACGCGCGGGCGGATCACACCACAACCGACCGCCAGCCGGGTCCGATCGTACCGCCCCGTTGTTTCCGATCGCCAGCACAATTCTCAACTTCCCGGGTGATGCGTTGGCCAGAGCCGGCTCACGACACGCGCTCGCCGCCCTCGGTCGCGGTGAGGTTGCGGCCCGCAGATCCCTCGAACTGCCGTCGGCGACCGCTGGAGGAGACGACCGCCGCGGATTGAGCCGCTCCCGCCCGCGGTGAACGGTCAGTGTGTGCGGAAGGAGGGCACCGGCGCGTCCCCGCCTGACGCTGGGGCATTGCCCCCGCGTCCCCCTGGTGAGCCTCAGGAAGTGTGATCCGCGGCGGTCGCCCACAGGCGGGCTGCCCCCTGGCGCCATGAGACGAACAGCCCCCACCCAGGCACCGCCCGCTGAGGGCGAAAAAAAACGCGGAACTCCGGCCACGGCCGCCGCCGTGGCCGGAGTGCGCCAGGTTCTGAAACAAAATTGGACCGGGCTGCGGAGCCTGGCTCAGACGATCGCGTCGGTCTTGAGCGCGTCGATCAGCCGCGAGGCCTGGGCCACGCTGAGGTCCTCAACCCGGTCGACCTGGAACTCCTGGCGGCGGGCGATCGCGCGGATCGCCTGGACCTGCCGCTCGGAGGCCGGGCGATCGGGGCGAGACGCCGCAGGTGCAGGGCTGGCGACCGACCCGTTTCGAATGGGCAAGGGATGCGGGGGCGTGTCCGGCCGATCGAGCACGGGCCCCAGCGGCGTCTCCACCCCCTCCGGCCCGGCCTGGCGGGCCAGCTCCTCGGCCACCGCCGCGCGGCAGGCGGTGAAGGCCGCACGGATCTGGGCCCGGAGGGCCTCGGGATCCCGCTCGAGGAGGGCGGCGTCGAGCTCGACGACGAGGGCACAGCTCGCGCCGAGCGAACTGTAGCCCGGCTGCCCCAGCTTGCGGGCGCAGCCGACACGCAGGGTCAGGGGCATGACCGGTCCTCCGGGGCCAGGGGCCGAAGGACCGGGGTCGTGACGCCGCTCGCGGCGCCACGGTGGGCGGGCCGTGCGGGGCGACCGCGCGGCGATCGGAGGTTGCCCGGGCCCGCGTGCCGGCGGCCGCGACGGTGCCCCTGGCGGGCCAGGCTCCCGGCCAGGCGGGCGCAGGCCTGCCAAAGCAGGGTGCGACCGCATCGCAAAAGAAATTGGAGTAATGTCATGGAAAAAGATCCTTTCACACAATGCGAGTGACGGCTGAACCCCAGGGGCGGCAACGGACCTTGGGGGGCCGCATGCGGAGCACGCGGGAACGCTCCCGTGCGCCGGACAGGACCGCCGCGACGGCGGGTCCCGTCCGTGCCGCGAAGAAAACACACCAGGAAACCTTCATAAGCTTGCGTGCGTGTCCCTCCGCGGTCACGACGCCCCGCCGGCCTGCGGGGGAGCGTCGGGGGCCGCGTCCGGGCCGCCGCCGCGATCACCCAGGAGCACCCGGGCGAGCCAGGCCTCCTCGGCCGCCAGGGCGGCGCTGCGGGTGGCGAAGGGACCCAGCACGGGGCCGCCGACAGGGGACAGGTCGGCGAACCAGCGGCCGGCCAGGTCCGGGTCGACCACGCCGGCCCGGACGATCCGCGGCGCACCGAGGGCCGCCAGGTCGATCGCCTCGGCGTAGCGGCCACGGACCCGACCGCCAGGTGCGATGAAGAGATCCATCGCGTTAGCCCTCCGAGGACGGGGACGGGGACGGGGACGGGGATGGGGACGGCCCGCGCAGCACACGGCGGCGGGGCCGCTCGACGACGAGCGTCTGCAGTTCATCCCGGACCCGGCCGAGCCGCTCGGCCACGTGCTGACGCAGCGCGCCCTGGTCGCGCAGATCCTGAGGACCGAGGCCCCGGACGATCCGCTGGGCCTCGGTCACGAGCGCGTCGAGTTGCTCATGCGAGCGGACGTCGAGCTGACGGAACCGCTCGAAAAACGCCGAGAGATTTCCCACGGCCGAGTCGCGGAAGACCCGCGGCGTGCCGTCGGCCTCGGTGCCGAGCCGCTCGGTGAGGTGGCCGACCAGCCGCGCGAACTCGGCCAGGAACGCCTCCTCGGCCAGGCGCACCGCCTCGTCGAACCGCTGGCGGACGCGCCGTTGTTCCTCGCGATAGAGCGCGGGGGACAGTGCGAGCAGGTAGCCGGGCGGTTCGATGTTGGGGAAATCCCAGCTCACATCGAAGAGACCCGCGAGCGTGGCGGGGTAATCGTTCGGGTCGTACAGGTCGCCCAGCTGACGGGCGGCCGATGCGCGGAGCTCGGCGTAGTGCCGATCGAGCTCGGCGACGGCATCGGCCAGCTCGACGCGGTAATCGGTCATCAGGGCCAGGAACGCCTCGACCTGATCGCGCCGCAGCAGCCGGACGCCGGGCTCGGGGAAGGGCAGGCTCATGCCGCACCAGGACTCGACGATCTTCGTCCGGACCGCCGAGACGGCGCGGAAGGCCGGCGCCTTCGAGTCCCAGAGCTTCTTGCCGGCCGAGACGAACGGGGCATCGGCCTCGAAGGTGGCGGCGGCCCGGGCCTTCTGCTCGGCGTTGAGGCTCTTGGTGAGGCCGAACCAGGTGAACGACAAACGGACGGGGGCCATCGCGCTCCGCAGGCGACGGACGGCCTCGTCGTGCGAGCCGGTGGGACCACCGAGGGTGGGAGAGGCCGGGGCATGGGAATCGATCAGTGCCGACATGGTTGATCATCTCCTAACGAAAATGGAAACGGGACGGCGACCTGGACCACCCGGATCGCCGCCCCGTAGAACCGAGGAGGAATTCTTGCAAGAACATGAGATTGTCTGGAGAGTTTCCTCCCTACGATCGAAGACCGGGCCGGATCCGGGGACGAACCCCCGAGTCGGCGAGCGGTTCAGTTGGCCGAGGGGCCGTCGCGGCCCACCCGTCGGCCGGTGCGGCCGGGAGTCCTGCCGGGCTCCTCCCCCGCAGGCCGGTGGTACAGCCCGGGGACCTCGGCACTGAGGCACCGGCCCGAGGCCCAGGTGCGCAGGCGTTCGACATCCTCGGCGGCCGTCGCCGCCACCGGCACGATCTGCCGCGCCGATTCGACGAGTGAAATTTCGAGCAAGCGTGCCAATCGGCAGCAGGCCCGGATCTCGGCGCCCGTCCAGGAGCGATCGGTCGGACGCCGCTGCGCCGGGTCCAGGTCGTACTAACGGATGTACAATTCCCAGATCGCTGCCTTCTCGCGGGCCGAGGGCAAATCGAGAAAAAAGACTGCATCCCAGCGTTCCGCCCGCGCGAACTCGGGCGGGAGCGCCGAGATGTCGTTGCAGGTGGCGATCACGAACACGTCGGAGTCGCGATCGCTCAACCAGCTGAGCAGGCTCCCGAAGAGCCGGCTCGACACGCCGCCGTCGGATCGTCCGCCGGACTGGATCCCCGACAATGCCTTGTCGATCTCGTCAATGAACATCAACGAGGGTGCCATCGTATCGGCGATCGCCAGCGCCTGCCGGGTTCGTTCCTCCGTCTGGCCGACGAGCGAACCCATGAGCGCGCCGACCTCCATCACGAGCGTGGGCTGGCCGACCTCGTTGCCCAGCGCCTGGGCGAACGCGCTCTTGCCCGTCCCCGGCACCCCGAGCAGGAGCACCCCCCTGGGACGGACTCCGACCGGGCGATCGGGCCGCAGGGCGCGGGCGCAGAAGGACTTCAGGGCGTCCAGGCCGCCGAGGCGGGCGAACCCCGCGCCGCCCCGGTGCAGCCGCATCAGGCCCGAGCGGGTGAGGGCCTGCGCTTTCAACTCCCAGAGGGTTTCGGGCTGCACCCGACCGTGGCGGACGAGCGAGAGTGCCACCGCCCCCTCGGCCTCCAGCCGGGTCAGCCCGGCGGCGGCGTCGAGCACGGCGTCCCGCCCGGGCCCCTCGGCCGGCAGCTCGCCCGGCTCGGTGGCGATCGCGCGGGCGATGGCCTCCAGCTGGTCGCGGCCGGGCAGGGCGTGTTCAATGATCACGAACTGGCGTTCGAGTTCCGGCGGCAAGGCCACCGACGGCGCGAGGATGACGATCGTGGCGCGATCCCGCTTGCCCCGCGCCAGCGCCGCATCGAGGGCCTGGACCAGCTTGGCCGAGCCGAGCAGGCGGTGCAAATTGCGCAGGACGAGAATGGCCGCCCCATCTCCCTCGCCGCGCGCAAGCCGGGCGAGGGCCCGCAGGGCGGTCATCGGGTCGGACCCGTCGGCGACGAGCGTACCCGGGCCCTGAGTTCCGGGATCGGTCCCGTCGGTCGGGGGTGGGCCGGCTCCCAGGACCCGCAGGCCCTGCTTCAGGTCCCAGTCGGCCAGGGACCAGCCGCGGTCCCGGCAAAGCGCGGCCAGCTCGGCCACGGCGTCGTCGTGCTCGTGCGAGACGACCCACAGGCCGGGGAAGGCGGCGCGGACCAGCTCCGCGACGCGTTCGGAAAGCGTCATAACGTCACTCCTAAGGATATGGAAGGTGGAGATTTCAGATCGGAGGAAAAGACCGGTCGGACCGAGCCCGACCGGGGGACGGACGGCGAACGCCGCCATGCCCTCGACGGGCACGGTGTCCGGTCCCTCGGGATCACGTCCCGGCGATCATTGCGACTGGCGCAACTGGTGCTCGACGGTCGCCTGGTGATAGAACTCCGCCGTCAACCGCTCGCCGGTCGAGCGGCCCAGAGCCTCCTCCAGGAACCTGCTGGCCGCGCGGCAGGAGGCGCCGGCGAAGCCCTTCGTTGCGACCCGGGTGTTGCCCTGCGGGTCGACCGTGATCTCGATCACGGGACCGTCCGGAGCACTGGGGAGGCTCATGCGCTCCCCCCGACCGCGATGGTCAATTTGATGGTCCCATCGGCCAGGGTTTGTTCTCGGACCGAATGCCCACGGCGGTGGGCCTCGATCCGGGCCTTCTCGACGGCATAACCCTGCTGGAAGCGGCCCAGCTGGGCCGGGTCGCCCCAGGCCCCCTCATAGTTGTCAAAGCGCACGGTCCCGTGCTCGGTGTCAACGACCAGGGGATAGCGCCAGCCGGGCAGGCGGACGAGCAGCCCCTCGGCCTCGCCGGCGAAGAGGCGGGCAACACCCCGCTCGGGCGCGGCCAGGCCCAGGCGGCGACAGGCGGCGGACACGGCCTGCACGTCGCGGATCTGCGTTTCAAGGGTCACAAGGTGGCTCATGACGAGAGGGGTCTCCTGGGTGGATTGATCGAGGAACCGAGGGTCACGGGTGACCTCATGCCGCGCTCGACACGCTGGTCACCGGGACGGAGCCAGGCGAACGTCTGGCCTCAAGGGGTTATGACTCGAAAAATTGTTCTATTTAGATAAATACTGAATAAGTGATCAGAATTGGGTGCATGTCCAGCATTCGCCTGTTCCGTGTGGGAGCGAGCTGGCCAGTGGTGGGGCGGGAACCCGAGCGTGACCCCGGGCAAGGGGCTGGGGCGGGGGGGCGTGTGCCGACCGACGCCGGGGGACCGGCTGGGGGCGGTTGTCTCCTGTCACAACCCTTGGGAACCCGCCGTTGAAGACGAACAGGCTGAGAACCGATCCGGATTTCCGGACCGAGGGATTGGGTCCTCGGTGGCGGGGAGGCGGGGCCGCCTTCTATACTCCAATCGTGTGTGCGGACTTCTCCCGATTGTGGAACTGTGATCCATGTCGAACGTTCATCGTGACGCCTTGCTCCAGCAGATCCGGCAGGGCTCGGCCCGGGTGGGGATCATTGGTCTGGGATATGTGGGCCTGCCGCTGGCGCAGGCCTGCGCGACCCGGGGCTTTCCGGTGCTGGGGTTTGATACCGACCCGCGCAAGGTGCAGCTCTTGCGCGATGGGCAGAGCTACATCGGCCACATCGGGCCCGAGGCGGTCCGGGCGATGGGCGCGGCGGGCTTCGAGCCGACGAGCGACCTGGCCCGGCTGGGCGAGGCCGACATCGTGCTGATTTGCGTGCCGACGCCCCTGGGCGAGACCCGGGAGCCGGACCTCTCGTTCGTCACGAACACCGCCCGGGCCATCGCGGCGACCTTGCGGCCGGGGCAGCTCGTCGTGCTCGAGAGCACGACCTACCCCGGCACGACCCGCGACGTGGTCCGGCCGATCCTGGAGTCCGGCGGCCTGAAGGCCGGCGAGGACTTCTTCCTGGCCTTCAGCCCCGAGCGAGAGGACCCGGGCAACCCGGACTTCTCCGCGCCGACGATCCCGAAGGTCGTCGGCGGGCTCGACCCGATCAGCACCGAACTGGCCGCGGCCTTCTACGAGCAGATCGTCGTCAAGGTCGTCTCCGTCTCCTCGGCCGAGGTGGCCGAGGCGTGCAAGATCCTCGAGAACACCTATCGTGCCGTCAACATCGCCCTGGTCAACGAGCTGAAGATCCTCTACGACCGCATGGGGATCGACGTCTGGGAGGTGATCGACGCGGCCAAGTCCAAGCCCTTCGGCTTCCAGGCGTTCTACCCGGGCCCGGGCCTGGGGGGGCACTGCATCCCCATCGACCCGTTCTACCTCAGCTGGGTGGCCCGCCGCTTCGGCATGAGCACGCGGTTCATCGAACTGGCGGGTGAGATCAACACGTCGATGCCCGAATTCGTCGTGCACAAGGTGGCCGACGCCCTGAACGACCGGGGCAAGCCGGTCAAGGGGAGCCGGATCGCCCTGCTGGGGATGGCCTACAAGAAGGACGTGGACGACCCGCGCGAGTCGCCGGGCTTTGAGCTGATGGAACTCCTGCTCGCGCGCGGGGCCGACGTCAGCTACCACGATCCCCACATCCCCGTCTTGCCCTCGATGCGGAAGTACCCCAACCTGCGCATGGAGAGCCAGCCCTTAACACCCGAGTACCTCGCGTCCCGCGACTGCGTCCTGATCGTCACCGATCACTCGGCCTTCGACTGGCCCTGGATCGTCGCCCATACCCCCCTGGTGATCGATACGCGGAACGCCACCCGAGGCGTCACCGAACATCGGGACCGAATTGTCAAGGCGTGAGTGCACTTTCGTGTGATTTAAAAAGGTCGTTTTGCATCTGCTTGCCTCGGTCTGCCGGGCCACGGAGGAGATCGAGACGCCCCCTCCACAGCGCGGCCGAGGCCGTCGGGGTCGTTCCGGGCCGCTCACCCAGGACCCCCGACGGTCGGATGACGTCGCCAGGCGCCTTCGGGTAGGATGGAGGCACGATGGTCAACGCGCCCCCCTTGCCTTCGCGGTCCTCGGAGGCGGATTCATGTCCGTGCGATCGCTCGTTCCCGCGGGATGCGTGCTGCTGCTGGTTTGCCTTCTGAGGCCGGGGGTGCCCGCGCGGGGGGACGAGGCGGAGGGAGTCGGCTGTTCGCGCTGCACGTTCGGCCGCTCCTGGCCGCGAAGTGCTTCGCCTGCCACGGCGACGACCCGGAGACGATTCAGGGAGGCCTGGACCTGACCCGCCGGCAGGGAATGCTCGACGGGGGTGACCTTCACGGCCCCGCGATCGAGCCGGGCGACGCGGAGGCCAGCCCGCTCTTCCGGTCCGTCACCCGGACCGAGCCCGGCCTGGCGATGCCCCCGAAGCAGACCGATGCCCTGACCGCGGCGCAGATCGGGTTCGTCCGGGCCTGGATCGCCGCCGGTGCTCCCTGGCCCGACGACGCCCGGATCGCCGCGATCGTGGCCGGCGTGGCCGAGGGGGTGGTGGTCCCGACCCGCGGCGGACTCTCCGAGGACTGGACCAGGCGCCGCTACGCCCCCGAGGACCTCTGGGCCTATCGCCCTGTCCGGCGCCCCGAGGTCCCCGAGATTCGCAATGCGGCGACTCCGATCGACGCCTTCCTCAACGCCAGGCTCGACGCCGAGGGGCTCGCACCGGCCCCTCGGGCCAGTCGTCGCACGCTCATTCGGCGGGCGTCGTTCGACCTGCTCGGCCTGCCACCGTCTCCGGAGCGGATCGACGCCTTCGTGAACGATCCTCGGGGGGACCGGGAGGCGTTCGCGGCCCTGGTCGAGGAGCTGCTCGCCTCTCCGCACTCCGGCGAACGCTGGGGCCGCCACTGGCTCGACGTGGTCCGCTACGCCGACACCGCCGGATTCGCCAACGACTACGAGCGGCCGAACGCCTGGCGCTACCGGGACTACGTCGTCCGGGCATTCAACGACGAGACCCCCTTCGATCAGTTCGTCCGGGAGCAAGTCGCCGGTGATGAGCTGGATGAGAGCGAGGGCGATCCCGAGGCCCTCATCGCCGCCGGCTTCCTGAGGATGGGCCCCTGGGAACAGACGGGGATGAGCGTGGCGAAGGTCACGCGCCACCAGTTCCCCGACGACGTGACCGACCTCGTCGGGCAGGCCTTCCTCGCCCACCCGCTCCAGTGCGCCCGCTGCCACGACCACAAGTTCGACCCGATCCCGACCCGCGACTACTACGCCATCCAGGCCGTCTTCGCCACCACCCAGTTCGCCGACCGGGAGGCCCCGTTTCTCCCCGACGAGAACACCCAGGCCGGCTTCGACGGCCGGCACTACCTCGACGAACGCATCGCCCGCTACGAGGCGATCCTCCGCGATTTGCAGGCGAAGGCCGAGGCCGCCGCCCGCTCCTGGTACGCCGAGCGCGGGCTCGATGATGCCCCCCGGAACGTCAAGTTCCAGCAAGGCGTGCCCGCCGACCAGGTTGTCCCGAAGAATTACGGCCTGACGGCCGAGGACCTCGGCCTGGAGCGGATCGCCCGCAAATCGCTGGAACGGCACCGTTGGGAGCGAGAGCGCTATCGCCCGGTCGCCTTCTCGGTTTACTCGGGCGCGACGAGGACGCTGCGGAACGTCTCGGCGCCGATTGCCCTGCCCGATGACCCCCTGCACGGTGGCACCGTCGAGCGGACGGCCATCCTGGCCGGGGGGGGACGTCTTTGCGACCACCGAACCGGTCGCGCCGGGTGTGCTGAGTTGCGTCCCCGTGATCGAGGACTCGACCTCCGCGCCGCCGTCGGCCGAGATTCCCGACACGGTCGCCGGCCGCCGCCGGGCCTTCGCCGACTGGCTGGTCCGCCCGGAGAACCCCTTGACGGCCCGCGTGATGGTCAACCGCATCTGGCAGGGGCACTTCGGCCGGGGGATCGTCGCCTCGGCGAACATCTTCGGTACCCAGGGGGAAAAGCCGACCCACCCGGAGCTGCTCGACTGGCTCGCCGCCGAGTTCGTCCTGTCCGGCTGGTCGATCAAGGCGATGCATCGGCTCATCATGACCAGTGATGCCTATGCCCGATCAACACGCCACCCCGACCCGGACGGCCTGGCCGCGCAGGACCCGAAGGGGGACCTCCTTGCCCGCTTCCGGCCCAGGCGCCTGACAGCCGAGGAGATCCGGGACGCGATGCTTGCCGCCTCCGGCGAGCTGAACCCGGCGCTCGGCGGCCTCCCCGTCCGGCCCGACATGAACCGGGAGGCGGCGCTCCAGCCCCGGCAGGTGATGGGCACCTATGGCCCGGCATACCAGCCGTCGCCCCGTCCCGAGGATCGCAACCGCCGGACCCTCTACTCCATGGTCGTCCGCGGCCAGCGCGACCCCTTCCTCGCCGGCTTCAACCAGCCGACCCCCGAGGAACCCTGTGAACGCCGGTCCTCGTCCACCGTCCCCACCCAGGCGCTGACGCTCTTCAACGGCGCCGAGTCGTTCGATCGGGCGCTGGCGACCGCGGCTCGGGTCCGGGGCGAGACGAACACCCGGGAGGACGCCGTGCGGCGGGCCTTCCTCCTGATCACCGGCGCCGAGCCCGACGCCCAGGCGCTCCGGGCCTGCCTCGACCACTGGCAGGCCATGACGGCTCGGCATCACGCGGTCGCGATCACGCCGAAGGCGCTTCCGACGACCGTCTCCCGGCGGGCCGTCGACGAGAACACGGGGGAGCCGTTCACCTTCACCGAGGACCTGGAGTCGGTCCGCGACTACGTCCCCGACCTGCAACCCTCCGACGTGGACCCCGAGACCCGGGCCCTGGCCGACGTCTGCCTCGTGCTGTTGGACGCCAACGCCTTTTTGTACGTCGAATAAGCCAGGCCGCCCTTGCTTGCCGACCGAGGACCGCACGATGCCCCGCCAACGCCGCCCCTTCGCGATCGCCCCGACCCGTCGCGACGTGCTCTTCGGCCTCGGCGCGGGCCTGGGGAGCGTTGCGCTCTCGGCCTTGCTGGCCGACGACCGCGCCCGGGCCGGCGCTCGGTCGCCCGCCGAGTCTCCGCTGGCCGAGAAGCCCTCCCATCACGCGCCGAGGGCGAAGGCCTGCATCGTGCTCCTGATGGAGGGCGGGCCGAGCCACATCGACACGTTCGACCCCAAGCCGAGGCTGCACGACCTGCACCTTGCGGAGTTCGTCCGCTCCGGCGAGGAGCAGTCGGCCATGTCCTCCGGGACGCGGTACTACGTCGCGAGCCCCTTCACGTTCCGCAAGGCCGGTGCCTGCGGCGCCGACATGGCCACCGACTGGGAGCACCTGGCCGGCGTGGCCGACGAGCTTTGCTTCTACCGGGGGCTGCAGGCCGAGTCGGTCAACCATCCGACGGCGCTTTCTCACATCAACACGGGCAACCGGTTCGGCGGCGACCCGGCCGTCGGCTCGTGGGTGACCTACGGGCTCGGCAGCGAGAACCAGGACCTGCCCGGGTTCGTCGTCCTGCCGCAGCTGTCTGACCCCCAGGGCGGCCCGGCCAACTGGGGCAACGGCTTCCTGCCGGCCGCCTACCAGGGGACCCCGCTCCGGGCCGAAGGGTCGCCGATCCTCGACCTGAGCCCTCCCGAAGGGATCACCCCCGAGCACCAGCGGGCGAACCTCGACCTGCTCGCCGCGCTCAACCAGTCCCACCTGGAACAGGCCTTTCCCGCCGACCGCGACGAGCTCGCCGCCCGGGTCGCCAGCTATGAGCTGGCCTTCCGGATGCAGGCGACGGTGCCCGAGCTGCTCGACCTTGCGGGCGAGGACCCGAGGACCCTCGACCTCTACGGCGTCGGCCAGGCCGACACCGACGACCTCGGCCGCAAGTGCCTGATGGCCCGTCGCCTGGTCGAGCGCGGCGTGCGGTTCGTCCAGCTTTACCACGGCACCTGGGACAGCCACGACGACATCGCCCGGGCCCACCGAAGCCTGATCCGAGGCGTCGATCGGCCCCTCGCCGCCCTCGTCACCGACCTGAAACGGCGCGGCCTGCTCGACGAGACGCTTCTGCTCTGGTGCGGCGAGTTTGGGCGCAGCCCCGACAATGGCGTTCGGGGCGGCGTCGCCTACGGCCGCGATCACAATGCCCGGGCCATGCCCGTCTGGCTCGCCGGCGGCGGGGTGAAGGCCGGCGCCACCGTCGGCGCCACCGACGAGCTGGGGGTCGAGGCCGTGGCCTGCGTCCACCCGATCCGCGACCTCCACCTCACCTTGCTGCACCTGCTCGGCCTCGACGACAACGCCCTGACCTACGCCCACGCCGGGCGCTTCAAGCAGCTCTCGCAGTTCGGCGGTGCGGTCATCCGGGACGTGATCGCCTGATCCCCGGATCAAACGATCGCCTCGACAGGGGGAGCCCCTGCCTCCTGATCTGGTGCCTGCCTCTTTTGCGGCGCGGCTCGGCCACGTTCCAATGGGAACGCCCTTTCACCTCGACGGAACGTGCCAGTTCGCCGCTTTCGGGTGTCAAACGGGGGGCTTTGGGATTGCTGGAGGAGTTTTCCGCCAGGTGATCCCCCCGCTTGCAGGGGAGCAATGGCAGTCAGCCCGACGCGCCCCACGCCGCAAGGACGCGGTCGGCCCCCGCCCAGACGATTGGGAAAATCCCATGACTTCGCCGGAAAATTCCAGGGGTTCGGACGGGGCCAGGGGCAGATGGTGGAGGGCTGGCCTCGGCCTGGTGGAGGCCGTGCGGGACATTTTGCGGGACAAAGGCGTGTCATCCGAGCCCATGCGGGGGGCGAGTTCCTGTTCTGGCCCACCGAGCGGGCGAGGCACGCCCTCGGGTGAGGCCGGCGCGGAGGCGGGCGGTCCGCAGGATCGGGACAAGGGAGGCGCGGGCGAACCGGGTGGGCGAAGGGGATCGGGCGGTCTAAAACCAGCAGCAAAGGCCCCGCACGCGCAGGGGGGCCGAGGCCGCGGGAGTGCCCCCACGATGGCGGATCGGGTGAGCGTCTGGATCCTGGCCGATCAACTGACGAACGATCACCCGGCGCTGAGGGCGGCGGCGGGGCAGGGGGGGCGAGATCGGGTCCGGGTGGTGCTGGTCGAGAGCGAGGCAGGGGGGCGTCGCCTGCCGTTCCATCGCAAGCGGCAGGTGTTGCACCGGAGCGCCGGCAGGCACTTCGCAAAAAGGCTGGAGGAGCGGGGGTTTGCGGTCGAGGTCGTTGCGGCGAAGACCAGCAAGGACGGGCTGGCCCGGCACCTGAGGCGGCACCGGCCGAGCCGGCTGGTCACGATGGAGGCGGCCGATTATGCGCCGAGGGCCTGGCAACGCGGCGCGATGGCCGAGGACTTGGGGGTCGAGGTCGAGGTCCTGCCGAACGCCATGTTCCTGGTCGGCCGGTTCAACCCGATCCCCGACCCCGAGCCGGGCCGCCGCTACGTGATGGAGTCCTTCTACCGAGCCATGCGGAAGCACTTCGGCCTGCTGATCGAAGCCGACGGCACGCCGACCTCGGGCCGCTGGAACCTCGACGCCGAGAACCGCAAACGCCTGCCGAAAACCATCGCCATCCCCCCCGTCCCCCGCTTCGAGCCGGACGCGATCACCCGCCAGGTGATGAAGGAGGTGGAAGAAGCCGGCTTCGGCGTCGGATCGGTCGAGGGGTTCGACCTGGCGGTGACGCACGACGAGGCCGAGGCGAGCTTCGACGACTTCCTCCGGCATCGCCTGGCGTCATTCGGCCCGTACGAGGACGCCATGAGCCGATCCGAGGGGGTCCTGTTCCACTCCTTGCTCTCGCCGCAGATGAACCTCGGCCTGCTCGACCCCCTGGCGATGGCCCGGGCGGTCGAGGCCGAGTACCGCGCCGGCCGCGTCCCCTTGAACTCGGCCGAGGGGTTCATCCGCCAGGTCGTCGGCTGGCGCGAGTTCATGTTCTGGCAATACCACCGCCAGATGCCCGGGCTCCGACGGGCCAATTCCTGGGAGGCCGGGCGGCCGCTCCCCCGGTTCTTCTGGGACGGCCAGACCGACCTGGCCTGCCTCCGCGCCGTGATCGGCCGCGTGATCGACTCGGGCTACTCGCACCACATCGAGCGCCTGATGGTCCTCTGCAATTTCGCCACGCTGGCGGGGATCGACCCCCGGGCCGTCGCCGACTGGTTCCTCACCTTCTACGTCGACTCGCACGACTGGGTCGTCCTGCCGAACGTCATCGGCATGGGCCTGAACGCCGACGACGGCCTGACGGCCACGAAGCCCTACATCGCCTCGGCCTCGTACATCAAGCGCATGGGCGACTTCTGCGGCGACTGCCGGTACCGCCCCGATCGCCGGGTCGGCCCCGACGCCTGCCCGATCAACGCCCTCTACTGGGACTTCCTGATCGAGCACGAAGGGACGCTCCGGGCCAACCCCCGGCTCGGCCCGGCCGTGCTCGGCCTGAGGCGGGTCGACGACGCGGAACGGGCCCGCATCCGGGCCGAGGCGGGCGACTTCCTGGCGGCCCTGGAGCCGTACGAGGGTTAACCGGGGGCGTCCGGGTCGAAGGCTTCCACCTGCCACGGCTCCAGCTCGACCGACACCCCCTTGCCCAGCATCCGGACGATGGCGATGAAGTGATCCCGATTGCCCCGCTTCTCCACCTTCCCGACCATCCCCATCAGCCTGCCGCTCGTGATCTTGACCCAGCTCCCGATCGGGAATTGCGGCTCGGGGACGACCGGCATCCCCGAGGAGAGCATCCGGTGGACCTGGCGCAGGTCCTCGTGCAACTCCTGCTGGTCCTTGACCTTCAGGACCGAGACCAGGCGGTCGCCGCGGAAGACCTGGAGCCGCTGGTGCTCGTCCCCCCAGAAAAAGAGATAACTCGGGAACAAGGGGACGACCGACCGGATCTTGCGGCCGGCCGGGGTCCGGCTCTCGTTGACCACCTGCGGGAGATAGTGAGCCAGCTGGGATTTCTGGAACTCCCGGGCGATCGCCTTCTCCTGCCTCGGCTTGGTGTGCAGGCACCACCAGCGAGGGGTGTCGGGGTCCTCCTCCTCGTCGGGGGACGGCGTCGAGGCCGACGGGGGGATCGGCCGATCGAGCAGGTCGGGGGGGAAGATCTGCGGTTCCGCGGGCAGGATCGGCATGACTGGCGATCATCTCCATCGAGTCCACGAGGAACGCCACGGGCCCCGCCGGACCCCTGGAGATCCGGACCCGGCCCCTGGACACCGGAAGAGTCGAAGCAATGAGGGCAGGAGCAGCCCTGCCGAAAAAACCACCCTCCCGGATCGGACGAACCACGATACGATTCTAACGAGCACCCGGGCATTCCAGAACACGGCTTCGTGCGTGGCCCTCCGCCCGCCCCCGGGCTCGCCTCGGGCCGCCTCGCCGGGCGATTCGACCCAGGCCGCGTTGACCGATCCGACGCGGGGCGATACGCTCCGGCACCGCATTGGCACCGCCGAGGGAAGGGAAGAGATCCCGAGCCGATCGGATCGACACCGGCCATCGCAGACGCCCGGTGGACGCAAGCTCAAGGCGGTGGGATCGGACCAGGGGTGGTCATCCGGCAAAGCAATAAAGAGGAGAGCGACTCCCATGAACACCGCGTTGCTCGTCCTCGGGATGCACCGGTCGGGCACCTCGGCCCTGACCCGGGTCCTCAGCCTGCTCGGCGCCGAATTGCCCCGCAACCTCATCCCGGCCGTCAAGGAATCGAACGAGCTGGGGCACTGGGAATCGATCGACCTGCTGGCGGTCCACGACGAGATGCTCGCCGCCGTCGGGTCGTCCTGGCACGACGTGACCGCCTTCCCGGAGCCCTGGGGACGCTCGGACGCGGCCGGCCCGTTTCGCGACCGGATCCTGGCGATCCTGGGGCGGGACCACCGCGACGCCCCCTTGTTCGTCGTCAAGGACCCGAGGGTCTGCCGCTTCGTCCCCTTCTGGCTCGACCTGATCGACCGCTTCGGCGCCTCCCCGAGAGCCATCATCCCCCTCCGGAACCCGCTGGAGGTGGCCACGTCGCTCGAACGCCGCGACGGCTTCCCGATCGCCAAGGGGGCATTGCTCTGGCTCCGCCACGCCCTCGACGCCGAGCGGGCCACCCGCGACCGCCCCCGGAGCGTCATCACCTACGACGCCCTGCTCGACGACTGGGCCGCCACCGCCGAGACGATCCGAATGGACCTCGGCCTGGGCGCCTGGCCCAAGGCCCCGCAGGAGGCCGCGGCGGAGGTCGACGCCTTCCTCTCGACCTCCCACCGCCACCACCGGGCCGACCGAGACGCCCTGCGATCACACCCCGGGATCCCCCCCTGGGTCGCGCAGGCGTACGAGGCCCTCATCGAGCTGAGCCGGGACGACGGCCCGGCCTCGCGGGACCGGCTCGATGCCATCCGGGCCGAGCTCGCCGCCGCCGAAGGGGCCTTCGCCCCCCTGCTCGCCGACCTGGATCGCCATCGGGCCGGCGCCGAGGATCGCCTGCAGTCGGTCGAGCACCAGGCCGCGACGCTCGAGGCCCGGCGGATCACGCTGGAGGGCGAACTGGCGGCGGCGCAGGAGCAGTCGGCCGCCGCCTCCCGCCGCGTCGCCGAACTCGAGGCGGCCCTGACGACGACGCAGGAGCAATCGGCCGCCGCCTCGCGTCGGATCGCCGCGCTCGAAGCGGACCTGGGGGCCGCCCGGGAGGCGAACGAGCAGCAGTCCTCGCTCCTCCGCCGCCTCGTCTACGAGTCGCAGCAGGCGATCGAGCGCGACATGGCCATCCTCGACCGGATCGACGCCGTCGAGCGCCGGGGCATGGTCATCGAGGCCGCGTCCGATCGGGTGCTCGCCTCGCTCCGGGAGGCCGAGGCCAGGGCCGAGGCCGCGTCGATCCCCGACGCCGGGGGTCCCGGCCGCCGCTGGTGGCGTCACTGGCCCGGCCCGTCGGCGGTCGCCCATCACCTGAAGCCGACGCTCCGGCGCATCCTCGGCCCGCTCCGGGCCGGCGCCGCGACGAATCCGGACGAGCCGTCGTAAGGAAGCGATCCCGAGCCGGTCGTTCCTCGCCCCCGTTCACTGCCGGGCCCAGTCGGCCATGTCGTCGATGTTCCGCTCCACGATCTGTCGCGCCGCCACCGCGGCCCCGGTCGTCAGCGAGAACCACTGGAAGCGGTTCAGGTCGTCGCGCCTCGGCCAGCTGTGGAAGGCATAGCCGACGACCCCCGGGCTCGCCAGCCAGATGCCGACGTTCGCCTCGCTCCGGGCGCCGAGGCCCGGATCCATCGCCGCGGTCTCCTCGCGCAGGAGGGACCAGTAGGCCACCCGATAGCCCCGGATCGTCCCGGCGTCCACCAGCTCCAGCTCGTGCTGGACCTCGGCGATCCCCGGCACGTTGATCCGCTGGGTGAATGCCACCCGGCCCGGGTCCTCCTCGGCCGGGGCCGACCGCGACGCGTTGACGAGGACGTGCGCGATCCGCCCCTCGTACCCATCGACCTCCATGACCCGCCGGATCAAGGCGTCCGGGTCGACGCCCGGCACCCCCTTGATCCCCAACGCCGCGCGGGTCGGGGCTCCTGGCACGGTCCAGTGATGAAATCGCGACTCGGCCACGCCCGAGCCGGCCGGAGGCATGCGCGTCATGACCTCGTCGAACAGGGCGATCACCTCCGGAGGGGCGTCGTCGAGGCCCGATCGCTCGGGAGCGGGTCGTTGCCTCTCCCCCGGATTGCGCCGGTCCGGCTGCTGCTGCTGTTGCTGCTGACCCGACAGGATCGGCCCGGTCAGGTGCCAGGAGCCCGGGATCACGGTCAGGACGGCCAGCAGGGCCAGCCCCGGGAGCACTCGATTCGGATGGCCCGAAGTCGCCACGATCATCACCCCGTTGCCGCCAGGCCAAGGGATCCCTCGAGAGGGCCCGGCGGGCTCGAAGGTCGGGCTCGCACAACCGTGTGCGGCGGTGTCTCGATGCAAGCGTACGTCAACGATGGGTCCGCACCATCAAGATAGCAGATTCAATGCCAGGTGTGGTGGTGTCGTGCGCCTTTCCCGCCCGGGGCGGTCCGGTTGTAGCGGCCCGTCGGCGGCCGGGCCGGGCCTGCCCCGCCCGCCGATCACCCGGTGATCGCCCGCCGCCCGGGCCTCTTCCCGGGTCACCGGCGGGGGATCGGCCGCAAGCGGAACGCCTCCACCGCCAGGGCGAACAGGCAAGGGATGACGACTAGGGTCAGGAAGGTGGCCACGATCAGGCCGAAGATCATCAGCCAGGCCATCCCCTCCCAGAGCGGCCCGCCGTCGAGGGCCAGGGGGATCAGGCCGCCGACGGTCGTCGCGGTCGTCAGGAAGATCGGCATCAGGCGCCTTCGGCCGGCCTCGATCAGCGCGGCGCGGAACTGCTCGGCCGACAGGCCGACGATCGGCCCGTCGCCGGTCGCCTCGTCGGCCCGCTCCCGCACCACGATCTCGGCGAACTCCATGAAGATGATCCCCGCGTTCAGGACGATCCCGAACAGGGCCAACACCCCCAGTTGCGGCATGAAGCCCAGCGCGTTGCCCGTCAGCCAGAGCCCGAACCAGGCGCCGATCATCGCCAGGGGCAGGGTGCCGATGATGATCAACGCCTTCGCCACGCTGTCGAACTGCGCGATCAGGAGCAGGACGATCGCCACGAACGACAGGCCGAACGAGATCATCATCATCGCCTGCGCCTCGATCGACTCCTCCAAAGCCCCGCCGACCTCGACCCGGAAGCCGACCGGCAGGTCCTCCCGCAACTCTTCCATCGCCTCCGAGTCGAAGATCTGCTGCGTCACGTCGTTCCCCGAGACGCCCGGCAGGACCCGGGCCCGGATCTCGATCGTCCGGTTCAGGTCCCGGCGGTCGATGCTCGCCGGCTCCCAGCTCGCCGAGACCTCGGCCACGGCCGAGAGCGGGACCTTGCCCGATCCCCCCTCGACGAAGGCGCGGTCGATCCCGGCCAGCGACCGCCGCCCCTCGGGCCGCAGCCGGAAGGCCACCGGCACCTGATGGTCCCCCTCGCGGAAGGTCGTCAGGGGGCGTCCCGAGTAGTAGGCGTCGAGCGTCTCGGCCACCTGGGCGTGGGCCACCCCCGATCGCCGGGCGCGGTCGTCGTCCACGTCCACCCGGAGCTGATACCCCTCGACCCCCCACGAGTCCCGCACGGCCCAGGTCTCGGGCCTCGCCTCGACGATCCCCTTGATCCGGTCGGCCGCGGCCCGGAGGCGGGCCATGTCGGCGAAGCCGTCGCCGCCGACCCGCAGAACGACCGGGTCGGCCGGGGGCCCCAGGGACAGCTCGATCGGCACCACCCGGGCCCCGACGATCGGCGAGAGGCCGAGGTCCTCGCGCCCCTCCTCGGCGGCGACCCGCAGGTCCTCGACGTAATCGCGGGTCCATCGGCCGTCGGTCGTCCGGATCAGGATCTCGGCATAATACGGCTTCGGGGCCTCCGGTTCCCACGACAGGTACCAGCGCGACCCGCCGCCGCCGACGAGCGTCCGATAGCCGTCCAGGCGCTCGATCGCCTCGCCGCCCGGCCCTTCGGCCGGGCTGAGCCGACGGATCATCTCCTCCACCTCGCCGACGATCTCCTCCGTCTGGGCGATCGTGGCCGACTCGGGCAGCCAGACCTGCACGGCGAACTGGTCGCGCTCGGCGTTCGGGAAGAACTCGGCGGCCACCGGCAGCCGGGTCGCCAGCACCAACAGCCCGACCACCATCGCCAGTGTCAGCCCCTTGAACCGCAACGCGACCCGGGCGAACCCGGCGTACGCCCGATCGAAGATCCCCAGGCCCGCCGCCCCCCCTCGCCGGCCGAACAGGCGGGCGGCCAGCCAGGGGATCGGCGCCGTCGGCCGGTCCGGGTCGCTCGGCACCCGGATGAAGGCCGCCGCCAGGATCACGCAGAGGGTCATCGCCAGCAGCCAGCTCACCCCGAGCATCACCGAGAGCGTCACCGGCAGGCCGTAGATGAATTCGCGATTGGCCCCCTCGATGGCGATGAGCATCGGCACGAAGGCGGCGATCGTGGTCAAGGTGCCGTTGAGCATCGGCGCGGCCAGCAACTGCGCCCCCGAGACGGCCGCCTCCCTCGGGTCCATCCCGGCCGCCTGGTTCGACCTCGCCTGGTCGCAGACCTGCACCGCGTTGTCCACCAACAGGCCCAGGGCGATGATCATCGACGCCAGGGACATCTGCTCCAGTTGCACCTCGAACAGGGTGATGATCCCCAGGCTCGCCAGGACCACGAACGGGATGTTCGCCGCCATCACCGCCGCCGTCCGGAACCCGACGACCAGGTAGACGACCGCCACCACGATCACGATCGCGCCGATGATGTTCGAGATCACCCCCTGGATCCGCGCCCGGACGCTCACCGACTGGTCCGAGACGATCGAGACGCGGACGTCCGGCGGCAGGAGGCCCGACACCTCGGTCAGGTCCCGGACCTTCGCCCGGCTCGCGTCGCAGAGCTCCAGGATGTTCGCCCCCGACTTCATCGTCACGGCCACGATGACCGCCGGCGTCGATCGCCCCAGCTCGCGGTCGCCGTACCGGCAGAGCAAGATCGGCGGGTCGACGTAGTCGCGCCGGACCTCCAGGCCCAGATCGCGGAGCGTCAGGGTCCGCGTCGACCCGTCCGCGTCGGGCAGGTCGAGGGTCATCGTCTCGATCTCCCGGACCGCGTCGAAGGCGCCGCCGGGCTTGACGAAGAAGCGGCCGTCCTCGGCGTCGATCGTCCCGCCCGGGGCCTCGATGTTCCGCTCGCGGAGCAGGGCGGCCAGTTGCGCCGAGGTGATCCCGAGCCGGGACCAGGTGCCGGCGTCCGTCTCGATGAAGATCGTCTCCTCTTGCACGCCGAAGCGGTCGACGGTCGCCACCCCCGGCAGCAGCCGCAGGGCGTCGCGGACCCGCTCGGAGAACAGGTCGAGCTGCCTCGGCGAATACGCCCGGCCCGCCTCGACCGCCCCGGCCCCGGGCATCGGCACCTGGTGGACGGCGAAGAGCATGATGCTCGTGTCGCCGAACTGGTCGTTCACGACGGCCCGGATCCCCGGCTCGGGCATCGGCACCTCGGCCACCCGGGCGCGGACCTTGTCCCAGATGTCGTCGATCCGGTCCCCCGGGATCCGCTCCTCGATCTCGACGTAGATCGTCGACCGGCCGTTGGTGGTCGTCGATCGGATCAGGTGGACTTCCTCGAGGCTGTCGATCGCCTCCTCCAGCGGGTCGGTAACCAGCTCCTCGACCGTCTCGCTCGGCGCCCCCGGCCAGCTCGTCGAGACGACGCAGACCTTGATCGTGAACTCCGGGTCCTCGCGCCGGGGCATCGTCAGGAAGCTGACGACCCCCCAGGCGACGGTCATCAGGACGATCGTCAGCACGATCGTCGGCCGGCGGATGGCGAACTCGGGCAGGGCGTTCATCATGGTGAATACGGGCCCCCGGGCCGATTCCGGAGCTCCAGGATCGCGTCGCCGTCGCTCAGGTAGTGGACGCCGTCGGTGATCAGCCGATCCCCCTCGGCGAGCGCCCCCGGCTCGATCGGTTCGATCCGATGCAGGGTCGAGGGGCCGAGGAAGATCGCCCCGCGATCGGGCAAGGACACCTCGACCTGCCGGGCGATCGCCCGGTCGGGCCCGCCCCGATCGGCGACGAACGCGAAGGTCCGGCCCGACTCGCGCCGGAGGGCCTTCATCGGCGCGTAGAAGCCGCTCGGGTTCGCCTCGCTCCCGAGGTCGACCCGCACCACGTCCCCCGGCCTCAGGAGCCAGCGGTCCTGCTCCAGCACGACCGTCTCGCCGTCCCAGGAGCCGGACTCCCCGCCCTCGACGGCCAGGTCCACCGCGATCAGGTCACGATCGGGGTCGAACGCCTGGCCCTCGACGACCGCGATCGGCACGAAGGTCCAGGACCCGAGGAACGGCACCCGGTCCCCCTCGGCCTCGACCCGGAGCTTCTCGACCCTGAGGACCCCCTCGTCGCCGATCGACGACTCCCCCATCCGCCGGTTCGTCACCCGCCAGAGGAACGCGCCCTCCTCGTCCCGGCCGATCGCCGCCTCGTCGGCAAACAGCCCGGTTTGCCCGCCCACCACCGCCCCGACGTTCAAGGGCACCACGGCCGAGGCCCGGGCGATGGGTTCGTTTCGGATCCCGTCCGGCAGCTCGGGGCGTTCGATCGGGTTGCGCACCAGGAGGGTCACGGTGAACGTCCTCGTGCTCGGGTCGGCCACGGCCGAGGTCCGATACACGACCCCGTCGAGCGACCGGGGCCGCCCCCGGCCGTCGTCGACCAGGACCGAGAGCGTGTCCCAGCGGCGGAACCGCCTCGAATCCCCGGCCGAGACCTCGAACTCGACGGCCACCGGGTCCATCATCTGCACCGTCGCGATCGGGTCGCCCGCCTGCACGAACGCCCCGGGCGTGACGTGCGTCTCGGCCACCTGGCCCCGGAAGGGGCTGAACAGGACCGCGTCGGACAGGTCACGCTCGGCGCCGGCCAGTCGCTGCTCGGCCTGCATCGCCTGCGCCTCGAGCGATCGCAGCTCGGCCTCCCGGGCCGCCCGCTCCCCCTCGGCCGCGGCCAGGTTGGCCGAGGCGGTCGCCAGGGTCGTCTCCGCCTGGTCGAGCGCCGACCGCGTGCCGGCCGACCGCTCGGTCAGGCGTCGGGCGCGGTCCAGCTCGATCCGGGCGAGCTGCTCTTCCGCTCTTGCCGCGTCGATTCGGGCCGGCAGACGCCGCTCCAGGTCCACCCGAACCGCCTCGATCTGCCGGCGGGCCACCTCGACCGCCGCCCGATCGGCCTCGGCGGCGATCCGGAACCGCTCGTCCTCCAGGCGGGCCAGGGGAGTCCCCCCCGCCTCGCTCCCTTGCTCCGGATCGATCCTCGGCTCGACCGGCTCGCCCGGCTCGATCACCTGCCGGACCCGGCCGCCGACCTCGAAGGCCAGCCGCTCGGTCTTCCACGAGACCACCGAGGCCGTCACCTCCGTCGGCACGCTCGGGCTCATTTCTCCCAGCACCATCGTGGAGACCGGCCGGGGCGGCTTGGCCCCCCCCATCGACGCCGGGGCCTCCGAGCACCCGGCCATCGCCAGCAGGGCCAGCAGCCCCCCCATGGGGATCAGCCTCCGATCGGGTACAATCATGGTCATGGCCTGAGCGGTCATCCGTTTCGCCCGTGTGTCGAAATCGCGACGGATAATGTATACTGCTCGGTGTAGTTTACTTTTCTCTCCCTGAAAGTAAACCCCGGAGTGTAGAAATTGGCCGAAGGTGTTTCCCCCCCTCCGCCTGCTCCTGGTTCTGCTCCTGCTCGATTGACCGACCGCAAGCGCGCGGCGATCCTCGACGCGGCGGTCGAGGAGTTCGCGACGAGCGGCTTCGACACCACGAGCATGGACCGGATCGCCGAGCGCGCCGGGGTCAGCAAGCGGACCGTCTACAACCATTTCCAGAGCAAGGACGCCCTGTTCGAGGCGATCGTCCAGGAGCTGATCGCCCAGACCGAGGCGCTGCCCGACTTCCCGTACGAGGCCGACCGCGACCTGGCCGAGCAGCTGGCCGACTACTGCGCCAAGGTGGCCGAGCTGATCACCTCCGAGAGCTTCCAGGGCCTCGTCCGCGTCTCCCTCTCCCGATTCCTGCGGACCCCGCAGCTGGCCCGCGACACGATCGGCGACGAGAAGCGGTTCATGGCCCGCCTGATCCAATGGGTCGAACAGGCGACGGCCGACGGCCGGCTCGAAACCGGGTCGGCCGAATTCGCCGCCAACCAGCTCTGCGCCCTGATCGAAGGCTTCATGCTCTGGCCCCCCATCTTCGGGCTGGGTCCGAACCCGGGCCCGGACGACCGGTCGCGGATCATCTCCTCGGCCGTGGCCATGTTCCTCGACCATTACCGCCCGTGAACCGCCCGCGATCCCGCGCCCCCTTTGCTCCCTTCCGGCCGGAATCGTGACCTAGGATTCCTGCGCAGCCGGCCTCTTGCCGGCCGAGGTCGATGACGACCCTGGCGCCGGACCATTGCCGCGGCTGCCCGGGGCGGGCTCGGGGCGACTCCGATCCGGGAGTCGCCCGGCGTCCCCCCCGGCCCGACGACATCCCGCGACCGTCGCGGGGTGCGTCCGGCGTCTTGGGATCGATCGAGGGTGGGCGTCGCGGCCGACCAACAAGTCCATGGAAGCCACTCGAAATCGCCTGGAATCAGGCTCGGCGGTGCTGGTCCCTCGCGAGTTGCAGGCCCCCCGGACGGCCCCCCTCCCCGCCGCCCCGCCGGCTCCCGCCCGGCGACGGCCCTGGGGGCGGCTCCTCCGCTGGCTGATCGGCGGGGCGATCCTGGCCGAGGGGGCCTGGCTGCTCGCGCCGATGGTCCTGTACCGGACGAGCGTCCGGGCCTCGGTGACGGCCCCGCTGGCCACGGTCCGCATCCATCAAGCGGGCGTGGTGGAGGGACTCCCCCCGGAGGTCGGCGCCACCTTGACGCAGGGGCAGCACCTCTTCGACGTCGCCGCCGCCCACCTCGACGTCCGCCCCCTGGAGCGGGTCGAGGCCGAGGCCGAGGCGACGCGGCGGTCCGTCGCCGCCCTCGAGCATCAGATCGCCGACCTCGAGGAAATCAAGGCGACCTTGAATCAGCACTTCCTCGACTACCGGGAGGCCCGCATCGCCCGGGCCGAGAAGCAGGCCGACGAGCATCGGGCGGCCATCCAGGCCGCCGAGTCTCGCCTGAAGGAGGCCGAGTACGAGTTCCAGGTCCACGGCCGGGCCTCGATCCGGGCCGCCTCCTCCGACATCGAACGCACCCGGGCCGAATACGCCGTGCGGGTCGCCCGCAACGAGCTGGAGGCCGCCCGGCAGACCGCCGCACGCCTCGACGTCCAGCTCGAGGCCGCCCGGCGCGGCTACTTCGTCGGCGACGCCGACGGCGGCCAGGACCGCGTCGCCTCCCTCCAGCGCTGCGACGAGATCGAGATCCAGCAGGCGGGGCTCCGCGCCCGCCTCGGAGAGCTGCGGGGCAAGCTCCTGGAGCTCGATGCCCGGCTCGCCAGCGAGCGGCACCACCTGGAGGACAGCCGGGCGACGATCAAGGCCCCCATGAGCGGGGTCGTCTGGTCCTCGGCCCTCGACGCCGGCAGCGAGGTCGCCCCCGGCACCGTCGCCCTGGAGGTCGTCGACCCGGGCCGCCTGACCATCGAGGCCGTCTTCAAGGAGGCCGACGCCGCCCGGATCCACCCCGGGGCATCGGTCAAGGCCCGCCTGGTCGGGTCGTCCGCGGTCCTCCCGGGCCGGGTCCTGCGCGTCGCCGACCCCGCCGCGATCGATCCGGAACTCGCCGGAGAGCCGGGCGCCGACGCCGTCCCGACCGGGATGTTCCGGGCCATCATCGCCCTCGACCGCCAGCCCTCGGGCGCCGCCCCGGCCAATCGCTACCACATCGGCAGCCCGGCCGTCGTCTGGACCTCGCGCTGATCGTCCCCGCGTCGGGCGACCCGACGACGCCATCGAACCTCGAGAAGGGCCTCCCCCAGATGACCCCGGTGATCGGCAGTGAATGGGCGACGGCTCTCGTGATCGCCGGCCTCTGCCTGGCGATCCTGCCGTCGCTCCCCCGACGGCGCCCCTGGGCCCGCGTCCTGGTCCTGGCCTCGGCCCTGGGCATCACCCTCCGCTACCTCGACTGGCGATTCACCCAGACCGTCCGGCCGACCGACCCGACCACCTGGGCCGGCCTCTGGATCTGGGCCGTCTTCGCGTTCGAGCTGGCCGCCCTGGTCAATTGCGCCGTCACGTACCTGATGCTCACCCGGACGAGCGACCACTCCCCCGAGGCCGACACGCACGAGCGGCGCCTCAGGCGGCTCCCCCCCTCGGCATTGCCCCGGGTCGACGTCTTCCTCTGCACCTACAACGAGGGGATCGAGGTGATCGAGGGGCCGATCCTCGCGGCCAGGGGGATGGACTACCCGGACTTCACCGTCTGGGTCCTCGACGACGGCCGCCGCCCCTGGCTCCGCGACTTCTGCGAGGCCCACGGCGTCCGGTATCTCACCCGGCCCGACAACCGCCACGCCAAGGCCGGCAACATCAACCACGCCCTCTCGGTGACCGACGCCGAGCTGTTCGTCGTGCTCGACGCCGACTTCGCCCCCCGGCGCGACTTCCTCATGCGCACCGTCGGCTTCTTCGACGACCCGAGCATCGCCATCGTCCAGCTCCCGCACCACTTCCTCAACGCCGACATCTTCGAGATGAACCTCGGCCTCGGCGACCAGTCCCCCAACGAGCAGCGCCTCTTCTTCGACATCGTCCAGCCGAGCCGGGACGCCTGGGACTGCGCCTTCTGCTGCGGATCGGCCAGCATCCAGCGGCGATCGGCCCTGGTGGAGATCGGCGGCATCCCGACCGATTCGGTCACCGAGGACATCCTCTCCTCGCTCATCCTCCTGCGCAAGGGCTTCGTCACGCGATTCCTCAACGAGCCCCTCGCCTTCGGCCTCTCCCCCGAGAGCGTGAAGGGGATGTTCGTCCAGCGGCAGCGCTGGTGCCGCGGCGGCCTGCAGCTCCTCTTCCTCAAGGACGGCGTCCTCGGGCCCGGCCTGACGTTCCTGCAGCGCCTCTTCTTCTTCCCGATCGACTGGCTCGTGCAGACGCCGGTGCGGCTCTTCGCCGTCTTCATCCCGATCGTCTACCTCTGGACGGGGCTCGCGCCGCTGGCCGATGCGAGCCTCGAGGACCTGATCCGCTACCAGGTCCCCGCGCTCATCGCCCTGATGGCGCCGATGATCTGGCTCTCGGCCGGGCGCTACCTGCCCTTGCTCTCGACCGGGTTCTCGCTCCTGCTCAGCTTCCGGCTGGTGCCGACGATCCTCTCGACCCTCATCAAGCCCTTCGGTGAGCCCTTCCGGGTCACCCCCAAGGGGAGCGGTGCGGGGCAGGGGGCCGACCAGTTCGCCCGGGGGAGCGCCCTGACGCTCCTGCTCCTGACCATGCTCGGGCTCCTGATCAACAGCTGGCCCGAGACCCGGGTGATCGTCGACCCCGAGCACCGCGCGGCCGCCTCGGTCTTCTCGGCCGTCAACGCCGGGGCGCTCATCCTGGCGATCCTCGCGGGCCGCGACCGCGGCCGATCCCGGGCGGCCGAGCGCTACCGGACCCGCGCCTCGGTCCTCTGCGAGGGGGACGACGGCTCCTGGTGCCTCGCCTCGCTCCACAACGTCTCCAGCACCGGCGCCGGCGTCTTCTGGCCCCGGGACCAGGCCATTCCCCGATCCCTCTCCCTTCACCTCGCCGGCGGCGGGACCCTCCGCGCCTCGGTCGTCCGCACCCACGGCGAGACGATCGGCCTCCGCTTCGACCTGGCCGACGACCGCGAGCGCGACGACCTCTTGCAGTGGATCTACTCCATCGGCCTCGACGCCCGGCGCACCCCGCTCTCCTTCCCCCAGATCACCCGACGCCTCCTCGCCCGCTGCCTCGGCTGACGCCGCCCCCCTCTACCTTCGCCCCCGCCTCGCGAGAGGGGGGGGGAGGGGGCGGCCGCCAGGGCCGGGGCGAGGGGGCCTCCGGCCCGGAGCCTCGCCCTCGCCTGCCGACGATCACTCCTCCTCCGCTGCCTCCCAGGTCGTCCCGTCGGTCATGCCGACCTCCCGCGTCCGGAACGCGGCCGAGACCGCCTCCTTGGGCACGAAGAACCCGGACTGCTCCATCTCCCGCTCGCCCCGACTCGGGACCAGGTGCGGCTCGTAGGTGAAGTTCAACGGCGGCGCGTTGCCGACGGCGTTCCCGTCCTCGTCGAAATAGGTGACCTCCAGCACGAGCCGTCGCACGTCCTTGTTCGAGTGATTGACGATCCGCAGCGTGTACGACGGGCCGGAGCCCCCGAACGGCTGCTGCTGCTGCCCCCCCCGCGGCTCCCGGAACGCGACCAGCTCGGCCGACACCGGGGCCTCGCCGCCGTCGAACTCCAACGAGGCGATCGCCTCCGGCATCCGGCCGAAGTCCTTCAAGGGGATCTGGCCCAGCCGGAAGTCGGCCGCGAACGGCTCGACCCCCTTCGCCAACTTCACGTCCAAGGCGACGGGCTGGCCGCCGAGATCGAGGAACCCGGAGTACTCCTCGGGGCCTCCCGCCCCCCCGGCCATCCTCGCCGGGACCGGCTCGCCCCGTTCGTCCCGACCGACCAGGAACAGATGACGGTGCCACCGCATGTCCATGTCATTCGCGCCCAGGCGTTCGAGTTCGAGGGTCGCCTGGTCCGGGATCTCCCCCCGAAGCGACACCCTGATGCCCTCCGCCTCGCGGGCCGTCCCGGGGGCGAAGGGGGCGAGGCTCACCGTCATCACCTCGGTCGGGATCGGGATCTCGACCCGCCCCGTCACCTCGGCGATCGCGCCCACGCTCCTCAGCAAGCCGACCAGCGGGACATCCAGCGTCACGTCCACCACCCCCTCGGGAGGCTCCGAGTCGCTCGAAGTCACCGGGAACTGGCCGTCCGGGGAGAGGTCCTCGTCGGCCGGGCCGGAGACGCTCCCCATCGTGACCAGCTCGAAAAACGGGTCGGCCCCGATCATCGCCGCGACCGCAGGGGGCAGGCCCACCCCGAGCACCCGGAGCCTCAACGTCCCGGTCCCGGTCGGCCGCTGTTCCACGCCGGCCACCTCGATCGCGAACGGCCCGGCGAACGCCACCGGCCAGGGGCGGGGCCCGGGGACCGGCGTCACGGCGTCCCCCTCGAAGCCGGCCATGAACTCCTCGGCCGGATCGGCGCCATAGGTCGCATAGAGGCCGACCGCCTCGCACACCCGCTCGATCGCCTCCAGCCGCGTCAGGCCCTCGGCCGACAGCGTCACCGGCCCCTCCAGGGCCTCGGCCGGCGCCTTCGAACGGTCCAGCTCCAGGCCGATCGGCGCGGCCAGCTCGGCGATCACCGCGCCGGCCGGCCGGCCCTGCACGGCCAGATCCACCGCGAACGACTCGCGGAAGGCCACCAGGTCGATGGCCTCGATCGCCTCGAAGGTCGCGGCGGCCTGGGCGGCATCGTCGGCCTCGTCCCCTTCGTCGAAGAGGTCGAAGCCCTCCTCCATCGCGCCTTCCAATTCGGAGAACATCGCCCCGAGTTCCCCGAACATCTCCATCGGTTTTTCGAGATCCATGACGATCTCCGGATGCTCCGCCGTCGCGGCGATGACCATCGCATGAACTCGCCAGTCGCCGTTCTCCCGACGCAAGCGAAGCCTGCCGCCCTCCAATCGGCCGGTCGGGCCTTCCACCCGGATGGCCACCTCGGCCGAGTCGCCGTCGGTCGAGGCCTCGCCGACCTCGACCGGGCTGTCCGGATCGCGCTCCGACGTGATCCCGTGCTCCTGATGGGCACGCCGGGCCTTCTCCGTCATCAGGGCCAGCTCGATCGCCTGGTCCTCGGCCGTCAGGAAGCGCCGGGCGACCTCCCTCGGGTCGTCCCCCGGCAGGTCGCCCGTGACCGACGGACCCGAGGCGGTCGAGGGGGGCGGCGAGACGCCCGGTTGCGCCCCGGGCATCGTCCCCCCGGCCATGCTCGGCGACGGCCCCGGGGCCATCGCCCCCGACGCGGGAGCCCCCGCGCCGCCCGGCACGATCGGCGGGGTAGGGGGGGGAGCCGTCCCCGGGGGGGCCGCGGTCGTCGCCGGCCCGTCGCCGGGGGCGACCGCCGGACCGTCCCCGCCGCAGCCGGCCAGGGCCAGCCCGGCACTCACGGCCAGGTTCGCCGCCATGGATCGCCTGAGGAACATCATGCGTCGTCTCCGTTGAAGCAGGAAAACACGAGAATGCGGGCGAACTCACGCCCTACACCTCACCGAGCCGGGGGCGCGTCGCCCCTCGACCCGTGCCAGATCACCAGGCGGCCCCCCGCCCCCGCCGCCGCCAGGTCCCGGCCGTCGGCCGACCAGCCCAGCGCGGTCGGCTCCTCCGGCCCCGAGAGGCGGAGCACCGCCTGGCCGGTCGGCACGTCCCGGAGCGTCACCGCGCCGTCGCCGGCCGCCGAGGCCAGCCGCCTGCCGTCAGGGTGCCAGGCCAGTGCCGCCGCCGGCTCGCCGTAGAGCGGGATCGCGAGCACCGCGTCGTCGTGCGCGATCGACCGGATCTGCAGCAGCCCCGGCCGGGGATCGCCCGACGGCGCGAACCCGATCGACGGCCGATCGAGCACCAGGGCGACGCGCTCCCCCCGGGCATCCCAGGCCATCAAGCGGACCCTCCCGCCTTCGCCGTGCTCCCACGATCGGAGCACCCGGCCCGTCGCGGACTCGACGACCCGCACCCGGCGATCATCGCCCGCCACCGCCAGGATTCGGCCCCGAGGGCCCGGCTCGACCATCGGCCTCCGGCCGCCCGCGAGCGCCACCGTCGGGCCGGGCGACGGTCCGCCCTCGCCGACGGCCCAGGTCTGCACCCCTTCGGCCGAGACGACCCGCAACCGCTCCTCATCCTCCCAACTGAGGGCCAGCACCGCCCCCCGGTCATGCGGGACGCTCCGCCCCGACCCGATCGCCGTCAGGTCCCAGAAGGTCAGCGCGTGCGAGCCCGAGAAGACGTCATGCGAGGCCATCGCGAGCCGCCGCCCCCCGGGCGACCAGGCCATCCGGTCGACCGTCCCGCCGCCCGGCGCCGGGACGCCCAGGAGGCGATCGACCCGCGCCTCCTCGACGTCCCAGAGCCGGACCCGATCCCCCGACACGCCCCCCCGGCCCGCCTCGGCCAGCCGACGGCCCGACGGCTCCCAGGCCATCGCGGCGACGGCCCCGCCATCACGCTCGATCGTCCGGGCCTCCGGCGCGTCGAACGCGTCCCAGACCTTCACCCGGCCGTCGTCGCCGGCCGAGGCCAATCGCAGGGCATCGGGGCCCCAGGCCACGGCGTTCACCCCGCGCTGATGCCCCCGGAGCGTCACGATCGCCGAGCCGATCGAGGCGTCCCAGAGCCGGACCGTCCGGTCCTCCCCCGCCGAGGCCAGGCGCCAGCCGTCGGGACTCCAGGCCAGGCCCCGCACCGCCCCCCCGTGCCCGGGGCACCGCACGAGCACCCGGCCCGACGACGGGTCGACGACCCGGATCACCCCGCCCCCCCCGGCCGAGGCCAGCCGCCTCCCGTCCGGGGCCCAGGCCACCGCCCGGGCCTCCTGGCCCTCCTGGTCGAATCGGGCGAGCTCGCCGCCGTCCCCCGCGTCCCAGACGAGCACCGCCCCCGACGCATGGGCCGTCGCCAGTCGCCGGGAGTCGGGCGCCCAGGCTACGTCGAAGGTCCCCCCCGCCTCGTCGGATTCCAGGGACGCCCGCAGGGCCCCCGTCCCCGCGTCCCAGACGCGGACGGTCGGATCGAGCAGGCCCCCTCCCGCCGCGATCGACCGGCCGTCGGGGCTCCAGGCCACCGACCAGACCGCCTTCGACGGCCCTCCGCCCCCCAGCGTCCGCACATGTGATTGCTCCCTCACGTCCCAGACGCAGACCGTCCCATCCTCGGCCGCCGTCGCCAGAAACCGGCTGTCGGGCGACCACGAGGCGTCGTAGATCCCCCCGGTCTGCCCCCGGAGCTCCCCGACGACCTCCCCCGTCCCCGCGTCGAAGAACGCGAGGTACCCCGCCTCCGACCGCAGGGCCGGATTCGCCCGCGTCGCGGCCAGCAGGCGGCCGTCGGGGCTCCACGCCACCGTCTCGACGAACCGGCCGAGCGTCATCAAATCGGCGTTCGCGAGCGCATTGAAGTAAGACCACTCCCAGGCCCTCGGGTCGGGCCGGCCCGGCCCGGGCACGAGGGAGGCCAGCAGGTCGCGGAGCCGGGCCATGTCGGCGGATCGGTAGGCGTCGGCGAATTGCCGGGCGTTGATCAGCGCAAGCTGATAGGCCAGGCGATCGCGCTCGGCTTGCGCCTCGGCCCGCAGGCGTCCTTCCCGTCGCCTCGCCTCCTGTTCCGCGTCGAGCGCCCTGGCCGTCTGCACGGAGGAGGCCACGCCCAGGGCCGCCGCCAGCGCGGCCAGCACCACGGCCGCCGCCGAGAGGCCCGCGATCGCCGGCCGTCGCCGGCACCACATCAGCAGCCGGGTCGGAATGCCCACCCGACGGGCCCGGATCGGCTCGCCCGCGGCGAACCGCCGCAGGTCGTCGGCCAGGGCCTGCGCCGAGTCGTACCGATGCTTCGGCGCCTTCTCCAGGCACTTCAGGCAGATCACCTCCAGGTCCCGGGGCACCCGGCGATTGACCCGGGTCGGCGGCTCCGGCACCGCCCCCCGGACCCGCTCCAGCGTCGCCGCCACCGAGTCGCCCGAGAACGGCGGCCGGCCGGTCAGGAGGGCGTAGAGCACGGTCCCCAGCCCATGCACGTCGGTCGCCGTGGTCACGGCCCCCCGGCGGCCCGACGCCTGCTCCGGCGCCATGAAGGCCGGCGTCCCCATCACGGCCCCGGTCCCGGTCAGGGCGCTGTTGCCTTCGATCCGCTTGGCCAGGCCGAAGTCGGTGACGTGCGGCCGGCCCTCGGCGTCGACCAGGATGTTCGCCGGCTTCAGGTCCCGATGCAGGATCCCCCGCTGGTGCGCGTGATGCACCGCCTCGGCCGCCGCGGCGACCAGCCGGGCGACGGCGGGGAAGCCGCCCGCGTACTCGCCCAGGCGTTCGTCGAGCCCGGCGCCCCGGATCAGCTTCATGGCGAAGTAGGCGTGGCCGTCGTGCTCGCCGACCTCGAAGATCGGCACGATGTGCGGGTGGTCGAGCGTGGCGACCGCCTCGGCCTCGTTGCGGAAGCGACGGAGCTGGTCCTCCCCCGCCAGCACGGCCGACCGGATCATCTTCACGGCCACCAGGCGGTTGAGGCTCAATTGCCTGGCCTTGAAGACGACCCCCATCCCGCCCCGACCAAGCTCCCGGATCAGCTCGAAGTCGCCGAAATAACGCAGCCGGACGGGGTCGGTCGGCCCGGATTCCCCGGCGACCGTCGCCCGGGTCGGCTCGCCCGCCCCCGCCTCACGCCCGGTGGCGATCCCCCCCGAGGCGACCGGCCCCGGGTCGGTCTCCTCCCCCATGACCCGCTCGAGGACGCAGGTCGGGCACAACCCGTCGAGCACGCCGACGGGCAATTCCCGGCCGCAATTCGGACACGACTGGAACTCGGGCACGGTCCGGGGCTCGCTCGGCCATCACGGTCGCCAACGCCTCGCAACCTTCAAGACCGCCCCGGGCGTCCAGCTTACAACGCCATCGTTTTCCCGCCCGTCGGCCCCGCCCCGATCCTAACCCAGGCCGCCCGGGCAGACCAACCCGCCCGGCCGCCGGCCCCTCCCCGTCGCCCGCAGGCATGCTGATGCGTCGGAGCCCGATCGCCGCGGGAAATCGCCGAAGCACCCCAATTAAGACCTTGACATCCAATTTCGATCCCCACTATGGTCTGGTCAGGGGATTTGCGATCGCAAGCGGACCGCGGGGGCCCCGGGTCGTGCTCGCCGCCGGGGGGCCCGGTCCGCTTCGATCCATCGACCGCAAGCCATCGAAGGGGGGCCCCGAGGCGGACGGCCCGGGACCCTTCGGAATGAGGACGATCGATCATGAAGTATCTGCGCCTCTGGATCGCCCTGGGGGTCGTCATCGCGGCGTCGTTCGCGGTGCTGGGCTACTACGGCTGGGACCTCTACCGCCAGGCCCCGCCGGTGCCGGGGCGGGTCGTGACCACCGACGGCACGGTCCTCTTCACCGGCCAGACGATCAAGGACGGGCAGAACGTCTGGCAGTCGATGGGGGGCCAGGAGGTCGGCACCGTCTGGGGGCACGGCAGCTACGTCGCGCCCGACTGGTCGGCCGACTGGCTGCACCGCGAGGCGACCTGGCTGGTCGAGCACTGGGCCGAGGCCGACCACGGCCGCCCGTTCGACGAGCTGGACGACGAGGCGAGGGCCGCCCTGCAGGCCCGGCTCCGCCGCGAGCTGCGGACGAACACCTACGACCCGGAGACCGGCGACCTGACCGTCTCGCCGCTGCGGGCCGAGGCGATCGCCGCCGTCGGCACCCACTACGCGGCCCTCTTCGGCGACGACCCCGGGCTGCACGAACTCCGAGACGCCTACGCGATCCCGGCCAACTCCCTCAAGACCCCCGAGCGTCGCGAGCAGCTCAACGCCTTCTTCTTCTGGGCCTCGTGGGCCTGCGCCACCAACCGCCCCGGCGGCGAGGTGACGTACACGAACAACTGGCCGGCCGAGGAGCTGATCGCCAACCGGCCGACCGGGGCCCTGGTCGTCTGGTCGGTCCTGAGCTTCGTCCTGCTCCTGGCCGGCATCGGCGCGTTGGCCTGGTACTTCGCCGCCGAGCGGCACAAGGGGGAGGTCCACCACGAGCCCCCCGGCGCCGACCCCCTGCTGGCCCTGCGGCCGACCCCCTCGATGCGGGCGACCCTGAAATTCTTCTGGGTGGTCGCGGCGTTGCTCGTGGCGCAGGTCGGCCTCGGGGCGGTCACGGCGCACTACGGGGTCGAGGGCTCGGGCTTCTACGGCTTCCCGCTGGCCGACTGGCTGCCGTACAGCGTCACGCGGACCTGGCACCAGCAGCTCGGCATCTTCTGGATCGCCACGGCCTGGCTGGCGACCGGCCTGTTCATGGCGCCGGCCGTCTCGGGGCACGAGCCGAGGTTCCAGCGGGCCGGGGTGAACTTCCTCTTCGCCTGCCTCCTGATCATCGTCGTCGGCTCGATGGCCGGCCAGTGGCTGGCGGTCCAGCAGCGGCTCGGCCTGGAGGCGAACTTCTGGTTCGGCCACCAGGGCTACGAATACGTCGACCTCGGCCGCTTCTGGCAGCTCTTCCTGACCGTCGGCCTGTTCCTCTGGCTCTTCCTGATGGCGCGGGCCATCTGGCCGGCCTTCCGGCAGCCGGGCGACCACAAGCACCTGCTCGGCCTCTTCCTGCTCGCCTCGGCGGCGATCCCGATCTTCTACGTGCCGGGCCTGATGTGGCACCGGCAGACGAACCTGGCGGTCGCCGAATACTGGCGATGGTGGGTCGTGCACCTCTGGGTCGAGGGCTTCTTCGAGGTCTTCGCCACCGTGGTCATCGCCTTCCTCTTCACCCGGATGGGCCTCCTGCGGACGACGACGGCCACCGCCGCGGTCCTCTTCGCCACCACGATCTTCCTCTCCGGGGGGATCATCGGCACCTTCCACCACCTCTACTTCACCGGCACGCCGACGGCGGTCCTGGCCCTCGGCTCGGTCTTCAGCGCCCTGGAGGTGGTGCCGCTGGTCCTGATCGGCTTCGAGGCGTATGAGAATCTGACGCTGTCGCAGGCCCGGCCGTGGGTGTCGGCCTACCGCTGGCCGATCTACTTCTTCGTGGCCGTGGCCTTCTGGAACCTCGTCGGGGCCGGGCTGTTCGGCTTCCTGATCAACCCGCCGATCGCCCTCTACTACATGCAGGGGCTGAACACGACCCCGGTGCACGGCCACACGGCCCTGTTCGGCGTCTACGGGATGCTCGGCATCGGCCTGATGCTCTTCTGCATGAAGGGCCTGACCCTCCGCCGCGAGTGGAAGACCGGGGCCCTCTCCCTCGCCTTCTGGACGATCAACGTCGGCCTGGCCCTGATGGTCCTGCTCAGCGTCCTGCCGGTCGGCCTCCTGCAGACCTGGGCGAGCGTCGATCGCGGGATGTGGTACGCCCGGTCGGCCGAGTTCATGCAGACCGAGCTCATGAACACCCTCCGCTGGCTCCGCGTCGTCGGCGACACGATCTTCGCCGCCGGCGTGGTCGCGCTCGGCTGGTTCGTCCTCGGCCTCCGGTTCGGCTGGTCCACCCGGCCCGAGCCCGACGCCGTCGCCCGCGCCTACCCCGAGCAGGCCGCGGCCGAGGCCCTCTCCGCCCGCTGACCGTCCCCCCTCCGCGCCGCCCCGGCCGGGCCCCGGGGCGGCGCCGGCCCGACCCCATTTTCCGCCCCCTGCCCGTCGAAGGCGATTGCCCGACCGGGCAGCCGCTCGCGACGAGGCAAGGTCAACGCCCGAGCGTCCCTCGCCCGCGGTCCACCGAGCGTCTGATCATAGCCGAGCCCGGCCCGAGAATCGATACATTCTCCCAAATTCACATGCTGCGACCATAAGCGTCATTATCGGACTCTGCGAGCCGGGCCCGTTGCGGCCTTCGGCCTCGACCCCGACGGCCCGTCGCCGCCGGGCGAGCTTTCCCGGGCCGAGGCGACGAGGGTCGGGCGGTCAGCCGGCCGGATGCTCCACGCCGCCGGCCTCTCCCCGATGGCCGACGCCGGGGTCGAACCAGTGGTAGATGGCGGGGAGCAGGATGAGCTTCATCAGGGTGCTGGTGATGATCCCGCCGACGACCACCGTGGCGAGCGGCCGCTGGACCTCGGCGCCGATCCCGGTGTTGAAGGCCATCGGCACGAAGCCGAGGCTGGCGACCAGGCCGGTCATGAGGATCGGCCGGAGCCGCTCCATCGAGGCCTCGAAGACGGCCTCGCGGACGTCCTCCCCCTTTTCGGTCAGCCGGTCCCGGATCGCCGAGACCAGCACGAGGCCGTCGAGCACCGAGACCCCCGCCAGGGCGATGAACCCGATCCCCGCCGAGATGCTGAAGTCGATCCCCCGGGCGAACAGCAGGAAGATCCCGCCGATCGACGCGAACGGGACCGAGAGGAAGATGAGCAGGCCCAGCTTCATCGAGCCGAACGTCGCGTAGAGCAGCAGGAAGATCAGGATCAAGGACAGCGGCAGCACGATCGTCATCCGCCTGACGGCCGATCGGAGGTTCTCGTACGTCCCCCCCCAGTCGATCCGGTACCCCTCGGGCAGGTCGATCTGCTCGTCGAACGCCCGCTTGCCCGCGGCGACGAAGCTGGCGAGGTCCCGGCCCCTGACGTTGCACTGGACCAGGGCCCGACGCTCGCGATTGAGCCGGCGGATCTCGTACACGCCGTCCTCCATCCGGATCTCGCAGAGGTCGCCCAGGGGGAGCATCCGGCCGCGGGGGTCGGCGATCCTGATGGCCCCGATCGCCTCGAGATCGCTGCGGTCCTCCGGCTCGTACCGGACCTGCAGGTCGAATCGCCGCTGGTCGACCACGACCTGGCCCACCGTGTACCCTCCCATGGCCCGGACCGCGTCGAGCACGTCCTCGACGTTGATCCCGTAGCGGGCGACCTGGTCCCGGTCGACGAGCACCCGGAGGTACGGCAGGCCCCGGATCGGCTGCGCCTTGACGTCGGCCGCCCCGTCGACCGTCTTGAGGACCTCGACCATCTCGGCGGCCTTCCGGCTCAGCTCGTCCAGGTCGTCGCCGAAGAGGGCGATCCCGACATCGGCCCGGACCCCCGAGATCAGCTCGTTGAAGCGCAGCTCGATCGGCTGGCTGAAGTTGAGCTTCGTGCCGGGCATCAGGTAGTCGCAGATTTCCTCCAGCTCGTCGACGAGCGCGTCCTTGTCCTCGACGGCGGTCCACTCCTCGTAATCTGACAGGAAGATAAACGTATCGGTGCGATTCAAAGGGGCCGGGTCGAGGCCGATCTCCGGGCGACCGGTCCGGCTGACGATCGTCTCGATCTCATCCGGGAATCTTGAGAGCAATTCCTGCTCGAGCCGGGTCGATTGCTCGATCCCCTCCTCGAGCGAGGCGCTGGGCGGGCGAGACATGATGATGACGAGATCCCCCTCGTCGAGCTGCGGGATGAACTCGCCCCCCATCGAGAGGGCGGGCGGGATGCTCAGCGCCAGGGCCGCGACGAAGGCGGCGATCACGGCCCAGGGGTGGTCGAGGAACACCGGCAGCATCGGCCTGTACAGCCGCTTCGCCTGGCGGATGAGCCACGTCTCCTTCTCGCCGGTCCCCATCTTCAGGAAGAAGGAGGCGGCCACGGGCACGGCCGTCAGGGCCAGCAGCATCGACCCGGACAGGGCGAAGATCAGGGTCAGGGCCATCGGCCGGAACATCGCCCCCTCCACCCCCTGCAGGGCGAGGATCGGCAGGTTGACCATCGTGATGATCCCGACGCCGTAGAGGACCGGCGTCTTGACCTCCCGGGTCGCCTCGTAGACGACGTCGAGCTTCGAATCCCCCTCCTCGGCGTGCGAGAGCCGCCGGACGATGTTCTCGATCACGATCACGGCGCTATCGACGATCAGGCCGAAGTCGATCGCCCCCAGGCTCAGCAGGCTGCCGGCGATCCCGTAGAGGTACATCGCGTCGACGGCGCCGAGCATCGCCAGGGGGATGACCGCCGCGGTGATCAGGGCCGCCCGCCAGTTGCCGAGCAGCACGAGCAAGACCGCGATCACCAGCGCCCCGCCGACCACCAGATTCTCGGCGACCGTGTGGAGCGTCGTCTCGATCAGGGACCCTCGGTTGTAGTAGACGTCGATCTCGACGCCCAGCGGCTCGAGGTCCTGCCGGATGGCCTCGAGCCGCTCCTCGACCCGATCGACCACCAGCCTCGTATTCGAGCCGATCAGCATGTAGACAATCGCGGTGACCGACTCCCCCTCGCCGTCCCGGGTCACGGCCCCCTTGCGGAGCATCGGGGCGGTGATCGACCGGCCGATGTCCCGGAGGAAGATCGGCGTGCCGTCCTCGGTGCTGTCGAGGACGATGCGGTCCATGTCCTCGGTCCCCCGGATCAGGCCCTCGCCGCGGATGATCCGGACCTCCCCGTTGCGCTGGATGTAGCCGCCGCCGGCGTTCGCGTTGTTCGCGCCGAGCGCCTCGAAGAGCCGGTCCATGGGGATGCTCCGGGCGAGCATCCGATCCGGGGAGACCTCGGCCCGATAGGTCTTCAGCTCGCCGCCGAACGAGTTGACGCCGATGACCCCCGGGACGCCCCGCAAGGGGAGTGCGACCTCCCAGTCGAGGATCGTCCGCAGCTCCATCAGCGACTTCGGCGTGTCGGAGCCCGGGGCGTTCTTCACCTCGAACTGGATGATCTCCCCCAGGCCGGTCGTGATCGGTCCCATCGCGGGGGTGCCGAATCCTTCCGGAATCTCGGCCCTGATCTGCTCGAGCTGCTGCGAGACCTGGGCGCGGGCCCAGTAAATGTCCGTCCCCCGCTCGAAGATGATCCGAACCACCGAGAGCCCTTGCTGGGAGATCGACCGGATCGAATCGATCTTGGGAATCGCGTTCAGACCATTCTCCACCGGGATGGTCACGAACTGCTCGATCTCCTCGGGGCTCAACGCCGGGGCGTCGGTCAGCACCGAGACCAAGGGGGGGGTGATGTCCGGCTGCGCGTCCATCCGCAAGTTCAACGCGCACCAGACTCCCGAGGCGATCAGGACGACCGTCAGCAGCAGGACGACCCCCCTGCTGGTCAACGCGTACCGGATCAGGCCATCGACCATCGTCGCCGAACCTCCGCTGCCGTTCCTCGCCCTTGCCCTCGCCCGGCCCACTCAGTCGCCGGATCCGCCCCCCGATCGACCCGGGCCGCCGGCTTCGTCCGCTGGGGCCGAGCTGTGCCCTTCCTCTTCCGCGATCAGCTCCGCCTTCAGCTCGAACGCCCCGGCGACGACGACGCGATCCCCCGGTTCGAGACCTTCGACGACGGACACGACGTCCTCTTCCTCGTTGCGGCGGCCCGTCTCGATCACCCGACGCTCGAACCGCTCGGTATCAACCTGGACGAAGACGAAGTGCTCGTCCCCCTCCGTCAGGATGGCCGAGGACGGGACCAGCGGCAGCTCCCTCGGGTCCTTCGCCTGCACTCGGATCTGCACGAACATGCCGGGCTTCAGCAGGCGGTCGGGGTTCCGGGCCTCGGCGATCATCCGGATGGTCCGGCTCTTCTCGTCCACGAGGTCGCCGGTGTACAGCACCTTGCCCTCGAAGACCCGGCCGGGGTAGGCCGCCGCCGAGAATCGGACCGAGCCCCCCCTGGCCTCCCGGAGCAGGAAGAAGTCCCCCTCGTGCACATGGGCCTCGACCCAGACCTCGTCCAGGTCGGCCATCGTGAAGAGCTGCTCCCGGCCGTCGATCACCACCCCGGGGACCACCCTCCCCCGCTCCAGGATCGTCCCGGCGAACGGGGCCCGGATGTCGTAGGTGCTCACCGGGGTCCCCTCGGATCTCCTCAGCT
Source organism: Tautonia sp. JC769 (assembly GCF_040717455.1). Classification (NCBI taxonomy): domain Bacteria; kingdom Pseudomonadati; phylum Planctomycetota; class Planctomycetia; order Isosphaerales; family Isosphaeraceae; genus Tautonia; species Tautonia sp. JC769. Next base: position 166,846 of record NZ_JBFEFH010000012.1, read on the forward strand.
CATCGAGGTCGCGCGAGGGGTCGATCGCCGCGTCGGCCGTCATGCTCAGGGTCCGCAAGGGGCTCCGGCCCGGGGCGTCTCGCGTCAGCTCCCCCGACTCGAACCGATCGAGGATCTCCTCGGCCGACGCGTTCAGGACGCGAAGCGTCTCCAGCTCAACCTTGACCGAGGTCCTCGCCTCGCGCAATCGCTGACGGGCGAGCGTGTACTCGAGCGTTTCCTCAAATGCCAGGCGGTCCATCAGGCCCCGGTAGATCGCGCGATCGACCCCGAACTCGGCCTGCTCCACCCGGTATCGGGCCGGCGCGACCGCGTCCTTGTCGCGCAGATTCTCGTAAAGATTCTCCTCGTACCCGGAGAGGTGATACTGCGAGTAAGCCCGGAGCAGCTCCTCCCGGGTCCGGCCGACGGGACGATCGGCGAACTGCTCCTGGATCTCCTCGGGAGGCATTCCCTGCTTCAACGCCTCAAGCATCGCGATCGCATTCGTATAGGTCGTCTCCCGCCAGTTGAGCCGCGCCCGAGCCACTTCCAGTTGCTGCAAGGCGTTGATCAGGTTCAGCCGAGCATCGGCCACTTCCTGACTGTCGATCTGGGCCAGCAACTCCCCTTCCTCAACCTGCTGACCAATCTGCACAAGGACATCGCGGACCACCCCCGGTGCCCGGGGGGTGATATAGGCGTGCTGGGCCTCGTCCGGAATAATCTGACCAGGAGCGTTGAACACCTGAGTCACGGGGCCGGCCTTGACCTCGGTCGTCATGATCCCCAGAACCCGCTGCCGATCGCTTGAGATGGCGAGCAGACCCGAGTGCCGGGCCGACAAGCGCTCCCGGCCCTCCTCGCGATCGGTTCCCGAAACGTCCTCGACCTTCCCCGACCAGGGGCTCCAGGCCAGGAGCAGGAATCCGGCCACCACCAGGGCCGCGGCCCCTCCGGCAATCCAGGCCACTCGCCGCGCGGGAAGGCGTTGATCCAGGGTGCTCATCACAATTGGTCGCACGCTTTTTACTTGAGAGTAAACGAGCGGACCCCGGCCGCCCCGATCCGACACCGATCACCGGGCCAGATCGGGCCAACTCGGCCCAAAATGACCTCGACGTCGCTGCACACAGCAGCAAATGCGATGCCAACGCAAAAAACGGGCCGAGCACGGGAATTGATGATCCAGGGCATCACATTCGCAACGTGTTCCTCTTTTGAGAGTGCCGAGCCTCGCCGTCGTCCCGATCGCCAAGACGGCCGGGCCGATCCTTCGGACGCCAGATTCGAGAGAAGACATCATGTCCAAGAATCAAGACGATCGACGGCTCGATGACCCGATCCCGGACGCCCAGCGAGAATTGATCGTCACCGAGCGTCCCGAAGGCGTCGCCCCGGGCGGCCCGACCGATCGCAAGACCGGCGCCGGGACTCACCCAGGCAATCGACCGACCGGCGGCTCCATCAGCGTGATGACCCTGATCACGGCCTCGGCGCTCGCCTTGATCTTCGGCCTCATCGGTGCCTGGGCCTATGACGCCTTCCTCTCCTCCCCCTCGTCGACGGCCGAAGATCCGCAGGGGGATCAGGCCATTGCCCGGGCGGGCGAATCGGTCGGCGATCCCGACGCAACCGAACCCTCCGATTCCAGAAACAGCCCCGACCCCTCCGGCGCGGTTCGGGCCGAGTCCGCCCGGATCGACCGCCTCGCCGATCAGGTCGACCGGCTCCGCGCGACGGTCGAGTCGAGCCAGTCCGCCCCCGATCCCCGAGTGGACGCCCTGGGCGACCGCCTCGCCGAGCTCGAGAACCGGATCGCCGCGGTCGAGCCGACCTCGGAGGTCCTCGAGGGCCTCGCCCGGCAGTCGCGCAATCAATCGGAACAAATCGACGCGATGGCCGACACGATCGACCGCCTCGAATCGGACCTGACGAGCGTGAAGGACCGGGTCGACGCCGCCGGCGGGATCGGCGGCGGCCTCCTCGGCTCCGGTTCCGGCCGAAACGCCCTCGATTCTCCCCTCGCCGCCGGCATCGGGGCCGGCTCCGAGGCCGAGGCCCCCCCCGATCCCGGGCAATCCGAGGGACTCGTCCGAGAACTCGTCACCCCCGACCCCGACGACGCCGACGGGGCGGCCGACTCCGCCCTGGAACAAGGAATCGACCAGTTCGAGGCCGACGAGTTCGAGGAGGCCCGCCAGACCTTCTTCGAGCTGATCGAGCAGGAGCCGGGGGACGCCCGGATCTGGTATTACGCCGCCCTCGCCAACGGCAAGGCGACCGGAGAGTGGAAGGGGGAAACCGAGCGCCTCGTCCTCCAGGGGGTCGACCGCGAGCGGGCCGGGACGCCCCCCAAAACCGCCATCGACGCCACCTTCGCCGGGCTGACCGAACGCCAGGGCAGCGCCTGGCTCGACTACTACCGCCGCCGGGCCGACGAGTAATCGGCCTTGGCGTTCGTCCGCGTCTTCCCCCTCCTCCGGCCTTCAACGGCTCCGAGGCCGAAATCAAGGAAGGATGCGGCGGCCGACGGCCGTATTCAGGCGGAGCATCGCGCGGCGGTAGCGGACCCAGGTCGAGAGGTACTCGCGCACGAATCCGTTGTATTCCCGGTACGCGTTCAGGACGAACAACAGGTTCTGCTCGCCCGCCCGGTAGCGGACCAGGGCCGTGTCGAGCACCTCTTCGGCGGCCGGCCGAGAGATCTGCCGGAGCCGCTCGGCGGCGGCTCGGGCCACCTGGTATTCCTGCTCGGCCTGGATCACCTCGGCAACGACTCGACGCTCGCGAGAGGCCAGCTCCACCTTCGTCTGCTCGACGTTCAGCTCGGCCCTCCTGATGTTCCCCTGGTTGCGGTTGTACAGGGGCAGCGGCGCCGTCAGGCCCAGCGCCCACGAGTACGACCCGCCCTCGCCGATGCCGACGTCGTTGTCCTGATAGGTGAATGGCTGATAAAGCACGTACACGTCGGCCAGGCGGTTGGCCCGGGCCAGGTCGAGGTCGGCCCGGCTCCGGTCGATCCCGAGTCGGAAGGCCAGCAGATCCGGGCGCGACTCCAGGGCGAGCCGGATCAACGGTTCTCCCTGAGGAGCAGCCGGGGCGTCGGTCAAAAACAAGGTCCCCCGCACCTGCAGTTGCTCGATCTGGGCCGGCGAAAGATTCAGGAGCGTCCCCAGCCGGAGGCGAGCCGCCCGGTCCGTCTGGACGGCGTCTTCGAAGCCAATCAGGGCCCGCTCCCGGATGATCAGGACCTGATTGACGTCGACCTCGGTCGCCAGCTCCTCCTGCTGGCGATCTCGGACCGTCTCCAGGAACGCGTCCAGGCCGGCGACAGAGGCCCTCGCGTAGGCGATCGCCTCGCGGGCCAGCAACGCGTCGACGAAGGCCCGATACAGGTTATCGATCTCAACCCGCACGGCATCCTGATACTGGGCCTCCAGCACCGTGTAGGCCCGCTCTGCGACCCGGGTCCGGGCCGCCACCTTGCCGGTCAGGTCGAGCGGGTGCTGGATGTTCAGGTCGTGCTGGACCGGCCCGCCGGGCCGACGCTCCGAGTAGTTGCCGTACGGGACGAGCTGCGCGTCGTAGAAGATCAAGGGATTCGGGTAGAGGCTGGCCGTCAGGATGTCGGCCCGGGCCTTGGGCAGCTCGTAGAATCGGCTCCGCAGCTCCAGGCTCTCGCGCAGCAAGAGCGCGATCGCCTGGTCGAGCGTCAGGCCCTCGGGCGGCCCCTCGTCCTCGACCTCCGGCAGCGAGAGCGGCCCGAAGACCGGCAAGGTCGCCTCGGGGAGGCTCGGGATGAGGCCGATGCCGGCCCCGCCGAGCCCCTGGAACTGGTCCCCCCCCGGCTGCGAGAGGCTCGGCGGCACCCGGGAGGCCGCCCCCGTCCCGCCCCCGATGATCGGCCGATCCGACCCGGGAGCGTTCCCCGTGAGGTTTCCGCCCCCGCCCGGCATGCGCCCAAGGCTCGTATCGGTCGGCCCTTGATAGCCGGACGATCCCCCGACCGACCCCGACGGACCTCCCATCTGACCCGACGCCCAGGCTGGCCCCATCACTGCCAATGCAAGGACAACGGCCAGAAGTCGCCGAGTTGAGGCTGGGGTGTTCAACGGCTCATCTCCATGGTTCCGATCGGCCGGCCCGTTCCCGCTCATCACCGATCGCTCCCCGAATGTCCCCGGGGAACCTCAGTCTCGATATCGGCCGGCCATCCCGACGTGCTCAAGCCCATTACGCCGGTTCGAGCGGTTTTATTGGCCGCGCCATCCCGATCGGTCCGGCGCTTCTCCCCAGACGTCCCGCTCGTGCCGATCCGATGCCCTCGCCCCCTCGATCCGTGAGGCGTCTCCCCGATCGCCCCGCCCATTGGTCTAGCTCCGCGATCGATCCTCCCGCACACTACATCCTGCCAGAAGTCGTCTCGGGCCGACCCCGGCGGCCTCGCAATCCCTTGCTCCCGAGTCCGAAGTCGACGATCCTTGATCCGTCCGACGGACATCGCCATCCTTGATCCCGATCCCCCTCAGTCCCCGATCCCCTGATCGCCGATCCGATCATGCACGAACTCTCGATCGCCGAGGCCCTGGCGCGGCAGGTCGCCGAAGCCCTCGCAGGCTCGGCCCCGTGCCGGGTCACCCGCGTCCGGCTCCGCCTCGGCGTCCTCGACGGGGTTTCGGCCGAGGCCCTCGCCATCGCATTGCCATGACTGTAGTATTGAGATACGACAACGAACCGTCTCGATCGTGGAAATCCGAATGCGTCGAACCGATGCGCTCGTGGCCTGGGACGACGAAGACGACCTCAGCGGCAACCTCCACCACGTCCGCGAACACGGGCTTTCGCCGGACGAGGTCGAGTCGGTCTTGCTGGCCGACGACGCCGTCGAGCGCACCAGCCGTTCGAGCGGCCGACCCCTGGTCGCGGGGTTCACCTTCACCGGGCGTTGGATCGTTGTTGTCTATGAGGTAGTCGCGGCCGACCCGGTCATCTTGCGGCCGGTGACCGCCTACGAACCCGATCCGAAGGACCATGCATCATGACCGGCGAGGACCTGCCCCATCGCGTCCGCATCGATCGGACGCCCGAGCAGCGGGCCGAGGAGGACACGATCCGCCGTCGGTTCCGCCCGGGAATCACGCTGGACGAGCTGGTGGCCTCGGGCGAACTGGGCGAGGAAGACGCCGCCGCCATGCGTGCTCAGCGGGAGGCCGGACCCGCCCCCTGGCCTGCTCGGGAGCTGGCGATGGCCTTACGGGCCGAGCGGGGGCGACTCGGCCTGAGCTACGCCGACCTGGCCGCGATCTCGGGGATCGACCGGGCCGCAATCCACAAAATTGAGACGGGACTGAACCGGAACCCGACCGTGGCGACGCTCGGCCGGCTGGCCTCGGCCATGGGGTTGCACCTGGCCTGGTCGCTCGAGCCATCCGGGACCGCAGGACGCTGAGTTGCCGCCGGGTCGATGCCCAACCACCGCGCATGCCGAGCAAGGACACCATCGCGCATGCACGAACTCTCGATCGCCAATGCCCTCGTCCATCAGGTCACCGAAGCCCTGGCAGGATCGGCCCCATGTCGGGTCACTCGCGTCCGGCTCCGCATCGGAGTCCTCGCCGGGGTCGCGGCCGAGGCCCTCACCTTTTGCTTCGAGGTCGTGACCCGAGCCACCCCGCTCGAAGGCGCGGCCCTGGAGATCGAATCCATCCCCATCGCCATCCGCTGCGAACCTTGCGGACGAATCGTGGATCTGGCCGAGGCTCCTCCGTTCCGCTGCCCGCATTGCGATCACCCTTCGGCCGCGGTCGTGCGGGGCAAGGAACTGGAACTCGAATCGATCGAGGTCGAGGACCAGGATCGAGGCCAGGCCGTCACCCCATCGGAGCGCCGTCCATGACCCCCCGGATCGTCGAGCTTCGCCAGGGGCTCCTGAAGAAGAACGACCAGCTCGCCGCCGCCCTGCGGCTCCGGTTCCGTGACGCCGGGCTGTTCGTCGTCAACCTCGTCTCCGGCCCCGGCTCCGGCAAGACGCTGCTGCTGGAGCGGACCCTCTCGGCCCTCAAGGCCCGTGGCGGCCGCCCCGCCGCCTTGGTGGGGGACCTCGAAACCGACCGCGACGCCCGGCGACTCGCCCGGGCCGGGTGCCCGGTCCGCCAGATCGAGACGCACGGCATCTGCCACCTCGACGCCGAGATGATCGACCGCCACCTCGACGCCTGGGATCTCCCCTCGCACGACGTCCTGTTCATCGAGAACGTCGGCAACCTCGTCTGCACCTCCAGCTACGACCTGGGCGAGTCGTGCCGGGTCGCCCTCCTCTCCGTCACCGAGGGGGAGGACAAACCCTTGAAATACCCCGGCATCTACAACTCCGCCGATGCCGTCGTCCTCACCAAGATCGACCTCGCCGACGCCTGCGAGTTCGACCGCGACGCCGCCCGGTCCCACCTGCTCGACGTCCGCCCCGGCGTCCGCCTCATCGAGACCTCGGCCAAAACCGGCCAGGGCGTCGACGACTGGCTCGCCTTCCTCGACGAGCGCCGCCAGGGGCGTTGACCCGACCGGATCCGATCCGATCGACCTAGCAAATCCTCGGCAATTGCTCCCCCAATGGCAGCGTCACCACCCGACGCCCGCCGATGCCCGTCTTCATGACGACCGTCCCCGGGTGCTCCGCCACGACCGTCCCGATCCGGACCGCCTGCCGACCGATCGCCGAACCCCGCATCGCCTCCAGCGCCGGCTCGGCCTGGTCCTCGGGCACGATCGCCACCAGCTTCCCCTCGTTGGCGATCATCAAGGGATCGAGGCCGAGCAGCTCGCAGGCCCCCCGCACCTCAGGCCGCACCGGGATGGCCCCCTCGTCCAGCACCACCCCCAGCCCCGACCGCTCCGCAAGCTCCACGAGCGTCGCCGCCAGGCCCCCCCGGGTCGGATCGCGCAGGGTCCGCACGTCGACCGACGCCGCGAAGAGCCGCTCGACCAAATCTGTGAGGGGCGCGGTGTCGCTCTCGATCGCCGACTCGAATTCCAATCCCTCGCGGACGCTCAGGATCGCCACCCCGTGATCGCCGATCGTCCCGCTCACGAGCACCGCGTCCCCCGCCCTCGCCCGCTCGGGTCCCACCGATCGCCCGTCCGGCACCACGCCGATCCCGCTCGTGGTGATGTAGCACCCGTCGCCGTGACCGCGCTCGACCACCTTCGTATCGCCGGTCACGATCGCCACCCCGGCCCGCCTCGCCGCCCCGGCCATCCGTTCGACGATCGCCGCGAGCCGATCCAACGCGAGCCCTTCTTCCAGGATGAAGCTCGCGCTCAGGTGCAACGGCCTGGCCCCCGCCATCGCCAGGTCATTGACCGTCCCGTTCACCGCCAGCTCGCCGATCGACCCCCCGGGGAAGAACAAGGGCCGCACCACGTGAGCATCCGTCGCGAACGCCAATCGCCCCGCCGGCACCCCCACCACGGCCGCGTCGCCCCGAGCCTCCAGGGCCTCATTCCGGAAGGCCGGCAAGAACAGATGCTCAAGCAAGTCTCCCGAGAGCCGCCCCCCTCCCCCGTGCCCCATCACGATCGTCGGCGAATCCCGCAACGGCAAGGGACAGGCCCACGCGTCGAACCGGATCGGCTCAGGCATGAGCATTCGCCCCCCTCGTCCGGCCATTCAGATAATAGGCCGCGCACGCCCCCTCGTTCGATACCATCGTCGCCCCCAGCGGCTGCCTCGGCGTACAGACCGATCCAAACGCCGGGCACTCCGGCGGCGTGATGCGCCCCTGCAAGACGTCCCCGCTCCGGCACTCCGGCGACTCGGCCGCCCGGATCGCCCCCACCTCGAACCGCCCCGCCGCGTCGAAGGCGCGGTACGCCGGGGCCAGCCTCCAGCCGCTGTTCGGGATCGTCCCGATCCCCCGCCAAGCTTGATCCGTCACCTCAAACACCTCGTCGAGCAAGGCCCGCGCCACCGGGTTCCCCTCGCCCGACACCACCCTCGCATACGCGTTCTCGACCCGCGCCTCCCCCCGCTCCAGTTGCACCACCGCCCGCCGGATCCCGTCGAGCAGGTCGATCGGCTCGAACCCGGTCACGACGATCGGCACCCGATACCGCTCGGCGATCGCCGGATACTGCCCCGTCCCCATCACTGTACAGACATGTCCTGCGGCCAGGAACCCTTGCACGCGATTTCCTTTCGATGCGCAGATCGCCTCGATCGCCGGCGGCACCAGGACCTGCGACACCAGGATCGAGAAGTTCCCCAGCCCTCCCCTCCGAGCCAGCGTCACCGCCATCGCGTTGGCCGGCGCCGTCGTCTCGAACCCGATCCCGAAGAAGACGACCTCCCGATCCCGGTGCGCCCTCGCCAGCGCCAATGCATCCAGCGGCGAGTACACGACCCTCACGTCCGCCCCCTCCGCCCTCGCCCGCGAGAGGTCCGTCGACGACCCCGGCACCCGCAGCATGTCGCCGAACGAGCAGAAGGTCACCCCCGGGATCTTCGCGATCGCCAACGCCCGGTCGATCACCTCCAGCGGCGTCACGCAGACCGGGCACCCCGGCCCGTGCACCAGCTCCACCCCCTCCGGGAGCACCTGGTCGATCCCGTTCCTGATGATCGCGTGCGTCTGCCCCCCGCAGACCTCCATCAATACCCACGGTCTCGACACGACCCGCCGGATCTCCTCGACCAGCCTCCGCGCCCCCTCCCCATCCCGGAACTCATCCAGATACTTCATCCGGATCGCCTCCCAGTTCCCCCTCCAAGCCCCCCATCGCCCGCAAGGCGTCCAGCGTCCGCCTCGCCTCGGCCTCGTCGATCTTGCTCAGCGCGAACCCGACATGCACGATCGTGTAATCCCCCACCCCCACCTCCGGGACGAACTCCAGGCAGACCTCCTTGACCACCCCCCCGAAATCAACCCACCCCATCCGCGTCCCCCGTTCCTCCGAGATCCGATCCACACGCCCCGGCACGGCTAGACACATTGAATCCCTCCCTCCTTTCTCCCCAATCACATCCAGAAATCCCCCATAACCACACGCGAACTCATAACAATTTCCCTCGCTCCTGCCCATCGGAGCAGTAGGCAGTGGGCATTGGGCAGAGGAAATCAGGTGGTAGGCAGCCTTCTCCCGTTCGCAGAGCCTTCTGTCCCCCTCTCCCCGCTCGCGGGGAGAGGGCCGGGGTGAGGGGTCCCCGGCATGGACGCAAGGCTCTTCGATCCGGACTCGGTCCCCCTCTTCACCGATCCGGGGGCGAAGGTCGGAGACGTTCGCCCCCAAGCCCGCTCGCCAGCTACTCCCCGATCGCGGAGTGAGGGGTACCTGTCTCGATCTCACCGCCTTCGTCCCCGCCCTGCTGCCCCTCAATCGTCCAGCATACCCGATCACGCCCCCCCACCGACGCCGCCATGCCTCCCGCTCCCGCGAAAAAAATCAAACGCCCCGCATGTCCGACCCTCCTCCCATCCCGCTCCACAACCCCATTCCCGACCCTCCCCCCTCGATCCCATGATGGAACCATCACCGGATCGCCTCCCACCGGCCAAACCGAAGCACAAGCCCCCCCGAATCCCGATGCCCCTCCCCTCACCCCCCCTCCCCCAGCGCCGCCGCTTCCTCGTCCGGGGGGTCGTCCAGGGGGTCGGCTTCCGCCCGTTCGTCCACGCCGCGGCCAACCGCCTCGCCCTGGCCGGCTGGGTCGCCAACGACCCCGCCGGCGTCGTCATCGAGGCCCAGGGCCCCCCCGACCGGATCGACGCCTTCCGCCGATCCCTGCAAACCGACGCCCCCCCCCTCGCCGCCATCGTCACCCTCACCGACGAACCCATCCCCCCCGACCCCGCCGCGGCCGGCTTCGCCATCCTCCCCAGCCGATCCGGCGCGACGCCCATCACCCCCGTCCCGCCCGACATCGCCACGTGCGAAAATTGCCTCCGCGAACTCCGCGACCCCGCCGACCGCCGCCACCGCTACCCGTTCCTCAACTGCACCGACTGCGGCCCCCGCTTCACCATCCTGACGCGCCTGCCGTACGACCGCCCCCACACCACGATGGCCCGCTTCCCCCTGTGCCCCTCGTGCCGCCTCGAATACGAAAATCCCGCCGACCGCCGCTTCCACGCCCAGCCGATCGCCTGCCCCTCCTGTGGCCCGACCCTCTGGTTCGTCCCCGTCGCGAACGCCCCCATCGCCCAGGAATCGCCCGACTCCCCCGCCCCCTGGCCGATCGGCGATTCCGCCCTCACCCTCGCCCGCCAGGCCCTCGACCTCGGCCGGATCGTCGCCATCAAGGGGGTCGGCGGCTTCCATCTCGCCTGCGACGCTTCCAACGAATCCGCCGTCTCCCGGCTCCGGACGCTCAAAGGCCGGGGCGACAAGCCCTTCGCCCTCATGGTCCCCTCCCTCGACCACGCCCGCCGCCTCGCCCTCGTCGACGGCGCCGAGGCCCTCGCCCTCTCCGGCCGCGACCGCCCCGTCGTCCTCCTCCGCCGCCGAACCGACGCAGACGAGGCCCTCGCCCTCGCCCCCTCCGTCGCCCCCGGCCTGGCCCAACTCGGCATCATGCTCCCCTACTCACCCCTGCACCCGTTGCTTTTCGACGAACACGACGCCCGGCCCCTCGTCATGACCTCCGGCAACCGCAGCGACGAGCCGATCGCCATCGACAACGCCGAGGCCCTCGACCGCCTCGCCCCCCTCGCCGACGCCTTCCTCCTGCACGACCGGCCGATCCGGACCCCTTGCGACGACTCCGTCCTCCGGGTCGTCGACGATCAACCCGTCCCCCTCCGACGCTCCCGGGGGATCGCCCCGCTCCCCCTCCCCTGGCCGATCCCCGACGGCCCGGCCGTCCTCGCCGTCGGCGCCGAGCTGAAGGCGACCTTCTGCCTGGCCCGCCCCCCCTTCGCCCTCGTCAGCCAGCACCTCGGCGACTGGGGCGACCTGGCCACGCAAATCGCCTTCGAGCGCTCGCTCGATCACATGCAAACCCTCTTCCGGTTCGATCCCCGGCTCATCGCCTGCGACCTCCACCCCGACGCCCTCTCCTCCCGATGGGCCGAACGCCTCGCCGCCTCCCTCGGGCGTCCCCTCGCCCGCGTCCAGCACCACCACGCCCACGCCGCGTCCCTGCTCATCGACCACGACCGCGTCGGCACCTCCCCCCTGCTCGCCTGGGTCTGCGACGGCACCGGCTACGGCCCCGACGGCACCATCTGGGGCGGCGAATGCCTCCTCGTCTCCGGCGACGGCGCCCGCTCTGATCGCCTCGCTCACCTTTCTCCCATCCCCTTGCCCTGCGGCGACCTCGCCATCCGCCACCCCTCCCGATCGGCCCTGGCCCACCTCTGGGCCGCCGGCATCCCCTGGGACGACGACCTCCCCTGCGTCCTGGCCACATCCCCCGCCGAACGCAGGGTGATCCGCCATCAGCTCGAAACCGGCCTCCACTGCGTCGCGACGAGCAGCATGGGCCGCCTCTTCGACGCCGTCGCCGCCCTGCTCGGCGTCCGATCCTCGTCCACCTTCGAGGGCCAGGCCGCCCTCGAACTCGAGGCCCTCGCCGCCCTCTGCCCCCCTCCCTCGATCGCCCCCCCCTGCCCCTTCGCCCGCCGCCCCCCCTCTCCCCCCGGCCCGATCCTCCTCGACCCCGCCCCCCTCTGGCCCTGGCTCATCCACCACCTCCGCCGCGGCACCCCCCTCCCCGTCCTCGCCGCCGCCTTCCACCACGCCCTCGCCGATGCCCTCGCCTCGATCGCCTCCGACCTCGCCCGCCCCCGCTCCCTCACCACGCTGGGCCTCACCGGCGGCGTCTTCCAGAACGCCCTGCTCGCCTCCCGCACCGCCTCGCTCCTCCGCTCCTCCGGCTTCGAGGTCCTCACCCCCCGCCGCCTCCCCCCCAACGACGGCGGCCTCTCCCCCGGCCAGGCCCTCGTCGCCGTCCGACAACACCCCTCCGCCCCCTCCCCCCACTGAGACGCAACACACCCTCATCGCCCCCCCATTTCAAAAGAACGCGAGGAATCCCATTAACCAATTCACGCGCCACTATTGACCGATATATGGACCGCCGGTCCCGCCGTGCAGACGGAGGTCCTCACGGCTGCCCCGCTCCGATCCCCCTCGCCGCGCCTCACCCGGGACCCCGGTCTGGAACCCCCACCTCTGCCTCGTCCCGTACAGGGGGCGCCGGCGACAGCAAGGGCCATGGGCGCGGTCAGGCGGTCGCCTCGCCCAGAATGTGGAAACTCATCGCGATGGTGTCCACCATCGCATCGAACTCGGCACGGGAGACCATCCTCGCGGAAAACGCCAGGACCACGACGCCCCGACGATCGGCCAGGGAGCGCAAGTGTACGAACTCGGGGCCGGGCAACGGGTCGCTCGTAGACCAGGCGGCCCAGATCGGCCCATCGCATGAGACGCCGCGATCCGAGATTCCTCCCCCCATGCAAACGATGGCCTGGATGCGATATCGGAGAGATTCGATCAGCCAATGCCGTCGTTCCTCATCCGTGGGGGGTGATTCAAAAGGCTCGACGCAAATCCGACATTCCCGGTTCTCGGCCCACCCCGAGAACCCCCGCCCATCTCTCGGAATCCGCTCGGACCTGAGGCTGCCCGGCAGCACGACCTCGAACTCCTCGGTGATCGCCCTGCCGTCGGGGATAGGGCGCGACCCTCCTCGCCCGGGACGAACCCTCAGAATCCTTCGCTTGACACGACTGACGACTCTACCGGCTGGAAGCCGGTAGGTTCACAAGTCGGCTGAAAGCCCGACTGTTGGGGTAGCGGAGCTACGGCTCCTCGACGCGGAAGTCATCGTCGTCCTTCCGATGCTCCTGCGTCCGGATGTACTCCATGATCACCTCGTCGGTCACGTTCCCCGAGCTGGCCACGAAGAACCCCCGGGCCCACAGGTGGCGGCCCCAGCAAAGCTTCTTCAGGTGGCTGTACTCCTGCATCAGCTTCCGCGAACTCTTCCCCTTGATCCGCTGGACCAGGTAGCTCGCCGAGACGTGCGGCGGGCAGGAGACGAACAGGTGGACGTGGTCCGCGCTGACATGGCCCTTGAGGATCTCGACCTCCAACTCCGCACAGATCGTTCGTACGATCTGGCGGAGCCGGAGGCCGACGTCACCCCGCAGTAGCTTCTTGCGGTACTTGGTGATCCAGACCAGGTGGAACTTGATGTCGAAGCGGGTGTGGGCGGTCCGTCGGTAGTGCTCCATCCCGCGAACGTACTGGAAGTGGTCGCCTGAAGGCGAGGGATTTTAGATCCCAGGAATGGACATTAAGACGGGCTTCGACATCGCGGGTACGGTCTTCCTTCCGCCGCCTAACGACCAAGCTCAGCGGACCGGACCGCCGAGCGAAGCCTTGATGTGACCAAAAGCCGCCGCGGCGGGCCGGGTCCGCTGCAGCGCGAGGTTAGGCGGTTACGCGACGCTACCTCGAAGAACTGGCCAAGGGAACCGGCCCCTCTGAGAACATCTTGGGATCGAAGTTTACCAGGCGCCCTTGACGGTACTGCAAGATCAGCGCCTCATCTGCTCCGCATCGGTATTCCCTAAACTCGTCGTCCTCCGCAATCCCCTGCGGGTAATCTGTCGGAGAACGCTCAGCGAAGGCAGTCACGGAGCGACGCAATTCGGGGGAAGAGTTGATCGCCCCGGTACCCAGCAGCCGTTCGAGTTTCTCGACCGGATCCCCGTTCTTAACCCCGCTGCTCAGGGCGGAGTACAGCGAATCGGCATCGCGATCACGACGATAGCGGACGACCGGGTCGAACCAGCGGAGTACGGCCAGGATGCCTCCGGCCAAAGCGACTAGGACGAGGGCCTGACGCATCGACAGGCGTGGTTTCATGCCCGATCTCCGCCGCCTAACGACCAAGCTCAGCGGACCCGGCCGCCGAGGGAAAGCTGGGACTGACCGCAGAGCGTGTGGCGGCCGGGGTCCGCTGCAGCGCGAGGTTAGGCGTTACTCTTGGGTGGTGCTGGTGGGTCTACGATCGCGATCCTCGCCGATGCTCGCGAGTTGGGCTTGGAGCCGGTCGACCTGAGCTTGGAGGTGAGCGACTTCCTGCTCACGGATAGCGTCCAATTCCAGGAGATTGATCTCTGCAATTTCATTCTCCCGCTGCTCAGCCCGCAATTCAGCCCGAAGCGATGTCTCGCGCCGAGCTGCCCTCAAGCCTTGCACTACCAGGGAGGTTATCAGGGCGACGATCGCCACGACAAGCAGCATGGTTTGTAGGCGAAGTCGCATCGTCGGTACTCGCTGAATTACCGCCTAACGCCATAGCTCAGCGGACCGGCCCGCTAAGGGAAAGCCACGACTGACAGGGAAGCGCCGCGGCGGGCCGGGTCCGCTGCAGCGCGAGGTTAGGCGTCCCGGCCGCTCCCGGCGATCCGCCAGCCTCCATTCCGCTGAACCACGGTCGGCTTACCATCGTGGTCAAAGTACCTCTCCTCGACTACACTCCCGCGATCATATCCATCCGGAGATGCGAAGGTCGTCTCCTTACGGAGCGATCCATCCTCACGCCATTCCCGAAGGATGCCGGGCTCGCGGCGATACTCAGCCACCTTCACTCCCTCGCATGAGAACTCCAGACGCTCCAGCGTCTGGCCAGCCTCATACATGAACATTGCCTCAATGCGGCCGTCCTCGAAATAGTGTGCACTCCGGCCATCGGGGACGCCGTCGCGGTAGGCAGCCTCCCACATCAAGCGACCACTCGCATAGTACTCACGACGCATGCCGTGGAGGTAGCCTTCGACGAAGTCGCACTCCTCGGCGAGTACGCCGTTGCAAACGTAGAACGCCGTCCCCGTGAACGGTCGGTCTTCGTAGCGAGCGTCTGTGTACTCCTCGTGCTCGATGGCTTCGAAGGGCACACGCATACCCGCCGCCTAACGACCAAGCTCAGCGGACCGGCCCGCCGAGACAGAGCTTGATGATACCAG